>JBDSSY010000264.1:0-23037 GCA_039928585.1 Gemmatimonadaceae bacterium | reverse complement strand
GGACTGCTGAGCTTCCTGTCGCCCTGCGTGCTGCCGCTCATTCCGAGCTATCTCACCTTCGTCACCGGCGTCGGCTTCGACGAGTTGCAGCATTCGCGGCGCGCCGCGCTCGTACACGCGCTGCTGTTCGTGCTCGGGTTCACCCTCATCTTCCTCGCACTCGGCGCATCCGCCACGGTCCTCGGGCGGCTGCTGATCGCATATCGTGTGTGGATCACGCGCGTGGGAGGCGCGCTCGTCGTCCTCTTCGGCCTGTACCTGCTGGGTGCAGTGCGGCTGACGGCGTTCGATCGCGAGCGGCGCGTCCATCTCGCGAACAAGCCTCTGGGCTACCTGGGCAGCGTCATCGTCGGCATCGCGTTCGGCGCGGGGTGGACGCCCTGCCTTGGCCCCATACTCGGCGCCATCCTCACGTATACGGCGGCAGAAGCGGATCTCTCGCGCGGATTGCCATTGCTACTGGCATATTCGCTCGGACTCGCGATTCCATTCCTGGTGGCCGCGGTCGCAGTCGAGCGCTTTCTGGAGACGGTCACGCGCATGCGTCCGCATCTCGCGCGGGTCTCCCAGGTGAGCGGCGCGCTACTCGTGATCGTCGGGGTGATGATGATGCTGGACTACTTCACGGTGATGGCGACGTATCTGCAGGGACTGACGCCCGCGGCGTTGCGGAATCGGCTCTGACCGGGGGAGGAACGCATGCGCACGGCCTTACAAAACGTCGCGATAATGATTCACGTGCTGCTGCTCACGGGCTGCTCGTCGCTGCACACCATCCCTGGTCCGCCGCGGGACGTCGTGC
This sequence comes from Gemmatimonadaceae bacterium, assembly GCA_039928585.1. GTDB lineage: Bacteria > Gemmatimonadota > Gemmatimonadetes > Gemmatimonadales > Gemmatimonadaceae > AG11. Next base: position 22,235 of record JBDSSY010000264.1, on the reverse strand, counting down.
GGCAGATAGGTTCACGCAACGTCGTGCGCCTCACCGACAAGCGCGGGCACGAAGTGGACTTGGCCGACGTACACGTCGAAGGTGACAGTCTCGTCGGCGTTCGGTCGATGGCATCGGGCGAACGGATCGCGCTTGCGATAGTGGACGTGGGCGGGGTAGCGGTCAGGGACTTTGACCCGGTGAAGACGGCCTTCCTGACGATCGCAGGAGTGACGACACTCCTGGGAATTGTTTTCGCGGTGCTCGGTGCGACTTTCAAGGGTACCTGACGACTCATTCTCCAATGTCAGCGGCCAGCCACTCCCGCGCCATTCTGAGGAGCTCCCGCGCCGGCACGGGCTTGAGCAACACTTCATGACAGCCCATTGCCCGGCAGCGCGCCACGACCTCGGGCTCATCGCGCCCCGTCAGCGCCACTGCGATACGCGGCAAGGCATCGAGGGCGCGCAATCGCGACAGCACCTCCAATCCGTCGCCGTCGGCGAGACCGAGATCGAGCAGCAGCAGGTCGACCGCGTCGGACGAGGCGACGTGCACCGTCTCGGCGATGGAGGGCGCCGTGGACACCCGGTGCCCCGTCTCCTCGAACAGCACACGCATCGCGCCGCTCACCAGCTCGTTGTCCTCGGCCACGAGCACATGCGGCAGCGTTGTCACGGCTGCGATCAGAATGTCACGTAGGGAATGGTGAAGAAGAATCGGCTCCCTTCACCGAGTCCGCTTTCCAGCCAGATCCGTCCGCCGTGCAGCTCCACGAGCTTGCGGGCGATGGTCAGTCCCAGTCCCGTGCCGTGATGCGGGCGTGAGGCACTCGCGTCTACCTGGGCGAATTCGCGGAACACGAGGTCGTGATGCTCCGCGTCGATGCCGATTCCCGTGTCCCCCACCTCCACCAGGTAGTGCCGTTCGGTGTCCGTGTCGACGAATCGCGCCGTCACCCACACGCGACCGCCGGCCGGTGTAAAATCGATCGCATTGCCGAGGAGATTGCCCAGGATATGCGCAATCTTCTGGCGATCCGCCGTGACGCGCTCGAGGTCCGCGGGAACGTCCGACACCAGCGTCACGCCCTTTCGGCTGGCGAGCGACTCGTTGAGCGCACAGATCTGCGCGACCACGTCACTGAGGTCGAATTGCGATGGCACCACGGTGAGCTGGTTGGCTGCGCCACGCGCGTACGTGAGAATCTCGCCAACCTGCCCGAGCAGCTGCCGTCCGCCGTTGATGATGCCGTTGATGCTCTCCAGCTGCCGCGGCAAGAGCGTACCGAGAATACCGTCGCGCAGGATCTCGGCATGCGTGATCACCGCCGTGAGGGGCGTGCGCAGATCGTGCGAGATGTTCGCCAGGAACTGCGCCTTCACGCCGTCACTCGCTTCAAGTTCCGCGATGTGCTCGTGCGCCTGTCGCAGTTGTGCTTCGAGCATGGCGACGCGGACGTCCGGGGCCGTCGAGGGCGTAAGAGAAGTGGAGGGTGTCTCGACGCGTTGCATGGGCCAAGTGTACGCGCTGCGGACTGCCGTGCCAATAGCAGCATCCGGAGATTCGCTCCTCACGCCGACGCCGTGGTCTCCAGCGACTCTTCCAGCTGCTGGCGCCTCAGGAGCGACGCATATCGCCCACCCGCCGAGATGAGCACGTCGTGCGTGCCCTGTTCCACGACGCACCCTCCATCCAGCACGATGATCCAGCTCGCCTCGCGCACGGCGCTGATCCGGTGCGACGCGATCACGGCGGTGCGCCCGACGAAGGCCGTCCGCAGTCCGCGCAGGATCTCCGCCTCGGTGTGCGTGTCCACGGCGGAGAGCGAGTCATCGAGCAGCGCGAGGCGCGGCCGACGCGCGAGAGCGCGTCCGAGCGCGAGGCGCTGTTTCTGCCCACCGCTGAGATTGATGCCGCGTTCTCCGAGCAGCGTGCCGTAGCCATGGGGGAATGCACGCACGGTGTCGTCGAGCTGTGCAACGACGGCCGCCCACACATCCGGTTCCACCTCGCGGTCGCCCCGCTCCCGCGATTGCGCTGGTGTTGCCTCGCCCTCGACGTCGTGCTCCATCAGCGCACGCGAGGCATCGCCGTAAGAGAGGTTCGCGCCGATCGTGTCGCTGAACAGGAAGCTCTCCTGCGGCGCGTAACCGATCTCCGCGCGCAGCACGTCGAGGGCGAGATCGCGAATCGGAATGCCGTCGAGCAGGATCACGCCCTCCTGCGGGTCGTGCAATCGCGGAATGAGGTCGATCAGCGTGCTCTTGCCGCTGGCCGTCGCACCCACCACGGCGAGTGTACCGCCCGCCGGTAGGTCGAACGACACGTGGCGCAGCGCCCACCGCGGGTCGGCGCCCTGTGGCGTGGGGAAGTGGAATCCGACATCGCGGAACTCGAGTCGGCGTCCACCGCCCGCAGGCGGCAAGGCTCGCGGTGCCTCGGGCGAGCGTACCGCGGGTTGCGCGTCGAGTATCTCGAGGAGCCGCGCCATGGACGCCGCGCCGCGCTGGAACAGGTTGATCACCCAGCCGAGCGCGATGAGCGGCCAGGTGAGAATACCGAGGTAGAAGCCGAACGCCACGAATGCGCCCACCGAGATGCGCCCTTCCACCACGAGCTTCCCGCCCAGCGCCAGCACGACCACCACGCTCAGCCCGGCCAACAGGCCGAAGAGTGGATTCATGAGGCCGTAGACGCGCGCGAGGCTCATGTTCCGGTTCACGTAGGTCTCGCTGAGCGCGGCGAAGCGCGCCACTTCCGCCCGCTCCTGCCGGTACGCACGGACCACGCGCACGCCGGCAAAATTCTCCTGCGCGTGCGTCGTGATCGTGCTGAAGTGTTCCTGCACGGCTTCGAAGCGCGCGTGCACCAGTCCGCCCATCCTGATCATCACCACTGGCAGCATCGCCATCGGCAGCAGGGCGAGCAGCGTGAGCGTCACGTCGATGTGCAGCATGAAGATCAACGCGAACGCGCCGCCAAAGATCGTGTTGGTGAGGTACATGATCGCCGGACCCGCGGCCATACGGACGGCGCCGAGGTCGTTCGTGAGGCGCGCCATGATGTCGCCCGTGCGCACGCGAGCGAAGTAGCCCGGATCGAGTGCCGTGAGATGAGCGAACAGCGTCTGGCGCAGGTCGAACTCGATGTAACGACTGAGTCCGTTCATCACCTCGCGCATCCAGAATCGAAGCGCGCCGCTCACGACCGCAATGGCCACGATGCCGCCGCCGATGGCTGCGACTCGGCCGAGTGACTCCCGCGCCTGCAGCGCGTCCATACCCGACCGCAGGAGCCAGGGTACGAGTGCGCCCAATGCCGAGGACAGCACCACCAGTCCAAGGCCGGTAGCCAACATTTTCCGGTACGGGCGGTAGTACGGGACGAGGCGCCGCATGGGCGACGCGGCCCGGATACTGCCACTCACATGACTCACGCGCTCTATTGTGTTAACTTGTTGCAGTACCGCAGCTTCGCCGGTTCGGTGCGGCTGTGGGCACCCCCCATCCGGAGGCTCGTCATGACCAAGTATATCCGTCGGCTTCGTGCACCGCTCGCGCTGTGCGCTGCGATCGCCGTCGCAGGCTGTACCTCGAAGGACGCGAAACCAGACAGCTCGCTTGCGCGCGACACGGCGCTGAACCGGGATCTGGCGCTCGCCGGACAGGACACCACTCTGCAACCACAGCTGCGCGACATTCCCGCGACGCCGGCAGTCACGACGCCACCACCCGCCCCCGCGCGCACGCCTGCCCCCGTCGCGCGGCCGAGCACGAGTGGACGCACGACGACGCCCGCGCGCACCAGGCCGGCTACGTCAACAACGGCGTCCGGCAACACGGTGACGCGCAACCCATCCGGATCGGCGAGCACCGGCGCTGGCGGTTCCGTCGGAACGATCGCCTCGGGTTCGTCGCTCTCGCTTCGCTCCAACTCGCGCGTCTGCACGAACACGTACAAGCCGGGCCAGACCTTTTCCGCGACGACGACCAGCGCGGTCACCGGTTCGAACGGTGCGACGATCCCCGCGGGCGCCACGGTGTCGCTCGAGGTGACGCAGCTCAAGCGCAGTGAGAACGCCAACGACAAGATCGTCATGGAATTTGCCGTGCGGTCGGTGAGCTTCGGCGGCCGTACTTATCAGGTGAACGGCAGCGTGGCGAACGCGGACGTCGAGCGCGTGCGTAACCAGCCGCGCGACAAGGACGTGCAGAAGGTCGTCGGCGGCGCAGTTCTCGGCGCGATCGCGGGGCAGATCATGGGCAAGAACACCAAGTCCACGGTCGTCGGCGCTGCAGCAGGCGCGGCGGCCGGCGCCGGCGTCGCCGCGGGCACCGCGAACTTCGAAGGTTGCCTCCCGGATGGCGGCAGTGTGACGGTCACGCTGAATGCGCCGCTCCAGGTGAAGATCAGCTGATTCACCGCATGGCATGACGCGGGGTCCGCTTCCTCATCGTTGGAGGCGGACCCCGTGTCGCGTTCGGCCACTCCCCCAACAGTTCGTCACCTGCTGGTGCATTGTCGTCGGGCGCCGCAGCGGGTCGCGTCGCCCTCCCACTACCGCCACTCCCAAACCCATGCGCCTCTTCGTCGCCGCCTGCTCGTTGCTCCTCGTCGTCGCACACGATGCGTCCGCCCAGTACGGTCGCCGGGGTGGTGGCGGTCGCCCGGAGGATGCGCTCGCCATTCCGCCACGGCCCGCGCCCGGCATCGCCGCGCTGGTGCTCGATCACGCTGCGGAACTGGCGCTCGCCGATAGCCAGCGCGTGCTGCTCGAGTCCGTGCGGAGGACACAGGATTCGGCGAACCGTCCGTGGCTCCAACGGCTCGATTCGCTGCGTCCGCGCAGCCGCCCCGCCAATGGGCCGGGCGACCTGAGTCAGGAGCAGCGCGACGAGATCGCGACCCGGCGCGCGGCCATTGCCGACGTCATGCGCGGCATGCGCGACAACAATGCCCTCGCGCGTCAGCGGACGATGGCGATATTGTCGGCGGTGCAGCAGGAAAAGGCCGCCGACCTGGAGAAGGATGCCCGCAAGAAGGCCGACGAAGAGCGTGCGCGTCGCGGACGCGATGCCGCGATGGGCGACGGTCGCCAGCGTCAGGGCGGAATGGGACGTCCACCGGAGGGCTGACCGACGTCCGCTTCGGCGCGACCGTCGCCGGTGACCGACCTCGCGTCCCCTGACGGTGCCGCATCCCTGCGCCGAGCCGCCCTCGCGCGCGATGCCGCGCTGATCCGGCGCGTGCGGTCCGGCGATGTCACGGCGTTCGACGCGCTCGTTGTCGAGTATATGCGGCCCGCATTCCAGATGGCGTATCGCGTGGTGGGACATCGGGAGGACGCGGAGGATCTCGTGCAGGAGAGCTTTCTCGCGGCGCATCAGTATCTGGACACCTTCGACATCGAGCGGCCGTTCGGCCCCTGGCTCAACCGCATCGTCATGAACCGGGGCGCCAACCTGCGGCGCTCGCGGTCGAGGCGACAGACAGAACCGGAGACGGACGCCGTCAGCACGGCACCGTCTGCGCTCGACCTTACCACGCGAAACGAGACGCGCGACCTACTCCTCCGCGCGCTCTCGACACTGAGCGAGAAGCAGCGAATGATCGTGACCCTGTTCGACGTCGATGGACTGACGAGCACCGAGATCGGCGAGCGGTTGGCGCTCGCACCCGGCACCGTCCGCTGGCATCTTCACGAGGCGCGACGCATTCTCCGCGTCGCACTCTCGAGCCATTTCGAGGGCTGACCCATGACACGCATGTACGATTTCCCGGCGCCCGACGATCAGGAGCCCGCACGCGACGAGCGGCTCGGCGCACTCCTCCGTGCCTCGCTGGGAACGTCGCCTGGCAGCACCGTTGACTGGAACGCGCTCGCGAGCCGGATCGGCGCCGCGGTTCGGGAGCGGCGAGTGGCACCATGGTGGAGCCAGGTCGCGCTGTGGCAGCGCGGCGCGTTGCCGCTCGCGCTCGCCGCCGGCCTGGTCGGCGTGTTGGCACTATTCGGAGCCGGCGGTGACGCGCGTGGAGATGCCGGGTCGACATCCGAACCGATCGACCTCGTGAGTGCTGTCGTGAGCGGTACGTCGTCGAGCGATGCGGCGCTCACGTATGCGGGCGCCGTGGCCGAGTCGCCCTGGCTCGCGACCGACGCGCCCGAGTGAGCCCGAGTCGCGGTCGCGCGGCGCTCATCATCGCCGCCATCGTCATCGGGAGTGCCATCGCCGGCGCGGGCCTCGATCGCGTGCTCGTGATGCGCGGGTCGCGGCACTATCGTGGCGGAGGGCCACGCTCCGGCGAGATGTCGCTGGAGATGACCGCGCGACGCCGGGCGGCGATGCTCGAACGCATGTCAAAGGACCTGAGTCTCACGCCGCTGCAGCGCGCCGCGATCGATTCGATCATGCAGCAGACCGATTCCTCCCTTCGCGTCGTGCGCGGCGAGATGCAGCCCCGCCTCACGCAGATCTTCGATCAGTCGCGCGCCGAGATCGGCGCGCGACTCGATTCCACCCAGCGGGAGAAGTTCAAGCGGCGCCCAAGGCACGGGCGCGGACGTCCGTGACCGGATGATCGCTCAGTAACCCACCGGACGACCGCTCGACCGCGGATCGCTGACGCCTTCGTAACCGCCGCGCACACGCATCACTGCATTCACGAGACCGATCCCGCGGCTCGTCGACACACCATACCCCATGGCGCGAAGCGAGTCCGCGACCGCAGGTCGCACGCCATCACGCTCGATCGCCAGCGAGTCTGGCAGGGCCTGATGATGCAGCCTCGGCGCGCTCATCGCGTCGGCGAGTGTCATTCGGTAGTCGATCACGTTCAGGATCACCTGGCTGGTGCTGGTGATGATTCGCGGACCGCCCCGACTGCCCGCCACGAGCAGGAGCTTGCCCAGCCGATCGAGCACTACCGTCGGCGACATGGCGCTCAACATCCGCTTGCCTGGCTGAATGGCGTTCGCCTCGCCCTGCACGAGGCCGAACATGTTCGGTCGCCCGGGCTGCGCCGCGAAGTCGTCCATCTCGTCGTTCAGGAAGAACCCGGCCGACGCGACATACACGCCGGAGCCATAGAGATTGTTGAGCGTCGTCGTGGTGGCCACCGCATTCCCGCTGCGGTCCACGACTGAGTAGTGCGTCGTCTCCATGCCCTCGCGCGGCGCGCCGCCAAGCGTGGCGGTGGGCGTCGCGCGATCCGCACCGATCGTTGCCCGCAACGTCGCGGCATACGCCTTGTCGGTGAGCTGCGCGATGGGCACCTGCACGAAGGCGGGGTCGGCGAGCTTGGCGTTGCGATCGATGAACGCGCGCTGGTACGCGGAGCCGAGCAGGTGCGCCCACCGGGTGCTCCCGAACGCGGGCAGTGCGTCGTAGCCCTCCAGGATGTTCAGCGTTTCCGTGATCGTCACGCCGCCCGACGACGACGGCGGCATGGTGAGCAGGGTGTAGCCGCGGTACGTGGAACGCACGGGTGTGCGCCACACGGCGCGATACTTCGCCAGGTCATCCATGGTGATGATGCCGCCGGCATCTCGCAGTTCAGCTGTCCATGCTTCGGCGATCGGACCGCGATAGAAGGCGGCGCTCCCTCGACGGGCGATGGCGCGCAGCGTGCGCGCGAGCTCCGGTTGCCGGAGCGTCGCGCCGATAGCTGGCGCCGCGCTGTCGGGAAGGAATGGTGCGCGGCCGGCGAACTGTTCGATCAACCCCGCGTTGTTGTGCAGCGAGTAGTGGAGCGCCGTGTCCACGACGACGCCACGTTCGGCGAACCGGATCGCCGGTGCCATCACCTGCGCGAGCGACATCGTGCCGTACTTGCGCAGCGCGGCCGTGAGACCTGCCACGGCGCCCGGCACGCCCGACGCCAACGGACCCACGACGCTCTTCGTCGTCAGCGTGCCCGCGGAATCGAGATACATGTCACGCGTGGCGGCGAGCGGCGCTACTTCGCGATAGTCGAGCGCCGCGGTGCGCCCGTCGGCCATGTGGATCACCATGTAGCCGCCACCCCCGATGTTGCCCGCCTCGGGGTACACGACGGCGAGCGCGAATCCAACTGCGACCGCGGCATCCACCGCGTTGCCTCCGCGCTTGAGGATCTCCACGCCGGCGCGGCTCGCGAGCGGCGCGTCGGTCGCGACCATTGCATGCGCACCGAACACCGCATCGCCGCCAGCGGCATGGCGCCAGCCGTCGGGAAATTGCGCGGGCAGGCGTGCCGGCGTCCGAGCGCCGCGGGCCGCGGGCAGTCGCTGCGCAACGCCGACGTCGGTGGCGCCAGCCGGTCTCGCTTGCGCAAACGCCGGCGAGGGGGCCAGCGCGAGTGCGCCGAGGAGCAGCAGTCGATGGCTCACGAAATTGTCCAGGTAGGAGTGGATCAGCGGCCGCCCAGGCCGAAACGGGCCACGACCCGCGTGCTCTGCATTCGGTTGCTCGATCCGGCGCCCGCGCTCAGCCCGGCTTTCTGATGAAGTGCCGTGCTGATGTCCTGCACGATAATGTCGATCGCGAACGTCGGCGAGAAGTTGTAGCCGAATCCATAGCCGAACCCGAAGGTGAAATCGCTGTCAGGTGATGTCGGCTCGAGCCGTTGATCGGTCGTGCGCGAGCGGAAGTTGGAGAAGATCGTCGCGCCGGCGCTCAGCTCCAGCACCGAATGAAACTCGCGTCCACTGGCCACGTGCAGCACGCCCATCACCTGGGAGATGTTCGCATCCGCCTCGGTGGCCGTCGCCCCGCTGTAGAAAAGCGGTACGCGCGCATGCGTGCCACGTACGCCGAACGACACACCGCTGGACACCGTCTTCTCGATCGAGGCCGCGTACTGGGTCGCGTCGCCGAATTGCCAGAGGCTGTTCGTGGTTCCGTCGCGCACGTCGAACGTGTTCTGCAATGCCGCGCCGAACGAAACCCAGGCACCAGGCTCGCGAAATCGCATGCCTGGCCGGATGATCTGCGCTCCGGCGTCGGCGGCGAGTAAGAGGGGGACGAGCGCGAGGAACTGTCGACGCACGAGAACTCCGTGGCTTGCGGGTGGCGAACGACGCCCGGTAAGTTAGCCGCGACGCCGAAGGGAAGGTAGACAGTGTACCCGGCGAACCGTGCTCAGTTCTCTCGCCCCGCCAACGTGCCTGCTCCCGTCATCGATCCCCGCGTTACCGAACGTCGCAATCCGCGTACGCAGCAGATCGACCTCGCCGATCCCATCGGTATCGTCGATCTCATGCTCGCGGAGGACGACACTGTTCCGCGCGCTGTCGCGACGCAGCGGCAGCAGATTGCCGACGCCATCGCTGCGGCCGAGCAGACGTTTCGCGCCGGCGGGCGACTCTTCTATGTCGGTGCGGGTACCTCGGGGCGACTCGGCGTGCTCGACGCGTCGGAGTGTCCTCCTACCTTCGGCACCGACCCGCAGATGGTGCAGGGCATCATCGCCGGCGGGCCCGCAGCGCTCACGAGCGCGCAGGAAGGCGCGGAGGACGATCTCCGTCAGGCGGCCATCGACCTGACTGCACGCGGCGTGCGCGCCGGCGACATGGTCGTGGGCATCGCGGCGTCAGGCACGACGCCATATGTCCGCGTCGCGCTCGAACACGCCAGGTCGGTGGGCGCGCGCACCGTCATCGTCGCCTGCTCGCCGCCGCCAGCCGAGACGCTGCAGAGCGCGGACGTCGCCATCGTCGCAATCACCGGGCCCGAGGTGGTCACCGGCAGCACGCGGCTCAAGGCTGGCACGGCGACGAAGCTCATCCTCAACATGATCACGACGGGCGCGATGATCCGCGTGGGCAAGACGTTCGGCAATCTCATGGTCGACCTGCGCGCCACCAATGTGAAGCTCGCCGACAGGAGCGAACGCATCGTGGCGGAAGTGAGCGGCCTCGCACGGCCCGACGCGCGCGCGTTGCTGGAGCGCGCCGGCGGCAGCGTCAAGCTCGCGATCGTCATGCACGCGCTGGGCGTCGAGCGTCCTGAGGCGGAGCGCCAGCTCGCCGGCGCGGGCGGGGTGATTCGACGTCTCGTCCGCACGCCGCCGCCGGCTGTCGCATGACGTCCAACGCGCCACGAAACGGCGGCGTATACGTGGGGCTCATGTCGGGGACGTCGCTCGACGGCATCTCGGCCGCCGTCGCCCGGTTCGAACCGGTGGACGGCGCGGGCTATTCCGTGGAACTGCTGGGATTCCACGTCCATGAGTACGCACCAGCGCAGCGCGAGCGCATGTCGGCCGCGATGCAGGGCGGATCCGCGCGTGACTTCTGCCGGCTCGCCGCGGACTTCGGCGGCTGGCTCGCCGACGCCGCCATCGCCGTGATGGCCGACGCAGGGATCCCGCGTGCGGACATTCGCGCGATCGGTTCGCATGGCCAGACGCTCTGGCACGAGCCGCCGCATTCGACGTGGCAGGTGGACGCACCGGCTGTCATCGCCGAGCGCACCGGGCTCGCGGTCGTCAGCGACTTTCGCGTGCGCGACGTGGCCGCGGGCGGGCAGGGCGCGCCGCTCGTGCCCATCGCCGACGCGCTCCTCTTCGCCGGACGTCAGTGGCGCGCGCTCCAGAACATCGGTGGCATTGGCAACGTGACCGTCGTGCCACCCGACGGGACGCTCGCCAGCGTTCGGGCATTCGATACGGGTCCAGGCGTCGGCGTGCTCGATGCCGTCGTGCGGCTGGTGGATCCGTCCCAGCGGTACGACCACGACGGTCGCATGGCGGCGCGCGGTCGCGTGATTCAGCCGGTGATCGACGCGCTGCTCGCGGAGCCGTACTTCCGCGCTGAACCGCCCAAAAGTACGGGGCGCGAGCTGTTCGACGCCGCGTACGTCCAGCGTCTCGTTGCACTCTGCCGTGCCGGCCTGGCCGATGCCGCCGGCGACGATTTCATCGCCACCGCCACCGCGCTCACCGCGCAGAGCATCGCCGACGCGTACCGGCGATTCGTTCCCGAACCGATCACCGAAACCATCCTGTCGGGCGGCGGAGCGAAGAATCACACGCTCCGGGCGCAGCTCGGCGCGGTGCTGGGCGGACTCCGCGTGCGCACGTTCGACGAGGAGTTCTTCGACGGCGAAGCGAAGGAAGCCGTGGCGTTCGCGCTCCTGGCGCACCTGCACCTGGAGGGTCTGCCGGGCAACGTGCCCACCGCCACCGGTGCGCGAGGCCGCCGCGTGCTGGGGATGCTGACACCCGCGTAACGGCGCGCCGCCCGCGACGCGCCACGCCCCAGGGCTACGGTGCGGTCGACGCCGGTGTCGGGGTGGTGGACTGTCGGGGTACCACGACCTGCTGGGCCGTGCGATACACCCACCACATGGCGCCGCCGAGGAAGACGAGCAGGAACATCAGCGCAATCAGCGAACCGCGGCTGCGACGCTTCGCGGCGTTGTCGTCGGGAATCGTCGTCGTCAGCACGAACGCGTCATGCGGCAGCTCCCGCGTCGGACGGCGCATGACCGGTATCTCGCTCGTCGTCACCTGGCTGAGTGAATGATCGATCGCCGACATCTGTCCGGAGTCGGTGGACAGCGGAAAGACGCGATGTCCCACGTCGTCGCTACCGGCGGGCGCGACGAGTCCGTCGCCATCGAACCGCGCGACGATGACCGTGATGTTGTCCGGCCCGCCCATCTCGTTCGCTCGATCGATCATGCGCTCGCACGCCGAGGCAAGACTGCCCTCTTCCGTTACGATGCGCGTGATCTCGTCGCCGCGCACCTGTCCGCTTAGTCCATCACTGCACAGCACGAGGAGGTCGCCGCGGCGCACGGGCTGATGAGTGAGGTCCACCTTGATCGTCGCCTCGGGCCCCAGCGCCTGGAGGATGATGTTGCGCCGCTCGCTCTGCTCGGCCTCCTCCTCGGTGAGCTCGCCCGCCTCGATCAGCTTCTGCATGAGCGACTGATCCTTCGTGATCTGTCGTCCCACACCATTGCGCACGAGGTACGCTCGGCTGTCGCCCACCTGGGCCAGGTAGAGCGTGTCGCCGAGCACGCCCGCGACCGTGGCCGTGGTGCCCATGCCACGGAACTCGGGATGCTCCAGCGCGAATGTATGGATGTGTGCATTGGCCGCAGCGGTCGCGCGCTTGATCGCTGCGGCGAATACCGCGTCCGTCGGACGCTCGTCGCCGTTGAGCGCAGCCGTCAGCTCCTCGAGCACCACGTCGATCGCCATCGCACTGGCGATCTCGCCTGCTGCGGCGCCCCCCATGCCGTCCGCGACCATGAACAGCGTCCCGTGATCGCCCACCGTGTGCGTGAGCAGCTCGGGCTCCAGGGAGGACGTGCCGCGTGTCAGGTCGGCGACGACGAACGCATCCTCATTGTGCTCGCGCGTGCGTCCCACGTCCGTGCGCCCAAAGACGTGGACGATGACCGGCTCGTGCGGCGAGTGCTTCGGAAGCGAAGGATTGGGCACGGTCACGAGATCATGGGCTATCACAGGTTGCGAGCGCTTCCAGGAGTTCCTGCCGCATCTTGCTTTCTCAGCGCCGCCGCATCGATCGCGGACGCGGGGTCGGCAACCGATTCCCACAGCGAATGTAGCTCTCCAGCGTGCCTCGGACACCGGGCCAGACGGGAAACCGGGTCCGCACGGGCCCCATCACACCCTACGACGGCGCCCCGACCAGGGATTCGCCGTCGGCGCACTGCCGCCGCGCGTTCCGTGCGGCGCGAATATAGGGAACGCGAAACGGGCGCGCCAACATCATTTATCATGACTCGAGCCATGCCTCGCGCTCGTGCCGCGCCCCGGATTAGCTTCCCGCCATGATGCTGTCCCGACTCGCACGCGCCGCGCTGGCGCCATCGCTCGCCGCCGCGCTCGCATGCGCCGGAGCGCCAGGCGCCGGAACTCCGCCCGTCCCGATGGGCTCCGGCGCGGCGCCAGCGCTCCCGCTCCCACCCGTGCCCGAGGTGGACGGTCCCCTCGCGATCCGCGTTCAGTACCCGCGCGTCGACGCCGTGGTCACTTCTCGAGACTCGAACTTCATCTTCGGTTCCATCGGGAGCGGCAGGGCGCGCCTCACCGTGAACGGTGCCCCGGCGCGTGTATATGCGAACGGCGCCTACATGGCGTACGTCGTCAATCCCCCCACCGATGCGCCACGGTACGAATTGGTGGCGTCGCGGGGCACGGACACCGCGCGTGCGATGCACACCATTCGCTACCCCGAGCGCGCCGTGTCCCCGGCGGCCGCAACGGACAGCGCGCCCCCTGCCAAGCCCACCGCGAAGCCCGACTCCCAGCCGACCTCGCGCGCCGATACCATCGCCGCCCTCTCGGCGCGCGTGGATTCGCTGCGCACGCGGCTGGCGCAGGAGGAGCCGATGGGCTGGGTGCAACTGGGGCAGCTGGGGCAGCCGGGTGCAGCGTCGGATACCGATCGCGTGATCATCGGACGTCCGCTCGTGGGCGGCACGTACAAGTGGTTCTTCACGCCCGGCACCGTCGTGCCGCTGCTCGCCCGCACTGGCAGCATGGCGCGCGTCCGCCTCGACCGCGCGCTCGACGTCTACGTCGACTCTGCCGAGGCGATCGACCTGCCCGCTGACACGCCCGCGCCGCGCCGAGTCGCGTCCAACATGCGGGTCCGCGGCGCGCCGCAGGGCGTGGATGTGATCATGCCGATCGGACCGCGCGCGCCCTACTTCGTGGAGGAGCTCGACCGCGCCATCGTGGTGACGCTGTATGGCGTGCGCGTGAACACCGACATCGTGAACTTCGCGCCGCAGGACTCGATGGTGCGCTCCGTGGAGTGGGCGCAGGAGTCGTCGGAGCGGGCGAAGATCACCGTCAACCTGCGCGCGGCGCCGTTCGGATATCTCGTGTTCTGGGAAAACAATGCCCTCGTGCTGCGGCTGCGGGGCCGGCCGGCCATCGATCCGCGACGGCCGCTGTCAGGCCTCACCATCGCCGTCGACGCCGGTCATCCGCCGGGCGGCTCCACCGGGCCCACCGGTTTCTACGAGGCCCAGGCGACGCTGCCCATCAGCGTGCGACTCAAGCGCCTGCTCGAGGAGCGCGGCGCCACCGTGATGATGACGCGTACCACCGACTCCGCCATCGCGCTCGGCGATCGACCCATCATGGCGCGCCGCGCAAACGTCCATGCTTTCGTGTCCATCCACCTGAACGCGTATCCCGACGGCGTGAATCCGTTCATCGCGCCCGGCACGGGCACATACTTTTTCCGCACGCACAGCGAGCCGCTCGCGCGCGCCGTGCAGCGCGGCATGGTGCCGCAGATGGGCCTGCTCGATCTGGGCGTGAACTACGACAACCTCGCGGTCGTGCGCGGCACCTGGTATCCGGCTGTGCTTTGCGAGGGCGCGTTCATCATGCTCCCGGATCAGGAAGCCGCGTTGCGCACGCCGGAGTACCAGGAACGGTATGCACGTGGCGTTGCCGACGGCGTCGAGCAGTACTTCCGGACCCTGACGTCGCAGTGAATCCGTTCGCGCGCGGCCGCGTTGTCGCCGCGCTCCTGCTGGGGGCGCTGGCTGGGACGGCTGGTGCGCAGCCCGCACCCTATCATCTCTATCGCACGCTCGAGACGCTGCACTTTCGTGTGCACGTTGCCGAGGGTCTCGAGCGCGAGGGACGCGTCGCCGCCGCGGCGGCGGAGCGTGCGTACACGCAACTGAGTCGCGAGCTCGTGAAACCGCGCGGCATGATCGAGCTCGTCGTCTCGGACGACGCCGATTACGCGAACGGCAACGCGACGCCGTATCCGAGCAATCGCATCAACATCTTCGCCACGCCGCCCATCGAGAATGCGGGGTTGCGCTTCAACGATGACTGGATCGAGATCGTCGTGACGCACGAGCTCGCGCACATCTTTCATCTCGACCGGTCGCGCGGGATCTGGGAGGGTGCGCAGCGTGTGTTCGGCCGCGCGCCCTTTCTCTTTCCCAACGTATACGCGCCGTCATGGTTGATCGAGGGGCTGGCCGTCTACTATGAATCGCGGCTGACCGAAGGCGGTCGGCTGCGCGAGCCTCACAACCGTGTCGTCGCGCGCGCCGCGGCGCGGGAGGGGCGGCTGCCGCGTCTGGATCAGCTCAGTCTCGGCGCACCCGGCTTTCCCGGTGGGGAAGGGGCATACGGATATGGCGCGCTGTTTCTCGAGTACCTGGCGCAGACGCGCGGTGAGTCCGCCATCGGCACATTCGTGGAGCGGCAGAGTGCGCAGCTCATTCCCCTGGCGCTCGGCCGGCCGGCACGTCAGGCGTTCGGAAGCTCGTTCGGCACGGCGTTCGATGCCTGGCGCGATTCGGTAGCTCGCACGGCCGGAAGTGCCACCACACCGCTGCCCGGCTGGCGTGAGCTGACGACGCGCAGCCTGTATGCGTCGAGTCCGCGCTGGATCGACTCCAGTTCGATCGTTTACAGCGCTACCGATGGCCGCGACATCAACGCCGCGTACGTCGTCTCGCCGAATGGCGATCGCCGCCGACTCGGGCGTCGCGACGGGCGCAGCGCGAACGTTCCGCTGGGCGACGGGTCGCTGCTCTACAGCAGCCCTGATTTCGTCGCTCCCTCCGAGGTACGCTCCGACCTGTATCGCCAGTGGCCAGATGGGCGGGTCCAACGGCTGACGTCGTCCGCTCGACTACTGCAACCCGATGCGCGGCGAGACGGAACCATCGTCGCCGTTCAGCTTCAGCCGGCGCGCTCGAGCCTCGTGCTGCTGGATTCCGTTGGCCGGATGCAGCGCGTGCTTCGCAGCGCGGACCCGGACGAAACATGGAGCGAGCCGGCCTGGTCGCCGGACGGACGTGTCGTCGCCGCTGTACGGCGCCGCCATGGCGGCGAGTTCTCGCTCGAGCTCATCGACGTCGGATCTGACAGCACGAGTACGCTTGATCGCGGCCGGTACGTGATCGCGTCGCCACGGTGGCGCGGAGCGAGTCTCGTGTGGATCAGCGAGCGCTTCGGCAGTCCGGAGATGGTGGCATACTATGGAACGGGCTTCACGCAGCCGCTCTCGCGGACACACGATGGCGCCGCCCTCTTCGCGCCCGATATTTCGCCCGGTAGTCCGCAGCTCGTGGCCACGACACTGCGCGCGGATGGTTATCACCTCGGCGTCGCGCCGGTGCCATCACAGGCACTGGGTGAACGAGCCGTGAGGCTCCCGGACAGCCTTGCCGCACCGGCTCGCGTCGACTCGCAGCCACTCGCCGCTGGCCACTACCGACGCTACTCGCCATGGCGTTCTGCGCGCCCGCGCTACTGGTATCCCATCATCGAGCCGGCCAACGTGCGAGGCACTCGGCTCGGCGCGACCACCAGTGGAGTGGACGCGCTGAACCGGCATTTCTACTCCGGCTACGCGGCGCTGTCCACGTCCGGAGAGGGCGCGGTGGGCGGACTGTTCTATCGCTACGCGGGGCTGCGCCGTCCCGTGATCGACGCGGCGGTGGCGCAGGACTGGACCTCGCTGGGCAGCGTCGTGGATTCGAGCGGCGCGGTGCAGGGCACGTTGCTCAAGCGGACGCAGGATGTCGTGCTCGCTGCGACGTTCGTGCGCCCGCGAGTACGATCGTACTCGAATGTGAGTGTCGGGCTGGGCATGGAGCGGCGCCGCTTTGCGACCGAGCCGGGGCAGACGCTGTCGCGTCTCGATGCGAGCTTCGGCCGCACCTATGCCTATCCGCGCCTGTTCGTCGGCGCGGTGTGGGTCAATTCGCGGCGTCCGGCGCTCAGCATCTCTCCGGAGGATGGCGTCGCGCTCGCATTCACGGCACGAGAACGGCTGCGTACCGATGCGGCGAGCCGAACGGCGTCACTGAGCGTGGTCGGCACGGCCACTGGCTATCGCTCGCTCGATCTGCCGGGGTTCGCGCATCATGTGCTCGCCGTGCGTGTCGCCGGCGGGTTTGCCGATCGCCGAGCGGCGACGGCGCTCGAGGTGGGCGGCACGAGCGGCACGGCGGTGGAGATCGTTCCGGGCTACAACGTAGGCGAGGGTCGACGCACGTTCGGCGTGCGCGGCTTCGAGAGCGCATCCGTGTACGGCACGAGCGCGGCGGCGGCGTCGCTCGAATACCGCGCGCCATTCGTGCTTGGCGGACGCGGACTGCGGCTGCTGCCGTTCTTTTTCGATCGCTCGTCGCTCACCGCGTTCGCCGACGCCGGTGTCGCGACGTGCGCGCGCGATCCGCTGTATCTCTCCATCTGCTCTCCGGCGCCTCGCATCGGCCGCACCATTGCCAGCGTTGGCGCGGAGCTCGGCATCTCCGCGGCGCTCCTGCAGTGGGACGCCCCGCAGGCGATACGCGTCGGCGTCGCGGCACCGGTCGTGGGGCGCGACGTGACGAACGCGCGCCGAGCGAGCGCGTATCTGGCGTTCGGGTTGTCGTTCTGATTCATCGCGAATCGCCAACCATTTAAGCGATGCCGCTCGTTCATCCCGAGGCCTACGTCCACCCCGCCGCGCACGTCATCGGCGACGTGACACTCGGCGCGCGCGCCAGCGTGTGGCCCACGGCCGTGCTGCGCGGCGACACGGCGGCGATCGTCGTCGGCGAAGAATCGAACGTGCAGGACGGAACGATCATCCACGTCGATGAGGGCGTGCCGTGCACGATCGGCAATCGCGTGGCGATCGGGCATCGCGCGATCGTGCACGGCGCGACCGTGCACGACGACTGCCTCATCGGGATGGGGGCGATCCTTCTCAATGGGGTCGTCGTCGGTCGCGGCTCCATCGTCGGGGCGGGCGCGGTGTGCACCGAGGGGATGGTCATCCCGGCTGGCTCGCTCGTGCTCGGCGTGCCAGGGCGCGTGATTCGCGCGACGTCGGAGGATGAGCGCGCGCGCATCGCACGGACGGTGGCATCGTATGTCGCCCTGCGCCTGGAGTATCGGGCGGGTCGATTCGAACGCGGCTAAGACGCCTTGCTTTCGGTGTTTCTACGGGCACGATTCCTGAATGTGTATCGAGGCAAATTCGGGCGCCTGCGCTGGCTCTACGGTGTCGCCTTCGGCTTCGTCAGCGGCTCTCGGAGGCGGACTCGAGCGTCGTGACAAGTCGTTACTCGATTGGAACTTGAATGGTGCGACAGGCATTTTCTTGGCACTGTCGCCATCACGTTCGGCGTATCTCCATCACTCGTCAACATCTTATCAACGTCTCGCACCGGACGTTTCCAGCTTCGTGATGCAGATATTGCAAGTGCCGTATTGGCAGCAGGTTAGCTCACTACTGGCGTGGAAACACGAGCGGGGCTAAACTCACCGTCCCACCAAGTCCCACCCGACGCCGGGTCAGACAGCACGGTGCCAGCCTGCCAGATCTTCACGCCAGTTCGTCCGCGGCGTATCGTCACCATATCGTTTCAAGCATCCCCGGGAGAAGTCGCTCATGTCCTTGTCGTCCCCACATCCGAGCGGTCCCGTGACGTTGTCGTCCAACGCGCGCACCGTGCTCGGGAAGCGATACCTCGTGAAGGACAAAACGGGGGCGCCGACCGAGACGCCGGAGGCGTTGTTCTGGCGCGTGGCGACCGTCGTGGCGGAGGCCGATGGACGGTATGGCGCGACCGAGGATGCCGTGCAGGCGACGGCCGAAGAGTTCTACTTTCTGATGACGCAGCGCCGGTTCGAGCCCAACTCGCCGACGCTCATGAACGCCGGCCGTCCGCTCGGCCAACTCTCCGCCTGCTTCGTGCTGCCGGTCGAGGATGCGCTGGCGAACGGCAAGAACGGCATCTACGACACGCTCAAGTCAATGGCCATCATCCATCAGAGCGGCGGCGGCACCGGCTTCGGGTTCTCCAAGCTGCGTGGCAAGGGCGCCATGGTGCGCTCCACCACCGGCGTCGCCAGCGGGCCCATCTCCTTCATGAAGCTGTACGACGCGAGCACCGATGCCGTGAAGCAGGGTGGCACGCGGCGCGGTGCGAACATGGGGATTCTGCGCGTCGATCATCCGGACGTGCTCGACTTCATCGCCTGCAAGGAAGATCTCACGCAGGTGACGAACTTCAACATCTCCCTCGCGGTGACCACGACGTTCATGGACGCGGTGCGGAACAAGACGTCGTACGACCTGATCGATCCGTCGAACGGCTCCGTTGTCGGGGAACTCGACGCGAACATGGTGTGGGACAAGATGATCCTGGGCGCGTGGCGCACCGGGGAGCCAGGTTGCTTCTTCGTCGACGAGGCGAATCGCTACAACCCCGTGCCGCACCTTGGTGCGTACGAAGCCACGAACCCGTGCGGTGAGCAGCCGCTGCTGCCGTACGACGTCTGCAACCTGGGCTCGATCAACGTCGGGCTGTACGTGCGCGAGGCCGCGGGGCAGCAGGCGACGATGGACTGGGACGCGTTCCGTCGCGACATCCAGCTCAGCACGCATTTCCTCGACAACATCATCGACGTCAACAAGTATCCGCTGCCGGAGATCGACGCGTTGTCCAAGCGCATCCGTCGCATCGGGCTTGGCGTGATGGGCTTCGCCGATGCGCTCGTGCGGCTCGGCATCGCGTACGACACGGCTGAGGGCGTCGCGTTCGGCCGGAAGGTGATGGAGTTCCTGGATGTGGAGTCCAAGAAGGAATCCGAGCGTCTCGCGAACGAGCGCGGACCATTCCCTGAGTGGGCGCGGTCCATCTTCGGACCCGATGAGACGTGCGCGCGCGACGAGAACGGAGCGCGCATTCGTCCGAAGCAGTTGCTGCGCAACTGCAACGTTACGACGGTCGCGCCGACCGGCACCATCTCCATCATCGCCGGTTGTTCCTCCGGACTCGAGCCGCTGTTCGCTGTGGCCTTCATGCGCAATCAGGCTGGCGTGATGATGCCCGACGTGAACGAGGATTTCGTCGCGATCGCCAAGCGTGAGCGCTGGTACAGCGAGGGGCTCATGGAGTCCATCGCGAAGGAGGGGCACGTCAACTTCCCCGAGGTGCCTTCCAAGTGGCAGCGGGTGTTCGTCACCGCGAACGCCATCGCGCCCTCGTGGCATGTGCGTATGCAGGCCGCCTTCCAGGATCACTGCGATTCGGCGATCAGCAAGACGACGAACTTCTCGCACGCCGCCACCGTTGAAGACGTGCGCGCGATCTACGAGATGGCGTACGACATGAAGTGCAAGGGTGTCACGGTGTATCGCGATGGGTCGCGTGATGCGCAGGTGTTGAGCACGGGTGCGACGGCGACGGCCGCGGCCAAGCGTGCGGAGCCCGCCGCGGCGTCGGCCAACGATTCGCGTCGCGAGGTTGGCGAACTGATGGGGCAGATGGCCGAGAAGGATGCGGAGATCGATCGGTTGCGGAAGCAGCTGTTCGAGGCGGAGGCCGAGACGTTGCAGCGGCGGGCGAAGCGGTCGCGTCCCGACAAGCTGCGTGGCACCACGCATCGCCTGGAGACCCCGCTCGGCACGATGTTCGTGAACATCACCGAGGACGACAAGAATCAGCCGTTCGAAGTCTTCATCACGTTGGGGAAGGCGGGCGGTTCCGCGATGGCGGACGCCGAGGCGATGGGACGATTGATATCGTTGGCGTTGCGGTCCGGCATTCCGATCATGGAAGTGCATCGGCAGTTGCGCGGGATCTCGTCGGATCGTGCAGTGGGACTCGGTCCGAACAAGGTGTTGTCGGTGCCGGATGCCATCGGCATTGCGCTGGAGCAGTGGTGGCGGGACAAGCAGGGGGTGCAGCAGGACCTCCTGCCGACGCACACGCCGCCGGGTGGGACGCAGATCGTGCCGGAGTCAGTCGTCGTGCGGTCGCCGGTTGGGCAGGCTGTTTCGCAGTCGTCGGAGATGAGCTATCAGGCGTACAATGGTGGCGAGACGTTCATGGGGACGTGCCCGGACTGTGGATCGCAGCTCGAGTATGCGGAAGGGTGCGTGAAGTGTCATGTGTGCGGGTTCAGTGAATGCGGGTGATGTGATTTTTTTGGCGCGCGGGGCGGGGTCGAGGCGGTTCGCCTCGGCCCCGTTTTGTTATTGGGCATTGGTGCGGCGTTTCGCTGCGTGGGAGCGTCATGACATGCGGTGAGGTTTGGCGGTGACCTCATGACCAGTCCTCGTTTCCCACTCATCCCGCTTTCACATCTCGGCTCCACTGCGGAGCCGGAGCGGAAGATCCGTCTCATGGAGATCGTGCGCGTTCGCATGCGCGAGCGGCGGTATAGCGTGCGGACGGAGCAGGCGTACCTGTTCTGGATCCGGCGGTTCGTGCTGCACCATGGTCGCCGGCATCCTCGTGATCTCGATGTGAATGCAGTGCGCGAATTCCTGTCTCATCTCGCCGTCACCGACCGCGTGGCCGCGTCGACGCAGAATCAGGCGCTCGCGGCCCTGCGTTTTCTCTATGATGCGGTGCTGCACACTCCCCTGGGGCAGGTCGACGGCATCGCGCCGGCGAGGCGGGCGCGCCGGGTGCCCGTCGTCCTCTCGCAGCGGGAGCTTGGGGCATTGTTCCGCAGCATGCGTGAGCCCTATCGCCTTTGCGCGGTGGTGATGTACGGCAGCGGGCTCCGGGTGACCGAATGCGTGTCGCTCCGGGTAAAGGACGTGGACCTCGACCGCCGGGAGATTGTCGTGCGCGCGGGGAAGGGAGGGAAAGATCGACGCACGCCGTTGGCTGAACGGAGTGCCGAGCCGCTGCGTCGCTGGCTACGCACGCGAGAGCCGCTGCAGCTGTCCGACCGGCGCTCGCGGATTGCCACGACAGGATTGGGCGAGTCGCTCGAGCGGAAGTATCCCGGCGCCGCGCTCGACTGGTCGTGGAGCTACGTCTTTCCCGCCAGTCGGATGTTCACCGACTCCGCGGGGACGCATCGGCGTCATCACCTGCACGAGACCGTGCTGCAGCGCGCGATCAAGGAGGCCGCCGTCGCGGCGGGGCTCAACAAGCGAGTCACGAGCCATTGCCTGCGGCATTCCTTCGCCACGCATCTGCTGGAGTCCGGCGCCGACATCCGCACCGTGCAGGAGCTGCTCGGTCACACGGATGTGCGGACGACGATGATCTATACGCACGTGCTCAACCGCGGCGGGCTAGGCGTGGTGAGCCCGGCCGACCGGTTGTGATTGCACGCTGGGCAACCTTGGCGGCCCGTATGAATGCGACGGCGAGTGGTGGGGTGGTGTCGCCCGACGATGGCTCTGCCGAAGCGACGAGGGGGGGTAAATGCCGCTGTCTGACTTCCGCAGCCCTCGCCGCAGATTAGACGACTCTCATGTGCTGCATAAAACGCAGGCGACGCCGAGC
>JBDSSY010000263.1:0-12642 GCA_039928585.1 Gemmatimonadaceae bacterium | reverse complement strand
GAGCCGGAGCGCGTGGTAGCGCACATGGAGCGCGGCAGTGGAAAGAACGCCGTCGAGGAATCGATGCTGGTCCAGCTGTACTGTCCCGGCACGGTCTTCAACTTCGACGTCTCCGGCACCTATGTCGGCGCGGAGGAGCGGTGGTGGTTCGAGACGATCTCCACGCGCGGCAGCACCCGACTGGCTCCGCTGCGCGTTGTGAAGGAACTGCACGGCCGTCCCACCGACGTGTCACCACGTGGCGCGGCGGCGCGAGAGAGCGCGTTCATCCAGTCATATCGCGCCGAACTCGCGCACTTCGTGTCGGTGCTGGCGGGCGAGACAGAGTACGAAGCCCCAACCGACCAGGTGACGCTTCACCGCACCGTCGAGGCGATCTACCGCTCGGCCGACGAAGGCAAAGAGATCAGGCTGTGACGCTGCGTCGTCTTGCCGTGCTGGCGCTGCTCGTGCTGGGCACGGACCGCGTGGATGCGCAGCGCCGCGTCGTGCCCGAACCTCGCTCACGCCCCCGTCGAGCCCGTGTCGTCTCGCCGCCGCCGCCGGTAGTGCGCACGGTGGCGCCGCCCGCCGCCGATGGATCGAACGCCGCCGCAGCGGCCACGCCCATCGCGCCACAGGCGCTCACCGTCACGCTCGTCACGTTCGGCAGTGGTCCCGCGGTGTGGGAGCGCTTCGGCCACAACGCGCTCTGGATTCACGACGGGGACGCGGGCACCGACATCGCCTACAATTGGGGACTGTTCGACTTCGAGCAACCCGGGTTCTTTCAGCGATTTCTCACGGGCGATACGAAGTACTGGATGGCCGGAGAGGACGCCTTCGCGATGATCTCCGCCTATCAGAACGCCGGACGAACGGTCACGCTCCAGACGCTCAATCTCACCCCCGAGCAGGCGCGAACCCTCAACGATCTCGTGCTGCGCAACGCGCGCGAAGAGAACAAGTATTACCGCTACGACTACTACCGGGATAATTGCTCGACCAGGCTTCGAGATGCGGTGGACCGTGCACTCGGAGGCGCGCTTCGTCGAGCGACCGACACGGTTCGCACGACGTTGACCTATCGCGGCGAGAGCGTACGGCTCACGGAAGGCGACATTCCCATTCAGGCCGGTATCGACATCGCACTGGGCCGGCCGGCTGATGCGCCGTTGAGCTCGTGGGAGTCGTTCTTCATTCCCATGCGCCTGCGCGATGCGGCGCGTGTCGTTCGCATCCCCCGGGAGAATGGAGAGATGGTTCCGCTCGTGGCGAGCGAGCGGCGCATCGAGCCGAGCGAGTCGGCGGGCCGTGTGGTCGAGGCGCGCACGCCCCCCGATCATGCGCGGCGCAACCTCACGGTGGGAGCGCTGCTCGCTGCGATCGTCGTGATGCTCGGGATGCTCATCCGCGCGCACCGATGGGCTGCCTGGATGGTCGCGCTGCTCGGCGCGGGCTGGTCGCTGCTCTGTGGCACGCTCGGTGTCGTGCTGCTGCTGGCCTGGGTGGCGACGAAGCACGCATTCTGGGCGCAGAACGAGAACCTGCTGGTCTTGTCGCCCATCGCGCTTTCACTGGTGGTCCTGCTGCCCGCGGCGGTGCTTGCAGGTAGATCCGTGCGCCGCGCGCGCATCATCGGCGCCGCGATGGTGCTCATGGGCCTCGGTGCGCTCGCGCTGGCGCTCACGCCGGGCGGCGCCGTACTGCGTCCGGTCGTCGCGCTATTCTTGCCGATGAATGTCGCACTCGCGTGGGTGCTGTGGCGCGCGATCCCGCGTCGCATCGCTACGTCGTCGGTGCGTACGGGGTGACCGGGCTGGCCGTCGGTGTCGACGTCGGGGGCACGTTCACCGATCTCGTGGCCGTCAGCGCTGATGGTGCGGTGACGGCGCACAAGCTTCCAAGCACCCCCGCGGATCAGAGCGACGGCGTTGGCGCGGCACTGCTCCTGCTCGGTGGCGCGCCCGTGTCGCGATTCGTTCACGGCACCACGGTGGCGACGAACATGCTGCTCGAGCGCACGGGCGCACGCGTCGCCCTCGTGTCGACGGAGGGCTTTGCCGACGTGCTGCACCTCGCGCGGCAGGACCGCGCGTCGCTCTACGACCTGACCCGGCACCATCCGGCACCACTTGTGCCTCGCGAATATACCATCGGCGCGAGCGAGCGCATTGCGCCGGAGGGCGTCGTCCGGGCGCTCGATGCGCAGGGCATCGCCGCCGTCGTCGCCCGTGTACGCGCGATCGCGCCTGACGTCGTCGCCATCGCGTTGCTGCACGCCTACCACGACGATCGTCACGAGCGGCAGCTCGCCGATGCGCTGCGCGTCGCGTTGCCACACATCGACGTCGTCCTGTCGTCCGAAGTATTTCCGGAGATCCGCGAATACGAGCGCACGGCAACGACCGTGGCCGAAGGGTACCTGCGACCCGGCGTGGCGCGGTACCTCGACCGTCTCACCGCACGCGCGACCGCGCTTGGCGTGCCCGCTCCCGGCGTGATGACCTCGGGGGGCGGCATGCGCACGGCGCGCGAGGCGGCGCGAGGAGCGGCGTCACTCGCGCTGTCCGGTCCTGCTGGCGGCGTCGTCGGCGCAGCGGCTGTGCTTCGCGCTGCGGGCCTGCGCGACGCGTTGACCGTCGACATCGGTGGCACGAGCGCCGACGTCGGACTCATCCTCGGCGGCGAGCCGCTCGTGGAGCCGGGTGGACGGGTGGCGGGCGTGCCCATCTCCCTGCCACGGGTCCTCGTGGAAACCGTATCGGCGGGGGGCGGCAGCATCGGCTGGATCGACGACGGCGGCGCGCTGCGCGTGGGCCCGCGAAGCGCGGGCGCGGTGCCTGGTCCCGCCGCGTTCGGACGGGGCGGTACGCTGCCGACGGTCACCGACGCGCACGTGGTGCTCGGCCACATCACGGCCGCCGCGCTCAGTGGCGGGGTCGCGCTCGACGTCGACGCCGCCAGGCGCGCCGTCGGTGCGTTGGCGGACACGCTCGGTGCGGACCTGGCGCGCGTCGCGCGCGCGATGATCGACATCGCGGATGCCTCCGTGGCGCGAGCGCTGCGGCGAGTGAGTGTGGAGCGCGGAATCGATCCGCGGGCCTGCATACTGGTGCCGTTCGGTGGAGGCGGGCCGCTGCATTGCTGCGGGCTCGCCGAGCAGCTTGACATGCGATCGATCTTCGTCCCACCGCACGCGGGCGTCCTCAGCGCCCTCGGTCTGGCGATCACGTCGGAGCGGCGCGAGCGAATGACCAGCGTCCTCGCGAGAGCCGACACGCTGGACGCCGCCGCGCTCGCGAAGGAGCTCCGACGCGCAGCGGACGGCGTACTGGCGGAACCGACCTGGAGCCGGCGCTGGTCAGCGCGCGTGCGCTACGTGGGGCAGGGTCACGAGGTCGATGTGCCGGTCGAGCCGGGAGACGATGGCGTTGCACTCGCGACGCGATTCGGCCTGCTGCACGCCACGCGTAATGGATTCACCCTCGACGCAGCAGTGGAGGTGATCGGTGTCCGCCACGTCGCGAGTGGACCAGCGCACGATGCCCGCTTCCAGCGCGTCGGTGCGGCGGCATGGAGCACACGCCGTCAGGTGGACGATGGAGGACAGCTCGATGTTCGCGTCGACGGACCCTCCGTGATCGTGCTGGCCGGCGCCACCCTGCGCATCGCGCCGGGCTGGCGTGGCACGGCGCACGAGACGGGTGGATGGATGCTCGAGCGTGCGGTATCACCGTGAGCCGCGCCAACCTCGCGGCCGCGTCGATCGATCCACTGGAGCTCTCCGTGCTCGCGCACGCCGTCGCGATGATCGCCGAGGAAATGGGCGCGGTGCTCGTCCGCAGTGCGCTGTCGCCGAACATCCGTGAGCGTCGCGACGCGTCCGCCGCGCTGTTCGATGCGCGCGGGCGCATGATCGCGCAGGCCGCGCATATTCCCGTACACCTCGGTGCCATGCCGGAGGCCGTGTCTGCCGTGCTGGCGCGTGACCCGCACCCGGGCGACGTGTTCCTGCTCAACGACCCGTATCATGGCGGCTCTCATCTTCCCGACCTCACGCTGGTGGAGGCAGTCGGCGTGAACGATGAGATCGTCGGGTACACGGCGGTCCGCGCTCACCACGCTGACGTCGGCGGCATGAGCCCGGGCAGCATGCCGCAGGGCGCGACGGAGCTGGTGCAGGAGGGAATCATCTTCCCGCCGGTACGACTCGTCCGCGGCGGCACATTGAACGAAGACATCCTGTCGGTGCTGCTGGCGAACGTGCGCACCCCGACGGAACGGCGTGGCGATCTCGGCGCACAGCTGGCCGCGTGCGCCGCGGGCGCGGCGGGCTGGCGCGCCCTGTACGCGCGTCTCGGCGCGCCGCGCCTGGCCGCCGCGTGCGACGCACTGCTGGAGTACGCGGAGCGCCGCGTGAGAAGCCGGCTCGCGGCGCTCGACGGTCGGAGCGGCCGGGCGACGGACCGGCTCGAGGGCGACGGAGTGACGGATGCCGATATTCTCGTGGTGCTCGCGCTCGCGGTACGTGACGGGACGTTGCACCTCGACTTCACGGGGAGCGCGCCGCAGGTGGCCGGCAACGTGAATTGTCCCGCCGCGGTAACGCGCGCCGCTGCAGTGTTCGCCGTGCGCACGCTGCTCGACGACGATGTGCCGACGAACGACGGAATCGCCCGCGCCATCACGCTCGTGCTGCCGGATCGGAGCGCGATCAATGCCGCGTGGCCCGCGGCCGTCGCTGCTGGCAACGTCGAGATGTCGCAACGCGTGGCCGACACCATTCTCGCCGCGCTGGGCGATGCCGGCGTGGAGGTCGCCGCGCAGGGGCAGGGGACGATGAACAACGTCACCTTCGGCGGTGACGGATGGACCTTCTACGAGACCCTTGGCGGTGGCCAGGGCGCGACAGCCGTGGGTCCGGGTCCGTCGGGGGTGCACGTGGGCATGAGCAACACGCTCAACACCCCCGTCGAGGCGCTGGAGCGTTCGACGCCGCTGCGCATTGACCAGTATGCCATCCGCGAGGGATCAGGTGGTCCGGGCGTGCATGCAGGCGGCGCGGGAATCGTGCGCAGCTACCGCGCGACCGCGCCCTGCGTCGTCACGCTGCTCACCGAGCGGCGGCGCCACGCCCCGCGCGGCGTTGCCGGCGGAGAGGCGGGCGCGGTTGGACGCAACCTGCTCAACGGCGATCCGCTGCCGGCGAAGTGCCGCGTACAGCTGAAGGCCGGTGACGTGATCACGATCGAGACGCCCGGTGGGGGCGGCTACGGCCCCGCTAGGCGTGAACAATTACCTGGAGCGTGAGATGGCATCTCTCGATCGCGGCACCGTTCGCATGATCATTTTGGCGCTTGGCATCGCGGTGGGCGGTCTCCTCGTCGGCCGCGGATTTGCGCGGGCCCGGGTCACGGAGCGCTACGTCACGGTGAAAGGGGTCACCGAGCGCGAGGTGCGAAGCGACCTCGCCATCTGGCCGCTTCAGGTCATCGGCGCCGACAACGATCTCGCGACCGCGAACGCGAAACTCGCGCGGAGCATCGCTGGCGTGCGACAGTTCATGACTCGTCACGGGCTCGACACCACTCGGGTGGAGCTCACCGGCTTCACGGTGAGCGATGCGTCGTCGAACCAGTATGCCTCCGGCGTCCCCACCAACCGATTCGTCATCCGGCAGACGATGCTGATCCGCTCGTCGCGCCCCGATGCCGTCCTTCAGGCGAGTCAGTTGATCGGCGAGCTCGCGGCGATTGGCGTCGCCGTGTCATCCGGCGGAGGGGAAGGCTCGAGTGGCGGACCAACGTTCGTGTACTCGGGGCTGAACACCCTCAAGCCTCGCATGATTGCGGAGTCGACAGCGAGAGCGCGAGAGGCGGCCGAACAGTTCGCGAAGGACTCACGCACTTCACTCGGCGGAATCCGTCGCGCGAATCAGGGTGTGTTCGAGATTCTGCCTCGTGATCAGGCTCCGGGAATATCGGCTGAAAGCCAGATCGCGAAGGTTGTGCGGGTCGTGTCTACCGTGGAGTACCTGTTGGGCAGCTGAGTGCGAGTCGTCACAACGCGACCGCGACATCGCGAAGTCGTTCCGCCATCGACGCGATATCGCCGCGGGTCGACATGTCCAGCACGGCGGCGTGGCTCCGTACGACCACCATGCGCAGGCCGTGCTGATCGATCGCCAGTTGAACCGCCTGTGGCAGCTCGAACTCGCCGCGCGCTGAGGGCGGCACCTCGCGGCAGGCATGGAAGATCCCAGTGGCGAACGACCAGCAGTTGAGGCTCGCGAAGATTTCACCGGCCGCGAGCATGGCCGCCGTCGGCTCGACGAGAATTCGACGCAGCATTCCCTCGTCGTCGATGTCCAGCGCGCCGAAGCGAGCCACGCGATCGGGAGGCACGTTGCCGAGCCTGACGATGGCGTCACGTTCGAATCCCACGACGGCCGGCGCCGCCAGCTCGCGGAGTTCGCGAAGCGCGTCCACCGGATAATAGTTGTCCGAGTTGATCACGACGAACGGTTCGCCTGCGGCAAACTCTTCCGCTGCGAGCACCGCGTTCGCCGTGCCAAGGGGATCCGCCTGCACCGCGAAATGGACGCGAACGCGCGCGGCAGCGGACAGTCGGCCGTAGTACTCGCGCACCTGATGATGCTCGGGCCCGATCACCATGCACACGTCGGTGTATCCGGCGTCGGCGAAGGCGCTGATGAGGTAGTCCATGAACGGGCGGCCGATGGGAATCATTCCCTTCACTCCGGTGTCCGCCGCCCTTGCCTGCGCCGCGTCGACGGTGGCGGTCGCGTCGGACCGTCGCATTCGGGTGCCGAGGCCCCGCGCGAGGATCACCGCCTTCGTGGGACGAGACGCCGCCATGGTATCGTGTCCTTGTCCGCGGGTGCGTGAGTGGCGGGGGCTCGCGCCGGGCTAGTCGCCCGCGTTGCCCAGCGGGACCTGCTCGTAGACGCGCGCCTCGACGAACGCCTGCAGGAGCGTGGCGTCGAGCATGCCCTCCTTCGCCTCGAGCTGAAGAATGTCGAGCGCCTGCACCGCCGGCACGGCGCGCTTGTACGGGCGATCGGTGGCCGTGAGCGCATCAAAGATGTCGGCGATGGTCATCATGCGCGTCTGCACCGGGATGGCCGCACCGCCGAGCGCATTGGGGTAGCCAAGGCCGTTCAACTTCTCGTGGTGCCCGTAGGCGATCTGCGGAATGTTGCGCAACTCGCGCGTCCAGGGTATCCGCTCGAGGAAGCGGTACGTGTGCGTGACGTGCGACTCGATCTCACGCCGCTCGGCGTCATCCAGGTTGCCCTTGCGAATCATGAGGTACTGCAGCTCGTGCTCCTCGAGCAACGGTCGGACGTGCCCATCGAAGTCGACGAAGCGCTTGTCGCGGATCTTGTACAGCGCCTCGAAGCTGCCCTCGGGCATCACGGTCGGTTCGTTGGCGAGGGTGATCGCCTGGAGCGAGCAATGCAGCTCGCGATGGAGCTTCGCCCGCTGCGCCTCGAGCGTCGCGAGCACCACATCATAGCCGTCCTGCCCACGCGCGAGCACATGGTCGGCGCGCGTGCGCTCGAACTCGAGGTCGGCGCGCTGGATGAGGTAGGCGAAGCGATGCCGGATGAGCTCGAGGTCGTGTGGGTAGAGCTTCTTCTCCTTGACCAGCACCTGTTCGCGCACACCGACCTTCCCGAAGTCGTGGAGCAGACCCGCGTATCGAAGCTCACGGAGTTGCGGGCGCGAGAAGCTCACATGCCGGTACGGGCCATCGTTGATGCGGTCGACGACTTCGGCGAGACCCACCGTGAGCGTTGCGACCCGGCCGGAGTGGCCCGACGTGGCGGGATCGCGCGACTCGATGGCCGTGACTGCGGCGGTCACGAACCCCTCGAAGAGACGCTCGATGTCCTCGTACAGCCGACCGTTCTCGATCGCCACCGCCGCCTGCGAGGCGAGCGCGGTGGTCACCTCCACGCAACGCTCATCGTAGGTGAGCACCTCGCGCTCGACCACGTCGTCGGACATCAGCCGCATGTCGGGTACGCGCTTTCGATTGATCAGCTGCAGCACGCCAACGATCTCGTCGCGGTGCGACTTCATGGGCAGCACCAGCATGGATTTGGTGCGATACCCGAAGGCGTCGTCGAAGCTGCGATTCTGCCGGTAGCTCACGTCGTCAGGCAGCAGATACACGTCGCCGATCACGAGCGGCTCGCCCGTCGCCGCGGCGTATCCCGCGAGGCTCGCGTGATCGATCGGGACGGTGAACGACGAGAACGGGAGCGTGGGCAGGGAATAGTTCTGCGCCATCGCAAAGCGGAGATTTCGTGGCACGCCGGCCTCGTCCCGCTCCACGAGATACAGCGAACCGGCGTCGCTCGACGTCACCCGGCGCGCCTGTGTGAGGATGAGCTCGAGCAGCGCGCTGAGATCACGCTCCGTGCTGAGCGCGACGCCGATGGCCGTGAGCTCCGCGAGTTCGCGCGCCCGCTCGTCCGCCTGGTGCTTCGCACGCCGAGCCGCGAGGAGCGCCGCCGCGTGCCGAAACGCGCCACGCAGCGAGGTGATCACGGCGCCGATACCGGCGTCACCAGCCACGTAGCTGGTGAGCAGATCCACTGGGAAGTCTCCGGGTGGCTCCGCTTCGCCCGCTTCTCCAATGCCCACCAGCGCGACGAGCGTCGCCAGCTCCCGAACGCGCTCGTCGTCATCGCCGACGCTCGCGAGCAGTGCGCGATCCAGCACGATCACCGTCGGCCGCTCGAGGTCGATCGCGCGGGGCGTCGGCAGGGCGGGCATGCGGCGCACTTCCACGTCGTCGCCACGACGCCCGAGGGGTGCCGTGGAGATGGTGCGACCGAGTGCGGTGAGGAGGAGTGGCTTCATGCTGGGAGACGAAGAACCCGCCAGCGCGTCCGCGTGCACCGGCGGGTCGGACGCGAGCTCATGTCTGTCCTCTCAAACGGTGAGTGTCATGCCCTCGGCGGCGGCGAGGACTTCGAGTCGAGCGCCCCGGGCCTGCACCATCTCGCGGCAGCTCGCCACGCATCGGTCCACCTCGTCGTCCGTGCGCTCGGGATGGTGATGGAAGAGCACGAGCCGGTCCACCGACGCCTCGATCGCGAGCTCGACCGCATCCTCGTAGGTCGAGTGACCCCACCCCACGAAGCTGCTGTACTCTTCCGCCCTGTACATCGTGTCGTGAATCAGGACGGCTGCTCCCTGGACGAACTGCACGAAGGTGCGCCGCCATTCGGCCGGCGTGTCGTACTTCGCCACCGCGTTCAGCTCGTTGTCCGATACATAGACGAGTCCACCACCCCTGTCGTTACGCTCCGTGAAGCGGTACCCGAGTGCGCCTCCCGGGTGCCGCACCCCGATGGCCGCCACCTCGTAGCCGACTCCCGCGCGACGCTCCTCGGCCAGTTCCTGGAAATCGATCTGCGCCTGGAGCTCCTCGAAGCTCACCGGGAACACCACGGGCGACATCTGGTCGCGCACGACCTGGTCGATGCTGGTCTGCAGGCTGCGGGAGCCCCAGATCGTGAAGTGGTTTCCCTTGTGGAACAGCGGCGCGAAGAAGGGGATGCCCTGGATATGGTCCCAGTGGGCATGGGTGAGAAAGATGTCGCCTTCGACGCCCTCGCCATTGGCGCCCGCCATCAGCGACCGTCCGAGCTCGCGAATGCCGGTGCCGGCATCGAGGATCACCAGCCTGCCGCCGGCCGTTCGCAGTTCGACGCAGGGGGTGTTGCCGCCGTAACGCGAGGTCGCCAGCCCGGGGCTCGGGATCGAGCCACGGGTGCCCCAGAAGCGCAGGGTCAGACTCATCTAGGAGCGCGCGCCGTCGGACATTGCCCAGTATGGGCCGGCGAGAAGGCCGCCGCGGGAGAGCATCTCACGTCGTGGCTGTGACACCGGTCACATCCGGATCTGGGAGCGTTTCTCCAGCGCGTCGCGGTTCCCCACGGCGATCTTTCGCCGCTCCACCGTGATGAGACCGGCGTCCTGAAATTCCTTCATCGCGCGCGACACCGTCTCGCGACTCGCCCCGATCATCTGGGCGATGGTCTGATGCGTGAGCGGCTTCTCGATCGCATCCGTGCCCGACTCCGCAGACAGGTCCAGAAGGAGGCGCGCGATGCGTCCCGGCACGTCGAGCAGCACGAGGCCGCCGATCTTCACGTCGGCCCGCCGCAGACGGCGGGACAACTCCGTGAGCAGGGCCCACGCGACGCTCGCATTCGACTCGACCCGCCGACGAAAGTCCTCGCGGCGCAGCACGAGCAGTTGCGCATCCTCCATCGCGATGACATGCGCAGAACGTGGCTGGTCGTCGATCAGGGCCAACTCGCCGAAGTGTGCCCCGGGCTCGAGCACGCCGAGGATCACCTCGCGCCCGTCTTCGCCGATAAGCACCACCTTCACCCGTCCGCCACGGAGCACGAACAGG
Organism: Gemmatimonadaceae bacterium; assembly: GCA_039928585.1. Lineage (GTDB taxonomy): Bacteria > Gemmatimonadota > Gemmatimonadetes > Gemmatimonadales > Gemmatimonadaceae > AG11. The sequence continues at coordinate 2,199 of JBDSSY010000263.1, read as the reverse complement.
GAATCGCCTGGGTCATCCTGGAACAGGATGACACTGCCCTTGGGATAGGATCGCTCGCGCGTGAGGTCGGCGAACTTCTGGATCTCGTCACGCTGGAGCCCGCTGAAAAGCGGGATGGTGGCGAGGAAATCAACGGTCTGGGAGATCATTTCTGTCGCCATGGGAACCTGTTCGAGGCAATGCGGCTAAGGTTATGCGGACCCCGGGACGGTGTCAAACCAGCAACTTGTTGTCGGCTTGTCTTTTACGCCCCGAGGTCGATATATTTTACAGCTGTTTCCGAATCAGGTCTAACGCCAGGCAGGGCTCAAATGAAGACCGACATCCATCCCGAGTACGCCACCGCCGTCGTGAAGTGTGCGTGCGGCAACACGTTCGAGACGCGCTCCACGATCGCAAGCATTCATACCGACGTCTGCGCCGACTGTCATCCGTTCTACACCGGCAAGCAGCGTCTCGTCGACACGGCCGGCCGCGTCGAGCGGTTCCGCCAGAAGTATCTGTCGCCGAACGCGAAGGCCGCCGAGAAGGCCGAGACGAAGGAGAGCTAGGGGTCTGAGCCTCCGCGACCTGCTGGGCGAGACACTCGCCCGGGCGGCGGAGGTCGAGCGGCTGCTTTCCAACCCGGATACCTTCGGCGACTCCGCAAAGAGCGCCGACCTGGGTCGGGAGCACCGACGCCTCCAGCCGGTGATCGAGCTGGCGGCCGAACTCGAACGCTCCGAGCACGAGCTCGCCGACGCGCGCGAGCTCGTCGTCGTAGACGACGCGGAGATGGCGGCCGAAGCCACGCTCGAGGTCGCGAGCCTCGAGGCGCGCATCGCCGATCTGGAAGTGCGGCTCAAGCCCGCGCTCCTGCCGCACGATCCGCTGGACGATCGCAACGCGATCATCGAAATTCGTGCCGGCACCGGCGGCGACGAAGCCGCGCTGTTCGCCGCGGATCTCTTCCGGATGTACACGCGATTCATCGAGCGTGCCGGTTGGCGACGTGAGACGATCTCGCATTCCGAAGGCACCCTTGGCGGCGTGAAGGAAGCCGTGTTCAAGGTGTCCGGCGATGGCGCCTTCGGCGCAATGCGCTGGGAGTCGGGCGTCCATCGCGTGCAACGCGTACCTGCCACCGAGACGCAGGGACGCATTCACACGTCTGCGGCTACGGTGGCGGTGCTGCCGGAGGCGGAAGAGGTGGACGTGCGCATCGAGGACAAGGATCTGCGCATCGACGTGTTCCGCTCGAGCGGGCCGGGCGGGCAGAGCGTGAATACCACCGACTCGGCCGTGCGCATCACGCACATCCCTTCCGGGCTGGTGGTGAGCCAACAGGATCAGAAGTCCCAGCTCCAGAACAAGCTGAAGGCCATGGTGGTTCTGCGTGCCCGCCTCCTCGACCTGCGCATCGCCGAGCTCGAGGCGGCGCGATCGAAGATGCGCAAGTCGCAGGTGGGCACCGGCGATCGGTCGGCCAAGATCCGCACGTACAACTATCCGCAGAGCCGCATCACGGATCACCGCATCGGCTACACCACGCACGACCTTCCCGGCGTCATGGATGGCGATATTCAGGACATCATCGACGAGCTGAAAATGGCCGACGTGGAGGAGCGACTCGGTGGCTGACGCGGTGCTGGCCACGGCAGTTCGCACCTCGCGAACAGTGGGTTCACTGGTGGCCGAGATGCGCGCGCGGCTCGCACCGTCGCTCGGTGTGGACGCAGAGTCGGGTGCGCGCGAGCTGCTCGCCGCCGTCTCGGACCAGCCGCGGCACTGGCCGGTGATCGCGCGCGACGAACCGGTGACGTCCGACGTCTGGCGCCGAGCCCTGGACGCAACCATGCGGCGCGCGCGCGGCGCACCGCTCCAGTACGCCGCTGGTGTGGCGTCGTTTCGCCACCTGACGCTCGACGTCGACGAGCGCGTGTTGATTCCGCGGCCGGAGACCGAGCAACTGGTGGATCTCGTGCTGCGACTCGTCGCGGAGGATGCGGCTGCCGGAGGGACGGCGGTGGATGTGGGCACCGGGTCGGGCGCCATTGCGCTCGCGTTGGCGAGCGAGGGCTCGTTCGCGCGTGTCATCGCCACTGACGTGTCGTGCGATGCGCTCGCCGTGGCGCGTGGCAACGTGGCGCGCTGCGCCGGCCAGCTGCGTGCGCCGGTGGAGCTGCGTCATGGCTCGCTCTTGAGCGCGGTGCCAGAGCG
>JBDSSY010000262.1:0-18380 GCA_039928585.1 Gemmatimonadaceae bacterium | reverse complement strand
GCGTGCGGCGTGCCCGCGTCGGCGACCTGGCCGGTGATGCGGTCGAGATCGACGGTCAGCATGCCCACGGGCGGCGTCCACGACGCTGGTGCGGGCCGTCCCGCGTAGTAGCGCGCCATCATTGCACCCCAGATCGGGGCCGCCAGCGACCCGCCAGCGGCGCCGGGCATGATCGTCTTCGGGCGGTCGAACCCCAGCCACACCCCGGCCACGAGGTCTGGCGTCATGCCCATGAACCACACGTCGACGTTGTCGTTCGTCGTGCCGGTCTTGCCCGCGATCGGCACGCTGGACGGCACGGCGCGCCGGGCCGGCCCGCCCGTGCCGCGTTCCACGGCGTCTCGCATCATGTCGCGCACGATGAACGCGACGCGTGGATCCATCACGGATTTCGGGATCGACGGATGACGCTGGAAGATGGAACGGCCCGCGGCGTCCTCGATATTCGTGACGAGCCTCGGCTCCACGACGCTGCCCAGGTTCGCCCACACGGTGTACGCCGCGACGTAATCGAGCGGCCGCACGACCGACGCGCCGAGCGCGCTGGCCGGCACCGCGATGATGGGCGTGCCGATGCCGGTGCGGCGACCCATCGCCGTCATCGAATCGAGTCCCACCATCAGCGCGAGCTGTACCGCGACCGGATTGCGGGAATGCGTGAGCGCTTCGCGCAGTGTGATCGGTCCCATGAACTTTCCGTCGGCGTTCTCGGGGCGATAGATCTCGTTCCGCACACTGTCGATCACGATGGCGATCGCACTGTCCCCCGCGATCGTCGCCGCGCTCAGGCTGTCCTCGAGCGCCAGTGCGTAGACGAACGGCTTGAACGAGGATCCTGGCTGCCGAAGCGCGTTCGTGGCGCGGTTGAATGGCGCGAACCGATGATCCCGCCCACCCACCAGCGCCTTCACGTCTCCCGTCGCCGGCTCGATCGCCACCACCGCGCCCTCGAGTGCATCGATCTTGTTCGCCGCGAGCGCGAGCGTGGGATGCCGGTAGCCGTCGCGTTTCTCGACGTCGAGCGTGCCCTGCACCAGCGCGTCGACCGCCGCGCGCTGGAGCGCGACGTCCACCGTCGTGTGAATGCGATATCCGCCAGCGGCGAGATTGACGCCGGCCCGTTCCAGTGATTGGCGCACGGCGTCGACGAAATACTCGGCGGCCACGGCCATGCCGTGATTCTGTACCGTCACCACCGGCTCGGCCTTCGCGCGCTCCGCGTCCGCGGCGCGAACGAACCCCTGCGCCGCCATCAGACCGAGGATGAGATCGCGGCGCCCCTTGGCCTTGTCGGGAAACCGCTTCGGGTCGTAGCCCACCGGCGATTTCGGCAGCGCGGCAAGCGTGGCCGCTTCGGCGAGCGACAAGCGCGAGGCCGTCTTGCCGAAGTAGTGGCGTGCGGCGGACTCCACGCCGTACCAACCATGCCCGAAGTTGATCTGGTTGATGTAGCCTTCGAGAATCTGGTCCTTCGAGTAACGCCGCTCCATCTCCCGCGCCGCGCTCTGCTCGCGCAGCTTCCGGCCCACGCTCATGTCTCGCCGGTCGATCTGATCGGGGTGCATGTTGCCGACGAGCTGCTGCGTGATCGTGCTCGCACCGCCGCGATTATCTCCCGTGAGGCCCTCGAGCAGCTTGCCCTTGATGGCGCCCGCGACGCCGATGAGATCGACGCCATCATGTTGATAGAAGCGGTGGTCTTCCACGGCGACGAACGCCTGCCCGACGTACTTCGGCAGCGTGCGAATGGAGACTGAGGTGCGTGACTCACGACCGATCTCGCCGATGAACGAGCCGTCGCGCGCGTAGACGAGCGACGTCTGGGGCTGCGGCACGAGCTGCCAGGGCTCGCCAGTGGACTGTGCGCGGGCAACGGGTGCCGCCAGCAGGGCGACGACGACGAAACTGTGGAAACGTGACATGGGAGAGCTGTACACCTGGGTCAGGAGCCGGTTCGCGCCGTTGGATCGAGGGACGCGTTCAGACTGACGACCAGTACTCGGTACTTGGTACGTCGTACCGAGTACCAGGTACTTCGCCCCGCGCGGGCGCAGGGCTCCCGTTGCACCTGTCCCGCCACGACGCGACCTTTCCACTACATGGCTCCTTCACTGACGCTCGCGCTCGCCCAGTTCCAGCCGAAGAAGGGCGATTACGCAGCGAACCTCGCCCGGATCGGGGCCCTGCTTCATCAGGCCGCGGCACTGCCGGTCCCTCCACGCCTCGTGTGTTTTCCCGAGACGTCGCTCAGCGGCTACTTCCTGGAGGGCGGCGTGCGGGAGCACGCCGTCACGGCCGGACAGCTCGCGGCAGATCTGCACCGGGCGTATACGGGTACGTCGGTCGATGTGTGCGTCGGATTCTACGAAGTGTGGCAGAACACGCTCTACAACAGTGCGCTGTACGTCTCGCTGGGCGAGGCCGTGCCCCTCGTGCGACACGTGCATCGCAAGGTGTTCCTCCCCACCTACGGCATGTTCGACGAAGCCCGCTTCGTCGAGGCCGGCCACGAGATGCGCGCGTTTGACACGCCATGGGGCCGCGCCGCGATCCTCATCTGCGAAGACGTCTGGCATTCGATGTCGGGCACCATCGTCGCGCTGGACGGCGCGCAGCTCATCATCGTCCCCACCGCCCCGCCGGCGCGCGGCACGACGCCAAAGCAGGACGGCGTGCCAGGCCCCGCGAGCGTCTCCCGCTGGGAGCGGCTCGCCCGCGACATGGCCGACGAGCACGGAATGTTCGTCGCACTCGTGCATCTGGTGGGCAGTGAAGGCGGCAGGCTGTTCCCCGGCAGCGCGCTGCTCGCTGGCCCCAAGGGCGAAGTCCGCGTACGCGGCCCGTTGTGGGACGAGGCGCTCGTGGTGGCGTCGCTCGATCTCGCCGATGTCACGCGTGCCCGCGCCGACATGCCGTTGATCGCCGATCTCGAGACGATGGCGCCACATCTCCGCGACGCATTGGCAAAGGTGGACGCCGGCACCCCGCACCTCCTCGCGTTCGACGGGATGCAGGCGATTGCCGAGACGATGGGCATGCCGACCGCCACGAAACACGAGCCGCCGTCCACCACTCGCGTTCGCGCCGCGTCTGCGCGCGATGCTACCTCGTCGTTTCCGATCGTGCACGCCGCACCCTCCGCGGGACCATCCGCGCTGACCATCGACGCGGCTCTGGTGGAAGACTGGCTCGTGCACTTCCTGCGCGACGAGATGCGTCGGCGGGGATTCGGCAAGGTCGTCGTCGGCATCTCCGGCGGCGTCGACTCGGCCGTCAGCGCCAGCCTCGCGGCGCGCGCGCTCGGCCCCGCGAACGTCATCGGGGTTCGTCTTCCGTATCGCACGTCCAGCCAGGAGAGCCTGGCGCACGGCCAGCTCGTCATCGACGCACTCGGCATCGAAGGTCGCACGCTCGACATCAGCGCCGCGGTCGACGGCTATCTCAACACCGAGCCGGATGCCGATGCCTCGCGTCGCGGAAACGTCATGGCGCGCATGCGCATGATCGCGTTGTTCGACCTCTCGGCAAAGCATCGCGCCATTCCGGTGGGCACCGGCAACAAGACCGAGCGCCTGTTCGGCTACTTCACCTGGCATGCGGATGATTCGCCGCCGATCAATCCGCTGGGCGATCTGTTCAAGACCCAGGTCTGGGCGCTCGCGCGGCATCTCGGTCTGCCAGAGGTCGTGATCGGCAAGGCGCCGTCGGCGGACCTGGTCGTCGGACAGACCGACGAGGGTGACTTCGGCATCAGCTACGCGAAGGCGGATGAGCTGCTGAACTGGCTGGTGAGCGGATACTCGCCAGACGATCTGCTCGAGCGGGGATTCGACGCGGCGGATCTCGCGCTCGTCTTCAAACGCCTGTCGTCCACGCACTGGAAGCGGCGCCTGCCCACGGTTGCGATGCTCAGCTCGTCGACGATCGGCGAGTCGTATCTGCGACCGGTTGATTACTGATTAACTGGCGGTAGGTCGGTAGGTCGGTAGGTCGGTAGGTCGGTAGGTCGGTCCAGCGTGCAGCCGCGCCACTTGCTCCGCCTCTGACTCAATCGCGGAGAGCCCCGGCATGACGTCGAGCGGGAAATCACCCGCAATGCGCTGCTAGTCGCGGGCCCCAGCAGTGAGCTCGGGGCCCCCGACCTACCCACCTACGGACCTACCCACCTACCCACCTACGGACCTACCCACCTACGGACCTACCCACGTACCGACAGGCGGTCGAAACGCTGACGGCTGCCGAGTCCGCCATGGCCCCTTTTTTGACGAGGCGTGTATCTAAATCCATGACAAACTCACTCCGGTTCACGATCGCGTCCGTCGCCCTGGTAGCGCTTGCGGCCTGCTCTCGTTCGTCGGAGCAGCCAGCGCTGACGGATGACCTGAAGCAGGATCTCGCGCGCGCGGGCGGCAGCGACGTGCAGATGGCCGGAGCGTCCAATGGCCGGATCGACGTGGTCTCAGCGGCCGAGCGAACTGACGGCGCCGTGGCGGCGCCCAAGTCTCCTGCGATCGTACGCGCGCCCAGTGCCGTGCGTGGCAGAACCGGCGTCGTGAAAAGTCAGCGTCGCGTGACACCCGCGCCGGCACAACCGTCGACACGAGCGGCGGAAGTCGCGCCTGCAGAGGTGTACACCCAGGAGCCGTCACCGGAGCCGATGCCGTCGCAGGCGCGCCCGCGTGCGCCGCAGCCGTCGACGCAACGTGAGCCGCCGGGCGGTTGGCGGACGCCGGGCGAGATCATCAGGAACGCGCCCTTCCCGATCAAGCCATAAACGAAGGGTTCACCCGCGCGCGCACCCTCAGGCCGCGCGCTGCTCCGCGAACGCCAGACTCACCGCGCGCCGCGCCTGACGCTTCAGCGCCCGGTGCACCGCGCGCGCGTAATGGATGAAGTTGCTCCCCGCCCACGGGTACCGCAGGAAGAACTCGGCCGGCAGCATGTCTGTCTTGAGTCGATTGCACGACGGGCAGGCAACGACCACGTTGCCGGGCGCATGTGCGCCGCCCTTGGCGAGGGGATACACGTGATCGAGGGTGGCGTGCGAGTAGTCGAGCGGATCTGCGCAGTAGACGCAGCGTCGGCCACAGTCTCGCAGCGCGGCCAATTTGATTGCCCGCTTCTGTTCCGCGGGGATGAGGCGCCGCACGCGGCGCAGGGGTCCGCGCCGAGCGCGGGGAAGGTTGACGCGATGACCGTGTCGAGCGGGCAATCTCACCTCGCTGGAAAAGACGACACCCCGCACAGGGAAAGTGTCCCTGTAGCGGGGTGTCGTGAATCGTGGTCGGCGTGGGAGCGGTGGGGGCCGGACATGCGCCGCGCTGAACGCGCTCGCATGGTTCGCTGCATCATCCCTGTCAGGGCGGCTGCGTGCATTGGCCTCCGGGTGCGTCAGGACGGCGGAGCCTTCTCCCACGGCGGTATTAGTGCAGTGGGGTTTCCACTCTCGCAAGAGCCAGTCAGCGCCCTCGCGTCCCTCATGTATTCGACGACGGTGCTCGGCGATCGGTAACGGTCGACCGCCGCTCCGCGCGCTTGCGAATCGCCATCGGGTCCCGGAGGGCGGAGATGATACGCGCGGCGTTGGCGTCCAGGACGGTGCGGTCGGGCATGCCGGAGCCCGGGAACGGGAGCGGGATGTCGAATCCGTCGCCCGCACGCCGCGGGATGACGTGGACGTGGTAGTGGAACACGTCCTGCCCCGCCGCGGCCCCGCTGTTGACGACGACGTTCAGTCCGTCGGCGCCTCCGACCTGCTTCACCACGGGCGCGAGCTCCATGGCGATCTCGAACAGGTGCATCGCGAGAGCGTGCGGAATGTCCTGGAGCGACTCATGATGCGCGCGGGGCACGACGAGCAGATGCCCGGCATTCACGGGCTGGATGTCGAGGAAGGCGACGACATCGGCGTCCTCGTAGCACATCGAGACCTCTCCGGCGCCTCGGATCAGGTCACAGAAGGAACAGCTGGGCTGCGCGGCCGGTGGCATGAATCCTCTCGGGTGACGGAATTTGGTCGCGCGAAAGCGCACAGTCGGTGCCACCTGTCCGGTGGGCTCGATGCGGGGGCACCATTATCTTTCCCCTGCCGCTGCATTTCACCCGAATCCACGACGGTTCCGCATGGCCACTTCGACCCGCGCCGAACGCAAGGGCCCCGCCGCCGCGCTGTCACGCGAGCAACTGGTGGGTGCCTACCGCACCATGCTGCTCTCGCGTCGCATCGACGACAAGGAAATTCAGCTCAAGCGCCAGAACAAGATCTTTTTCCAGATCTCGGGGGCGGGGCACGAAGCCGTCCTGACGGCCGCGGGCATGGTACTGAAGCCGGCGTACGACTGGTTCTACATGTATTACCGCGATCGCGCGCTCTGCCTCCAGCTCGGCATGACAGCGAACGAGATGTTGTACGAGGCCGTGGGCGCCGCCGCCGATCCGAGTTCCGGAGGTCGCCAGATGCCGAGTCACTGGGGCCACAAGGACTACAACATCGTCTCCACGTCGTCCCCCACCGGCACTCAGTTTCTCCAGGCGGCCGGCACGGCGGAGGCGTCACTCCGAGCCAAAGTGCTGGACCTCACGGACGGATTTCACGGTGACGAAGTGGTGTTCGTGTCCACGGGCGACGGCACCACCAGCGAGGGCGAGTTCTGGGAGTCGTTGAACGCGTCATCCAATCTCAAGCTTCCCGTCGTGTATCTCGTCGAAGACAACGGATACGCGATCTCGACGCCGATCGAGGTGAACACGGCCGGCGGCTCCATCTCGAAGCTCGTCTCGGCATTTCCCGGCCTGTACATCCAGGAGGTGGACGGCTGCGACCTGGTGGCGAGCCACGAGGTGATGCGGAAGGCGGTGGAGTATGCGCGGCAGCGTAAGGGTCCGGCCCTCGTGCACGCGCAGGTCATTCGCCCCTATTCCCATTCGCTGTCCGACGACGAGGTGATGTACCGGCCCGCATCGGAGCGCGAGGCGGACGCTGCACGGGATCCAATCACGCAGTTCCCGAAGTGGCTCATCGCCCAGGGCCACGCGACGGCGGCGGAGCTGGCGACGATCGCGGAGGAGGTCGATGCGCTCGTGCTCGCGGCGACGGATGACGCGCTGGTGCAGCCGCAACCAGGTGCGGATACCGTGTATGACTTCGTGTATTCGCCGGATGTCGATCCCACGTCGGAACAGTTCGATACGGAGGACGATCCCCAGTTCGCGGGTAACGAGACCACGATGGTGGACCTCCTGAATGCCTGCATGCGCGACGAGATGCGTCGCGACCAGAGGATTCTCGTGTTCGGGCAGGACGTCGCCGACGTCTCGCGCGAGGAGCATCTGGGGAAGGTCAAGGGCAAGGGCGGCGTGTTCAAGGTGACCTGGGGCCTGCAGTCCGAATTCGGCGGCAACCGTGTGTTCAACACGCCGCTCGCGGAGGCGACCATCGTGGGCCGCGCGATCGGCCTCGCGCTTCGGGGTTTCAAGCCCGTCGTCGAGATTCAGTTCTTCGACTACATCTGGCCCGCGTACATGCAACTGCGGGATGAGCTCGCGACAATGCGCTGGCGCTCGAACAACGCCTTCGCCGCACCGGTGGTGGTGCGAGTGACGTACGGCGGATACATCCGCGGCGCGCTCTATCACTCGCAGACGGGCGCCTCGCTGTTCACGCACTGCCCGGGGCTTCGCGTCGTCTGTCCGTCCAACGCGCTGGACGCGAGCGGCCTGCTGCGCACGGCGATTCGCTGCGAAGATCCGGTGATCTTCCTCGAGCACAAGCATCTCTACCGCCAGACGTACAACAAGGCCGCGAATCCAGGTCAGAACTTCATGATCCCGTTCGGCAAGGGACGCGTGGTGCGCGAGGGCACCGACCTGACGATCGTCACGTATGGCGCCACGGTGCAGCGCGCGTTCGCGGCGGCCAACCAGATGCAGGAGGAGCACGGGATCAGCACCGAGGTGATCGACCTCCGGTCACTGTCGCCCTGGGATGCGGATCTCGTGTACGAGAGCGTGAAGAAGACCAATCGGGTGATTGTCGGCTACGAGGATTCGATCTCGTGGGGTTACGGTGCCGAGATCGCCGCCCGCATCGCCGATGACTGCTTCCCCTGGCTCGATGCGCCGGTGAAGCGGGTGGCCAGCACCGACACATTCGTCGGATATGCACCGCAGCTCGAGGATGCGATCCTGCCGCAGGTGGAGACGTTCAAGCGCGCGATCGCGGACATTGCGGCGTTCTGAGCGCGTGCGCGGCGGAGGCGCCGTTTACGGGACGGCTGGCCCTTCACGACAGGTCCGGCCGTCGAGCCGCACGCTCGGCGGCATGCGGAACTCGCACGTGCTGATCATGCCCGACGTCGCGTTGTAATCGCGTTCCGCCTGTTCCAGCTCGGCCAGCGTCCGGAACAGCGCAACCGTATCCGTGGTGGTCGCGCAGTAAGTGATGTACGTCCGCGGACCACCGCATCCACGCCAGCCCACCGGTGCCGTGCGGCACGACCCGACGCTGCCGCACCCCTCTGTCTTCGCGAGCGCGCGCGCCTCCTGCTCCAGCTTCACCAATTTCGGCAGCGCCCTCGCCGAGGTGTCGGGTGCGAGGTCCGGGTTCGTGTCTGGCGGCGTTCGAGTGATCACCGAGCCCACCGACCGTGTCCCCGCGCCGCTCGACGACTGGGGCTGCTGCGAACATCCCCCGACCGCAGCGAGCGCCAGCCACGTCACGATGATCCATTCACCAGCGCTCCGTCGCATCTCCTCGCTCCACGGTCCGGGGTGTGATGGGACAGACGAGCACGATTCGCGCCGACGGCGCGCGGGCTCAGTGCACCAGGCCGTCACGATCGAACACCACGCGACCACCCACCATCGTCAGCATGACGCGGGCGTCGCGAATGGACTCCGGTGCGACCCGCGTGAGGTCGCGATCGATCAGCACCAGATCGGCGAGCATGCCGGCCGCGAGCGTTCCCACGTCCTGCTCGCTGAACCCCGCGCGTGCGGAGCCCGACGTGTGTGCCCGCAGCGCCTGCTCCACCGTGATTTTCTGCTTGGGCACCCATCCGCCGGGATTCGCGTCGTCCAGTGTGCGCCGCGTCACGGCGGCGTAGATCGCGACGAGAGGCGTGGGCGGCGCGACGAACCAATCGCTCCCGAACGCCAGCGTCGCGCCCGCATCGAGCAGTGACCGGAACGCGTAGGTTCCCTTGGCACGCTCCCCTCCGATCACGCTGGTCGCCCAGCGGCCATCGTCGATGGCGTGATACGGCTGCATGCTCGCGATCACGCCGAGCGTACGAAAGCGGGCGACGTCATCGGGCGCGATGTGTTGCGCGTGCTCGATGCGGAACCGGCGGTCGTACGCCGGATTTTCCTTGATCACACGAGCAAAGATGTCGAGCTGGGAGCGAATCGCCCGGTCGCCAATGGCGTGCACCATCACCTGCAGCCTGGCCGCATCCGCGCCTGAGGTCCATGCGTAGAGGTCGTCGAGCGTGTTGACGAACAGGCCCCGATCGTTCGGCGCGTCGGTGAACGGTTCGAGCATGGCGGCAGTGTGCGAGCCGAGCGACCCGTCGACGAACCCCTTGAGGGCGCCGATGCGCAGCCAGGCGTCGCCGCGGCCGCGTGCCGCGACAGTGTCACGGAGCCGGCTCCACGTCGACAGGGGCACGGCGGCGGAGATGCGCGTGCGCAACGCGCCCTGCGCGTGCGCACGCTCGAACACGGCGAGGTCGTTCCACCCGCCCATGTGATGCACGCTCGTCACGCCGCGCTCCGACACGTACCGCATCGCGCTGTCCAGCGCGCGGAGGCTCATGGTGAGAGTGGGCGCGGGCACCGCGGCGGACATGAGGTCCATCGCGTTGTCCTTGAGCACGCCGGTCGGCTCGCCGGAGCGATCGCGCACGATCTCGCCGCCGGACACGTCCTTCGTGTCGCGGGTGATGCCGGCGCGCGCGAGCGCGAGGGAGTTGGCGAGATTCATGTGGCCGTCGAGCCGGTTGATCCAGACCGGATGATCGGGCGTAACCGAATCGATCCACGTGCGATGGGGCAGCTCGCCGCCCCACGACGTGTGGTCCCAATCGCCATTCAGGATCCATGTTCCGGCGGGCACGGTCGCGGCGAACGCGCGGATGCGCGCGATGAACTCCGACTTCGTGCGCGCGTCGCGAAGCTGCACCGACGCGAGCGCGAATCCCCCGTCCAGGAAGTGCACGTGCGCGTCGACGAATCCGGGGGTCACCATCATCCCCTTCGCATCCACCACCGTCGCCGAGCCGGCGCGTTTCTTCACTTCGGCGCTCGATCCCACGAGCTCGATCCGCTCGCCACGTACGAGGAGCGCATCGGCCCACGGACGTCGAGGATCGCCCGTCCAGACGCGTGTGTTGACGATGGCGAGCGCGGCCACGGGAGCGGGCGCCGGTACGAGCGTCGGGCCGGAGGAGCGTTGCTGCATGGCGCGGGCAGGATGTGACGACGTGAGCGTCAGGAAGCAGGCGACGACCACCGCGTGTCGACGCGGAGCGGAGCGGAGCGTGAGCATGTGGCGGAGACTGTCTCGCGCACGCGCGCGGCGGAAGGGGGCGCTTGACTGAAGGCCGGCAACTGGTGAGCCTTCATGCGCAGTGGGGAGTAGCCGGCCAGCGCATGCGGGACGCGCGCTGGAACAGCCGATCGTCAAGACGGGGCGCGCACGCGCTCCCGGTCGGCTGAAGGGAGCAGTCGAGCCTTGGGCGAGACCACTACGGACACCGAGCGTGCCGTAGTGGCTCGCCCGTCGTGTCTCCAGCTCAACGTTTCCAGGGATCCTGCATTCCAATGGTCGCCACCAACATCTGGTTCTGGGTCGGGTTCATCGTCTTCGTGCTGGCGATGCTGGCGCTCGATCTCGGCGTGTTCAACAAGACGCCCCACGTCGTGAAGGCGAAGGAAGCGGCCGTGTGGACGGCCGTCTGGGTGGGACTCGCCCTCGTGTTCGCCGCGGGCCTGGCGTACTTCGCCGATCGACAGACGGCGCTGACGTTCCTCACGGGCTACGTGATCGAGGAATCGCTCAGCGTCGACAACATCTTCGTGATCGTGCTGATCTTCCAGTACTTCGCCGTGCCGGCGCAGTACCAGCATCGCGTGCTGTTCTGGGGCATCCTCGGCGCGTTGATCATGCGCGGCATCTTCATCGGCGTGGGCGCGGCGCTGCTCGCGCGCTTCGAGTGGATCATCTACATCTTCGGCGCGCTGCTCGTGATCACGGGCATCCGCATGGCACTGAAGCAGGACGAGGAGTTCGATGGCGAGCAGAACCCGGTCGTGAAGTTCGTGCGGCGGTTCCTGCCGGTGACGAGCGACTATCGCGGCAAGCACTTCCTCACGATGGAGAACGGCAAGCGGCATGCGACGCCGCTGCTGCTCGTGCTCGTGCTGGTCGAGGCCACCGACCTGATCTTCGCCATCGACTCCATCCCGGCGATCTTCGGCATCACGCGCGACCCGTTCATCGTGTTCACGTCGAACATCTTTGCCGTGATGGGCCTGCGTTCACTGTTCTTCCTGCTGGCCAGCGTCGTGACGAAGTTTCACCTGCTGAAGTACGGCCTGGCGGTGATCCTCACATTCGTCGGTACGAAGATGCTGATCGAGCACTGGGTCCACATTCCGATCCTGCTGTCGCTCGGCGTGGTGATGGCGGTGCTGGCGGCATCGATCGTCGCATCGCTCGTCTGGCCGAACGCGCGGCCGGTGACGGAAGGGAAGACGGGGTCGATGTTCGGCCACGTTCCACCACGCCGGGGGCAGTAGTCAGGGGGAAGTTTTCAGTTACCTGGTACTTGGTACCTGGTACGAAGTACTCGGTACTGCGGGTTCAGCCTGCCGCTGCGCGTGTCGGATGACTTGTCGCTGGTACTGGGTACTTGGTACTTGGTACAGAGTACCAAGTATTGCGGAGTCGGCTCATCGCCTTCGCGCGTCGGGTAGCTCGTTGCTGGTACTGGGTACTTGGTACTCGGTACGAAGTACCAAGTACTGTTCAGCCGTTAATACCCGGTACTTCGTACCAGGTACGAAGTACCAAGTACTGTTCAGCCGTTAATACCCGGTACTTGGTACCAGGTACGAAGTACCAAGTACTGTTCAGCCGCTAATACCCGGTACTTGGTACCAGGTACGAAGTACCAAGTACTCTCCGTTCAGTAACCAGCCCTCGCGCCCCGCACCCCGCCCTACCTTCGTTCGACCGCGTCCCTGACGTCGAGCAGGATCTCGAAGTAGAGCTGTTCGCGCCGGTACGCGAAATCCAGCGTGGCCATCTGGGCGTCGTCCCCCGTGGCCTTGGCCCGCTCGAATGCTTCGCGGTACATGTCGTCGATGTTGGCGAGGATGCGTTCGCGGGAGCGGGACATGCTGACCTTCTGGATGGCTTGGGTGGTGAGGCGCGGGGGCTCGTCCCCTGCCTTGGGGGGCTGATCCTCGTTCGGCGCCAGCATGTACCGCTGGGCCGCATCGAAGAGGCTGCGGCGGGACGGAAGCAGAGGATTATCCATTTTGCGTCGAGAGCAGATCTTCGCGCGTGACGACCATCGGTGCGTGTACTGCGGCGAGCGATTCGAGCCGGACGCGCTGACCGTCGACCACGTGCAACCCAGGATTCGGGGTGGTGATCGGTCAGGTGGGAACCTAGTGACGGCGTGCGGGGCGTGCAACGCGAAGAAGGGAGCGTCACCGCTCGCGCATTTTCTTCGTGACGACGTCGTGGCACGCACGCACTTCTTCGTCCTCGCGGCGAAGCACGTCTGGCCCCGCATCCTCCGGTCGGTGGCCGACGAGCTCGATCGCCTGCCAGGACAGCGCTGACGACTCGTACCTCCGCGAGGTCGGCACCCTGGTCAGAGCCGGTGAAACACTGCCTCGTCCACGACGTGCCCGTCGCGGAGATGCTCGACGACGATGCGCTCCAGCAGCGCAGGCGTGACGCCCGCGTACCAGACGCCCTCGGGATACACCACGACGATGGGTCCGCCAGCACAGACCCCGAGGCACGGCGTCTCACCTCGCTTCACGCGGCGTGGCCCGAACAGCAGCGCCTCGCGCTGCAGCAGCCGGGCGAGTTGCGCGTACAGCGCGCGCCCCTCGCGATTCGGCGAGCAGTACCCGCCCGTGCATACGAGCACGTGACGGGCGTACGGCTCCATGAGCGCATCGAGTCGGAGAGTGGATGGTGTGGGAGGCACGCCGAATCCTAACCACGGCACACGTATCGACACCGCTGCTGGTGAGACGCCGCCATGCACCCGGGTTGCCGAAGGCGTGTTCCGGACGGATACTCCTGCTCCATGTTGCCGCGCACCGTGGGAACGCTCCACCTCGACACCGTCGACGTCACCACTCCACGTGGCGCGCCCGTGCTCTGCCTGCACGGGCTGTTCGCCGGCAGTTGGGTATACGAACAGGTGCTGCCGCTCATCGCCGCGCGTGGGTATCCCGCTGCGGCGCTGTCATTCCGCGGGCATCCGCCGGCCACCGCGATTCCCACCATCGGCCGTACGTCCGTTGCGGCGTACTGCCACGATGCGTTCGAGGCGGCGCGCGGTCTCGAACGCCCGATCGTGATCGGACACTCGATGGGTGGATTGGTGGCGCTGCTGCTCGCCTCGCGGAATCTCGTGCGCGCCGCCGTGATCGTGTCGTCCGCCCCGCCGCGCGGGATCAGCGTCCTCAGTGCTCCGCTGCTGCTGCGCATGGCCCGATACCTCCCCGCGCTCCTCTTCTCGCGACCGTTCGTCCCGACACCGCGCGATCTCGACATGCTGGTGCTCAACCAAGTGCCGCGGGATGCGCGACCGGCACTGCGCGCGCGCTTCGTCCCCGACAGCGGCCGGGCGGCGCGGCAAATCGCACTCGGTGTGTACGACGTCACACTGCCCGCCGGGCACGCGCCGCTGCTCGTCGTCGGGGCCGAGCACGATCGATTCGTTCCGCTCAGCGTGGCGCGACGGCTCGCCCGCCGATACGACGCTCCACTGCACGTGGCTCGTGGGCATGGTCATTTCCTGTTCGCCGAACCGGGATGGCAATCCGAGGTCAGCGCGATACTCGACTGGATCGACGCGCTGCCCGCGCCGGCGCGGGAACTGTCGTCCGCCGCATGGACGGGCGAGCGCGCAGCAGCGAACCGTACCCGCGGCTGAAGGATTAGACTGTCACACATGCCTACAGCCGACGAGCGATCGACCATGTCTGACCAGGAGATAGACGTCAAGCGATACGCGAGGCCAGAGGCCCTCGTGAGCACCGCGTGGTTGGCGGCGCATCTCGACGATCCGGGCCTCCGCATACTCGAAAGCGACGAAGACGTGCTCCTCTATGAGCTCGGCCACATTCCGGGCGCGCTCAAGATCGACTGGCACACCGACCTCAATGACGAGGTGCAGCGCGACTACGTGCATCGCGTCCAGTTCCAGGCGCTCGTTCGCCGACTCGGCATCGATGAGCGCACGACGCTCGTGTTCTATGGCGACAAGAACAACTGGTGGGCCACGTACGCGCTCTGGGTCTTCCAGCTCTTCGGGTTCGCGGGTGCGCGGATCCTCGATGGTGGCCGCGCGAAATGGGAAGCGGAAGGCCGCGAGATGACGACCGACGTCCGCGCGGTGACGCCGTCCGCGTATACCGCTGGCGAGCGCGACGACACACGGATCCGCGCCTTCATGCCCGAGGTGCGCCAGCACGTCGCCGCGCACGGCCGGTTGATCGACGTCCGGTCGCCCGACGAGTTCACCGGCGCGAAGTTGCACATGCCGGATTATCCGCAGGAAGGCGCCATGCGCGGTGGACACATTCCCGGCGCACGAAGCGTCCCGTGGGCGCGCGCCGCGAATGCCGATGGCACGTTCAAGAACGCCGCCGCGCTCCGCGAGATCTACGAAGGGGATGGCGGACTCACGGCGGGCGACGACGTCATCGCCTACTGTCGCATCGGCGAGCGGTCGTCGCACACCTGGTTCGTGCTCACGTACCTGCTGGGCTTCGACCGCGTGCGAAACTACGACGGCAGCTGGACCGAGTGGGGGAATGCCGTTCGCGCCCCAATCGAGCGGTAACCGGCATGGCGCACCCGCCCAACGTCGTCCATGCCGCATGGGTCGGCGAACAGCGATTCGATACCGGCCGACCAGGCGGTCCCGTGATGCGACTCGACGGCTCGGCGCAGTCGGGACAGTCACCTCCCGATGCGATCCTCAGCTCGCTCGCCGCGTGCTCCGGCATCGATGTCGTGGATATCCTGGCCAAGCGCCGCACGCCGGTGGAGCGACTGACGATCCACGTCGAGGGCGACCGACGGGAGACGGCACCGCGGCGATTCATCGCGGTGCGACTCAGCTTCCGCGTGGACGGTGCGGGGATCGAGGCCGTACACGCGGAGCGCGCCGTTGCCCTCGCGATCGAGAAGTACTGCTCGGTGGCGTCGTCGCTGGCGCCGGATATCGCCGTGGAGACGACGGTGGTGCTGAACGGAGTCGCGGGTGCGCCGGTACGTCAGTCGTTCGCGTGACGGCGCATCGCGCCACCCCGGCGTTTCGCTAGGCGTCGGTGCGCACCTTGTTCCAGCATCCGCATCCCTGCTCCTTCAGGCTGTCGGCCAACCGCTCACGCAGCGGACCGGACGCACCCAGGCTGGTGCGCAGCTTCTTCACTGCCTCGAGGAAGCAGGACTGATAGACCTCGTACGAGTGGCACTCCGGACACGCCGCGATGTGAATGCGCAGGCGCTCGGCGCCATCGGGAGTGAGTTCGTCATCCAGATAGTCCCAGAGATGGCGAATGACGTCGGCGCACGAGGAGGAAAGTCCGAGCCCCTCGAGCTGGTCGCGAGCGGGAGCGCTCATCGTGCACCCGCCGTGGCCGGCACGAAGCCCATGTCTTCGGCCACCGTCAGCAGCGTTTCCTGCAGCAGCCGCCGTCCACGAAAGAGGCGCGAACGGACGGTGCCGATGGGCACGCCCATCACGTCGGCGGCCGATTCGTAGGTGAGATCCTCGACGTCCACGAGTATCACGGCCGAGCGAAAGGGCTCCGCCAGATCGTCGATGGCTTCGCGGAGCGCGGGGGCCAGGTCGAGTCGCGCATAGATGTCATCATATCCTCGTTCGCGCGCCGCGGCATAGACCGAACCTGCCGCCACGGCATCCTGCTCACCGTCCTCGAGATCCACCGTCGGCCGCTGCCGTTCGCGCGAACGGAGAAACACGTTTCGGCAGATGGTGAAGAGCCAGCGCCGGCAGTCGGTGCCGGGAATGAACGTATGCCAGGATCGGTAGGCGCGGAGGAAGGTCTCCTGCACGACATCGTCCGCGTCGGATTCGTCTCGCGTGAGGGACAGCGCGAATCGATACACGTCGTCCAGCCAAGGCAGCGCGTCCCGCTCGAACGCGATGTCGCGCTCGACGTCGCCGGTCGGGAACTGCGCGCGCGCGGTGTCGCCGAATGTGGGCGGACCACCGGAAGCTGAAGCGGCAGCGAACTGCGAGTGTAAAGTGCCCGTCGTCATGATGATCTCGAATAATTGACTAGTTAACTGTACAACCATCGAACGGTACGGGCAAGAGGGGGCTAAGTTGCGAGCCATGCGCGTTCGACTCCTGGCCGCGTTTGCCGCGGTTTACACGATCTGGGGCTCCACGTACCTGGCGATCCGGTTCGCCGTGGAGACGCTGCCGCCGCTGCTCATGGCAGGCGCGCGGTTCGTGCTGGCGGGTGCGATCCTCCTCGCCTGGTCGCGGGCGCGTGATCGGGCTGGGCCTCCATCGCGGCGCGACTGGATCACCGCGGCCATCGGCGGCGGATTGCTGCTGCTGGGAGGCAACGGCGCCGTGGTTTGGGCCGAACAGAGCGTGCCCTCGGGCATCGCCTCCCTGCTCGTCGCGATCGTGCCGCTCTGGATGGTGCTGCTCGACTGGATGCGGCCGGGCGGACGCCGGCCCGCGTGGCTCGTGTTTGCCGGCCTCGGGCTCGGCCTGGCCGGCCTAGGACTGCTGGTCGGGCCCGCCGCGTTGCAGGGTGCCGGAGCCATCGATCCGGTGGGCGCGTCGGTGCTGATTCTCGGGTCGCTGTCCTGGGCCGTGGGTTCGCTCTACACCCAGCGCGCGCCGCGCCCCACGTCCGCCAACAATGGTTCAGGCACCCAGATGCTGGCCGGCGGACTCTGGCTCGTGGCGGCCGCCCTCCTGAGCGGTGAGGCCGGCCAGCTGGATCTGGCGAATGCGTCAGTCCGATCCCTTCTCAGCTTCGCGTACCTCCTCACATTCGGCTCGTTGATCGGCTTCACGGCCTATTACTACCTGCTCGCGCACACCTCGGCAGCCAAGGCGGCGACGTATGCGTACGTCAACCCGGTGGTGGCCGTCCTCCTGGGCTGGGCGTTCGCCAACGAGCCCGTCACCTCGCGCACGATCGTCGCGGCGGCAGTCATCCTGGGTGGCGTGGCGATCATCACCGTGGCGCGCGATCCTGCTCCCGCGTCGGTCGAATCCGCGACGACATCGGCCGATTGAGCGCGCGTGACCGACCGGACGGCGCTGCGCTCAGCGCCGCCGGCCGGATGCCCATCCGTCGCGGATTTCGCGCTGCGCCGGCGTGACATCCGCAAGTTCCTCGATGCGCCACGGCTCTCCACGCACGAGCCGCAACCCCGCGAGCGCGAGCAGGGTGTCGTACTCGGGATCGTCGGTGCCACCTACATGACGGTCGAACCACGGATGCAGGTCCTCACCCGCCATCTCGCTGGCGGCCCGCTCCACGTCGAGCTCGGTGTAGCCGCGGCCCTGCAGGTAGTAGGTCGCGTTGGGTGCATCCCATGTGCGGCGCTTCAGGCTCGCGAACACGTCGTCGAGCGAACGGCGATTGCCGGACCGGGCCCGGATCCACAGGTCGAGATACAGCGCGCGGCCCGCGCCCGACGTGTAGTAGCTGAAAAACGTATTCGCTCCGTTCGCGGGTTGCCCCTGTGGCGCGCCGTCCCAGAACGGCGCGTGGAACGACGCCATGCGCGGCGAGACTTCCTTTCGGCCGGGCGCGGTGAGGTTCGATCGGATGGTCTGCGCCATCGTTCGATAGAACTCGGCGCGGTCAGTTACCCCCGCGCGATGGAGCGCAGCCTGGCCGTAGTACTGCGTCCACCCTTCGGCCACCCACAGGCTGGGCTGGTACTGTTCGCGCGTGTAATCGAACGGTCCGAGCGCGACGGGTCGCACTCGCTTCACGTTCCACACATGGAAATACTCGTGTGCCGCGGTGCCGAGTCCGGGCAGCACGGTAAACGTGTCGGAGAACACGCGCCGGTCGATGACCTGGGTTGAGTAGAGATGCTCCATGCCGTCACCGCC
>JBDSSY010000261.1:0-6007 GCA_039928585.1 Gemmatimonadaceae bacterium | reverse complement strand
GCGCTGGCGAACAATGTCTTTCGCGTGATCGCCCGGCACGGGTTCGCCGAGGATCCCGAAGTGCCGCCGCTGCTGAAGCAGCTGGCGGCGCAGGGCCTGACGATCGATCCGGCGGAGACCACGTTCTTTCTTGGCAAGGAGCGATTGCTCGTGACAAAGCGCCCCGGCATGGCGATCTGGCGCGAGAAGCTGTTCGTCACCCTGGCACGCAATGCGCGCCGCGCGACGAAGTACTTCTGCCTGCCCAGCGAGCGTGTAGTGGAACTCGGGGCCGAAATCGAACTGTGACACTCACGTCCGGTGACGCCGCTCACGGAGCGCCGGCGGTCCATGCGGTTTCTTGTGGGGCACCTCTCGCTGGCACCCGTCGCACGCCGCTGAGGGCTGCAGGGCCAGCGCGAACTTTCTCAGGAGATTGCGTGAATTCTTTCAAGACCATGCGCCTCGCCGTACTCGGCGTCGCTCTCGTTTCCGCCACCGTGCTCGTCGCCTGTTCCGATACGACCGCTCAGGGCACCGGTACACTTCAACTTCAGCTCACCGATGCGCCGTTTTCGTCGGACTCCGTGAGCCGCGTGGACGTCTACGTCGTACGCGTCGATGCGAAGGCCGCGGAAACAGAGACGGCAGAGATGGCAGATGGCACGTCGGACGCAGAGGCGATGACCCGCGAGTGGACCACTGTCGCCACCCCGAACCGCCTGATCGAGCTGTTGGCGTTGCGCAACGGGATCACCACCACACTCGGCGAAACGAAGATCGCCGCTGGGAGCTATCGCTCCTTTCGCCTGGTGATCGACCCCTCGAAGTCGAGCGTGACACTGAAGAACGGCACGGTGCTCACGTCCATCTCGACGCCGAATGTCTCCTTCCCCAGCGCAGCGCGCTCGGGCATAAAGGTGAAGCTCGATCGCCCCATCGCGATCGCTGCCGACGGCACCACCCTGGCCGTCGTGGACTTCGACGTCTCGCAGAGCTTCGTGCTCCGCGGTAACACGATTGCCGAGAGCGGGTTGATCTTCAAGCCGGTGATTCGCGGCACGACGAGGTAGGCAGTCGCTGCTGAGCATCACCAGATAGCCACACGCTGCTCGCAGTTCCGACGGGGGCGCCACGATCATCGTGGCGTCCCCGTCGCCATTTCGCCTGCCATTGCAGTGACCGGGTCAACGGCGTGTCGTCTTCCATCGGAAGCCCGCCCGTCGTTCCGACATGCGGCGAACTCCCGTTGGCCGTCTTCCGGCGACCGAATCTCACGATGTCCGAGCCCGCCCTCCGGTGTCCTGGCTGCGGAGCGCCCGCCACAGCGGAGGCCGCGACGTGCGCGTACTGCGGCTCGGCGCTCGCCACGGTCACCTGCGCCTCGTGCTTCGCGTCCATGTTCAGCGGCAGCCGGTTCTGTGCCCGATGCGGCGCCGAGGCGACGCGTGAACTACTGGCGGATGAAGCTCCGCTGGCGTGTCCGCGCTGCCGGGACACGATGCAGGCCCTGCGGCTCGGCACGACGATCGCGCACGAATGCGCGGCGTGCGGTGGGCTCTGGCTCGATCCTGAATCGCTGCAGCGTCTCTCGAACGCCAGTGAAGACCGCTCGATGGTTGCGGTGGTGCTCGCGGGGCGAGTGCCCATGCTCGCGACACCGCCGGACACCGTGCGCTACATCCCGTGCCCGCGCTGCCAGCGACTCATGAACCGGAAGAATTTCGCGCAGGGCTCGGGCGTGGTGCTCGACGTCTGCTCGAAGCACGGCATCTGGCTCGACCGAGGCGAGCTGGAACGCCTGCTCGGTTTCGTCGAAAAGGGCGGTCTGGCGAACGCCCGGGCCCGCGAACGCGAGCGACTCGTCGAGGAACAGCGATGGATGACCGCGCGCCATGGCGCACAGCCCGGCGCGACAGGCGCGACGAACGGCGAGACCTCCATGTTCCACGTGCGGCACCAGTCCGGCGACGACGCAATCTCCACCGATTCCATCGGTGGCTTTCTCTTCGACGTGTTCAAGGCTGCCCTCCGCGATTGAGCACGATCACTCCTCTTCATCGGACACCATCATGAGCCTGCGCGACTTCATCAAGGGCGAGCTGATCGACATCGTCGAATGGCTCGAGAGTTCGACCGACGCGATGGTGTGGCGGTTCGACCGCCCGGACAACGAGATCAAGAACGGCGCACAGCTCATCGTGCGCCCGGGTCAGGTCGCCGTGTTCGTCGACCAGGGCACCGTCGCCGACACCTTCGAGCCGGGCCGTCATGTCCTGAGCACGCAGAATCTTCCGCTGCTCTCCACGCTGCGCGGCTGGACGCATGGCTTCGACAGTCCGTTCAGGGCCGAGGTGGTGTTCGTGAGTACGCGGCAGTTCGTGAGCAACAAGTGGGGCACCAAGCAGCCGGTGATGACGCGCGATCCCGAGCTCGGCCCGGTGAGACTGCGCGTGTTCGGCACATACGTCGTGCGCGTGACGGATGCCGAGTCGTTCGTGCGCGAGCTCGTCGGTGCCAACTCGTCGTTCACCATCGGGCAGATCAGCGATCAACTCCGCGATCTCGTCGTCTCGCGGTTCAGTGAGCTCCTCGGCGAGAACACGGTGCCGGTGCTCCAGCTCGCGGCCAACTACAAGGACCTGGGCGACCAGGCAGCGACACGACTCGTACCCGAGCTGGAAAAGTTCGGCGTGGAGCTGACGAAACTCGTCGTGGAGAGCATCGCGCTGCCGGATGAAGTGGCGGCGACGTTGGACCAGCGTACGCGCATCGGCCTGATCGGCGGTGACATGAACGCCTACGCGCAGCTCCTCACGGCCGACGCCGTTCGGGATGCAGCGCGCAATCAGGGAGCGGGAGGAGCCGGCGCGGCCATCGGCGTGGGGCTGGGCGTGGCACAGCAACTCGCCGGAGCGAGTGCGCAGGGAATGCGCGCGCCGTCATCGGCCGCGGCACCAACGTCGCCACCGCCGTTCCCCAGGAGCGCCGGCCTCTTCATCGGTGTCGATGGCAAGCCTCAGGGTCCGCTCGACGGGGCCGAGCTCGCACAACGCGTGCGGGACGGCGTGCTGCGCGCGGATACGCTGGTATGGCGCGAGGGGATGGCGGCGTGGATGCCCGCCGCGCAGGTGCCCGACGTCGCGTCACTCCTGGGCAGCACGAAGTAGTCACGGGCTCCGGACTTCCGGGAGGGAGCGGCGCGAGCGAGCATTCCGGTGCGGCGGCGCGTGATGCGTCGTTGCATCACCGTCAACGACATTCGCTCATGCCGGCTCTCTCTCGCGCCATCGGCCGCATCGCCGCGGCCTCGTTGCTTCTCGCGCCCGCTTCATTCGCCCAGCGTCCGTCCGGCGCGGTGCCCTCCATGAAGGACTGGCTGAGCATGCAATCCGTCGGCGCGCCCGTCATGGCGCCCGATGGCTCCGGCGTCGCCTATCCCGTGACGACCGCGGACTGGGAGAACAATCGCTACGACACGGAGATCTGGCTCGCGCGGCCCGGCACGGCGCCATTCCAGATCACCGCCACCGAAAAGGAGAGCAGCACGACGCCGCGCTGGTCGCCCGACAGCCGCTGGATCGCATTCCTCGCCGATCGCGGCGACGGACGCCAGCTCTTTCTCATTCGTGCCGCGGGTGGTGAAGCTCGGCGACTGACGAACGTGAAGGGCGGCATCACCGATGTCGCGTGGGCGCCGGACGGTTCGCGCATCGCGTTCACGTCGGCCGGCCCGGATGACGACGAGATCGTCGCGCGCCGGAAAGCGTTCGGCGAGTACACGGTGGAGAACGAAGACTATCGGCTCGCGCGATTGTGGATCGTGGCTGCGGACACCGGTGGCACTCGGGCCTCCATGGCGAGCTGCGTTCGCGCCCCCGCGGCGCGCGGTGCGGATTCCGCGGCCGCGCCGTGCGTCCCGGTCGCCGTGCCCGCCGCGCTGCCGATCGACGCCAACGTCGGCAGCTTCGCGTGGTCGCCCGACAGCCGGCGCATCGCGTTCACGCACACACCCAATCCACTGCTCAGCTTTAGCGGACTCGCCGACATCTCGGTGGTCGACGTGGCGTCGCGCACCGTGCGGCCACTCGTCGCCGGACCAGGCGCCGACTCCGATCCGGTGTGGTCGCCCGATGGCACGCGCGTGCTGTTCTCCACCGCGGCCGGCGACACCGCGTCCAGCTACTACCGCAACTCGCGCCTGGCAGTCGTGAGCGCGAGCGGCGGGGCGACGACGGTACTCACGCGCACCTTCGATGAGAACCCCGGCAACGCGGTGTGGCTGCCGAGCGGGATCAGGTTCGTGGCTGCGCAGGGCACGGCGCAGCGCCTCTTCACGCTCGACGCCACGACGGGCGCGACGCGTGCGGTGCTCTCCTCGCCCGCCGTCGTGCGGTCGACGAGCTTCTCGCGCGATGGATCGGCCGTCGCCTTCATCGGCGAAGATGCGACGACACTGCCGGAGATCTATCGCACGTCGCTCACAGCGGTGGCCACGCCCGTCAAGCTCACGAGCATGACCGCGCAGACGGCCGGCTGGGCGCTCGGCACTCGCGAAGTCGTGTCGTGGGCGAGCAAGGATGGAGCGCGCATCGAAGGCGTACTGTACAAGCCCGCGAACTACGATCCCGCGCGCCGCCATCCGCTGCTGGTGGCCATCCACGGCGGCCCCACCGGCATCTCGCGCCCCGTGCTCGGGTACGGCTCGGTGTATCCCATCACGCAGTTCCTCGCAAAGGGCGCCGTGGTGCTCATGCCCAACTATCGCGGCAGCGCCGGCTACGGCGAGAAGTTCCGGTCGCTCAACGTACGCAACCTCGGCGTGGGCGACGCGTGGGACGTGCTGTCCGGCGTGGACTCGATGATCGCGCGGGGTATCGCGGACTCCACTCGCCTGGGCAGCATGGGATGGAGCCAGGGCGGCTACATCTCCGCCTTTCTCACCACCACGTCGAACCGGTTCAAGGCCGTGTCGGTGGGTGCCGGCATCTCCGACTGGACCACGTACTACGTGAGCACCGACATCCATCCCTTCACGCGCCAGTATCTGCAGGCCACCCCGTGGAGCGATCCGGAGATCTACGCGAAGACGTCACCCATCACCTACGTGAAGCAGGCGCGGACGCCGACGCTCATCCAGCACGGCGAGCTCGATCGTCGCGTGCCGATCTCCAATGCGTATCAACTTTATCAGGCGCTGCAGGACGTCGGCGTGCCCACGCGGCTGGTCGTGTACAAGGGATTCGGCCACGGCATCACGAAGCCGCGCGAACAGCTCGCGGCGACCTGGCACAACTGGGAATGGTTCTCGAAGTACATCTGGAACGAAACGGCACCCGCCCTTCGCGACGCGATCGCCACGTCGGGAGCGCCGTAATCGGGGCGCAGTCATGACCGTGCTCCGCGCGGCCGTGGTGCAGGCGACGGTGCCGCGCGATCTGGCGGCGGGCCTCGCGGCCGCCGCCGTGCATGTTGCCGCGGCGCGAGCGACGGGCGCGACGCTCGTCGTATTCCCCGAAACATGGCTGCCGGGATATCCCGTCTGGCTCGACGTCTGTCGCGACGCCGCGCTCTGGGATCACGCGCCGGTGAAGGTCGTCTTCCGACGGCTGGCCGAGCAGAGCGTCGCCGTGCCGGGCGCGGCGTGCGATGCGCTCGCGGACATCGCGCGCGATCACGGCGTGACGCTCGTCATGGGCGTGAGCGAACGCGTGGATGAGGGAGCAGGGCGCGGCACGCTGTACAACAGCATCCTCACCTTCGGACCCGATGGTGCGCTGTTGAATCATCATCGCAAGCTGATGCCCACGTACACCGAGCGCATGGTGTGGGGCGCCGGCGATGCGGACGGCGTTCGCGCCGTTGCACTCGGCGATGCGCGACTCGGCTCACTCGTGTGCTGGGAGCACTGGATGCCGCTCGCGCGGCAGGCGCTTCACGAGCAGGGTGAAGACGTGCACGCCGCGCTGTGGCCTACGGTGCACGAGATGCATCAGGTCGCGAGCCGGCAGTACGCATTCGAGGGACG
>JBDSSY010000260.1:0-4407 GCA_039928585.1 Gemmatimonadaceae bacterium | reverse complement strand
CGGTGCGCGTGACCGTCGAGAACGGCGTGATGCGCCTCGATCTTTCCGACGATTTCTCGGTGAGCGCGGTACCGGGCCCCTTCGTGTACGTGAACACGACGAACAATGCCAACACCGGCCGGCCGCTGCGCGTCGCCGCGCTCCGCAGCAACGCAGGCGCGCAATCATACGCCTTTCAACTTCCGGACGCCGCTACCTACACCTGGGTGCTGATCTGGTGCGATCCGTTCAACGTGCCCGTTGCCGAAGCGTCGATTCCGCCGACGCCGTAACCATGGCCGAGCGCCCGTCGCGCTGCCATCGGTGACGACGCGACGGGGCCGATCACCTCAACGTGCATCCATGGAGTTGGTGACGCGCACCACGGGCGGCACCTCGGCGCCAGGTACTGCCGCTCTCGCACGTGACGGCGCGTTCACGCCCGCACCGCCGATGCCGCGCTGCACCGTCACCGCGATCCGCTGGACGCCGTTCACTCCCATCCCCTGTCGATTCCACCTCTGCTGCGGATCGAGCGGTTGCACGTTCCCCGCCTCGTCGGTCGCGCGAGACGCGAGCACGTATTCTCCGGGCGCGTTCACCTCCCAGCGCGCGCGCCACTGCGTCCACGCGTACGGATCGTCCGAGACTTTCACGAGCTCCGCGTCACGCCACGTCTTCGCGCCATCCGCACTGAACTCCACTCGCCTGACTCGCCCTGACCCTGACCACGCCGCGCCCTGGATCGTGTGCGAGCCCGGCGCGATGAACCGGTGCCGGCTGATCGCGTCGGGTATGCCAGGGGGCGTCATCGCCGAGATGACCCGCTTGAGCGTGACCGGCTCGCCTGATTCGCCCTTTACCTGTTGATAGCGGTACACCTTCGCCTGCTCGACGCCCTTGAACGGCTCGTTGAGCACCGTGATCGCACGCAGCCACTTCACGCTCGCCATTCCGTACCACCGCGGGACGATGAGGCGTAGTGGAAAGCCATGCTGCGGCAGCAGCGGCTGACCGTTCGCGCCCCAGACGAGCATCACCTCGTCGCGCAGCGCTTCGGCAATCGGCAGGCTCCGCTCGAACGCGTGCTCGACGCCAAGGTCGACGCCGGAATCCCAGCCGGTGAAGAGCACTTCGACGGCATCATCGAGCAATCCAGCTTCGTCGAGCACGGACCGCAGCGGTGTGCCCGTCCACTGATAGGTGCCGATGTCCTCCTTGGCCCACGGGACGTACACCGCGCGCGGGTGCACGGTCGAACGACCGGTTCCTGCACACTCCATCGTCACGGACTGGGTCACTGTGCGGCGGGACTTGATGGCATCGAGTGACAGCCGCGATGGCGTGCGTACCCGGCCGCCGATGGCGACGCTGTACTCGGCCGCTGCCAGCTTCGGAATGTCGAAGTGGATCAGCAGGTAATGCGCGCCGAGGGGCGTGACCGCCTCCCTGAGCAACTCGGCATGCATGCCATGGTTGCGAAAGGCCAGCGTCGTCTCGGCCGCGCTGAAGTCGCGCCAGTTGGCCTGGGGATCCGGTCGCGCCGCTGTGGGCGTGTCCGGAATCGTCGTGCAGGCGCCGGTCGCGACGTCCGCTACAGCCGGAGTTCCCGCCGACAGTGACCCGTGCAGTGCGGTAAGCCCGGTGGCCGCGACGGCGCTCACCGCGAAGAATTTGCGGCGCGAGAGCGTGGAGGGAGCAGCGGGAGCGTTCTCGTCATTCGCGTGTACGGGCGGCTGAAGCGGCGTCATGGGCAGGCGATCCAAGTGGCGGGGCGCAGGGCACCTTCAACGATGATCGTAGAGTGGGGGCATCGGTCGTGCCGCGTACCAACTCACGGTGTAGCTGGAAGAACTCCGCGCGCGCCTTGACATGGGGGTGGGGGGTATCTAGACTCATACCCACCAGGGGTATATCAGCTTCCCGTACGCCAGAGGCTTCCATGAGCACCTCCCAGCACGCCACGCTCGCCATCGACGGAATGAGCTGCGGTCACTGCGTCGCGTCAGTACAAGAGGCGCTCGCGGGAGTTGCCGGCCTCACCGATGCGCGAGTGTCCGTGGGCAAAGCCACCTTCACGGCAACGGACGGCGCCTCCGAGCGTGTGACGGCTGACGCAGTGAAGGCCATCGAACGGGTCGGCTTCGGCGCAGCGCTGGCGCGCTGACGACACGAGAGAGGTCTGACATGCAGCCCATCGACTGGACCGTCATTGCCGCCGGCGCTGCCGCCGTGGCGTGGGTCAACTGGTATTTCTTCCTGGCCGAGCGTGGCGTCGCGAACGCTGCGGTCGCCGCCGTCGGTGGAGCGGGGCGGCAGGAGATCGCGATCGTCGTTCGCGGCGGCTACTCGCCGTCCACCATCCGCGCCACCGCGGGGCAGCCCGTTCGCCTCGTGTTCGACCGCCAGGAAAATTCAAGCTGCTCCGAGGAAGTCGTGTTCCCCGACTTCGGCGTGCGCCGCTTTCTGCCCGAGAATCAGAAGACCACGGTGGAAATCACGCCGCCCACAGCGGGCACGTACGAATTCACCTGCGGCATGGGCATGCTCCATGGACGCCTGATCGCGGAGTGATGACGATGACTCCCACGGATACCATGCTGCCCGATCCTGTACCGGTACGCGCCTCCATCGAGAAAGTGGTCATTCCCGTCACGGGGATGACCTGCGCCGCCTGTCAGAGCCGGGTGCAGCGTACGCTCAACAAGGTTCCCGGCGTCTCCGATGCCGCAGTGAACCTGATGATGGGAAACGCGACCGTGTCGTATGATCCGGCGGCGATCCGTCCCGACGCCCTCGTCGAACACATTCGCGCCACCGGCTACGGCGCGGAGTTGCCCGTCGCTGACCAGACGGCGTTCGAAGAGCAGGCGGCTCGCGACACGGCGCAGACCGAGGAGTTCGACGATCTCCGACGCAAGGCGATCGTGAGCGGCATCGCCGGCGCGATTGCGATGATCGTGTCCATGCCGTTGATGAGCGGAGCCGGCATGGCGGCGCATCAGGCAAGTGGGGCGAGCGTCGATCCCTTCATGCGATGGACGGCCCGCGTCATCGAGCCGGCGCATCGCGCCGTGATGCCATGGCTGTATGAGCTGCCGGTGTGGACGATCACCTGGACGATGCTTGCCGTGACGATCGCGGTGATGTCGTGGGCGGGACGCCATTTCTACACCCGCGCGTGGGCCGCATTCCGGCATCACGCGGCTGACATGAACACGCTGATCGCCGTCGGCACTGGTGCGGCCTTCGTATACTCGGTGATCGCGACGGTGGCGCCGGCGTTCTTCATGAGCCGCGGGCTCGCGCCCGATGTCTATTACGAAGCGATCATCATCATCATCGCGCTCATCCTCACGGGCAATGCGTTCGAGGCGCGCGCGAAGAAGCAGACGTCGTCGGCACTGCGCGCGCTCGCCGGGCTCCAGCCGAAAACGGCGCGACTCGTTCGTGCGGGCAGTGCCGGCGATGAAGAGGTCGATGTCCCCATCGCGGAGGTCGCCGCGGGGGATCTCGTGCTCGTCAGGCCTGGTGAGCGGCTCGCGGTGGACGGCGACGTGGAGTCGGGCGAGAGCGCCGTCGACGAGTCGATGCTCACCGGCGAGTCGGTACCGGTGGAAAAGCACGCCGGCGACCGCGTGATCGGCGGCACGATCAATCGCACCGGTGCGCTCCGTTACCGCGCAACGACTCTCGGTGCCGACAGCACGCTGGCGCAGATCGTCAAGCTGATGCGCGACGCACAGGGCACGCGCGCCCCCATTCAGGGTCTCGCCGATCGGGTGAGCGGCATCTTCGTGCCCGTCGTCATCTCGCTCGCGATCGCGACGTTCGTCGTCTGGTTCGTGGCGGGCAACGTCAACGGTGTGACGGCGCCCGCGGTGCGCGCCTTCGCCGCCGCCGTGGCCGTGTTGATCATCGCCTGCCCGTGCGCCATGGGGCTCGCCGTTCCCACGGCGGTGCTGGTGGCGACGGGGAAGGGCGCCGAGCTTGGCATCCTCATCAAGGGGGGACAGGCGCTTCAGGAGCTGGGCACCATCACGACCGTGGCGCTGGACAAGACGGGCACCGTCACCGAAGGCCGGCCCACGGTGACGGACATCGTACGCGCTCCGGGCGTGATGATGACCGATGATGCGCTGCTCGCGCTTATCGCCGCCGTGGAGACGATGAGCGAGCACCCGCTCGCGGATGGCATCGTGCGGTACGCGAAGGAACGCGGCCTCACACTCGCGACCCCGACCAACTTCAAGTCAGTGAGTGGACGCGGCGCGGTGGGAACAGTCGACGGCCGGACGGTTGCAGTGGGCAATGCGCTGCTGATGTCGGAGCACACCGTCGACGTCGCGCCACTCCGCGAGCGTGCCGCGGCGCTCGCAAGCGAGGCGAGGACTCCGATGTACGCCGCGATCGACGGCCGGCTGGCGG
>JBDSSY010000259.1:0-4792 GCA_039928585.1 Gemmatimonadaceae bacterium | reverse complement strand
CTACCACGTAATCAGAGGGTCATTCCATGGAAATCATCCTGCGCCAGGCGATCGAGAATCTCGGGCATCCGGGTGACGTCGTCACGGTCAAGAACGGCTACGCCCGCAACTTCCTGCTCCCCCGCGGTTTCGCCTACGAGGCGACACCCGGCAACCTCAAGCGCATCGGCGCCGAACGCGGCCGTCTCGAAGCCGCCGAGAGCGAGCGGCGCGAGAGCGCCAGCGAACTCGCGAAGCGCCTCGAAGAGGTGCAGCTCACCTTCTCCGCGCGCGTCGGCGAGGAAGGCAAGCTGTTCGGGTCGGTCACGTCGGCCGACGTCGCGGAACAGCTCGCCGCCCAGGGGTTCAACATCGAGAAGCGCCTGATCGACCTGCACGAGCCCATCAAGGCGCTCGGCGTCTATCGCGTGCCCGTACGACTGCACGCCGACGTGAAGCCGGAGATCCGCGTCTGGGTGATCAAGCAGTAAGACCCGAGGATTCTGGGGTCGCGCGCTGGACTGACTTCATAACTGAGAGTACCTGGTACTTGGTACCAGGTACGAAGTACCAAGTACTGCTCTGAACTGAAAGTACGCGGTACTTGGTACAGAGTACGATGTACCGAGTACCGCCGTGGCCCGAAGGTACCCGGTACCCGGTACCCGGTACCCGGTACTCGGTACCGAGTACGAAGTACCGAGTACTGCCGTGGCCCGAAAGTACCCAGTACTCGGTACCGAGTACGAAGTACCAAGTACTGCTTTTTTTGCCTCACGCCTTTTCCTGATTGCCATGTCCGCCCCCGCACTGCTTCCGTCCTACACGTCGCTCGATCTCGCGCAGCGTGCGGCCACGATCCTGCTGGATCGCAAGGGAAACGACGTCGTGCTGTTGAGTCTCAAGGGCGTGTCGGACATGACGGACTACTTCCTCATCGCGAGCGGAACGTCCGACACCCATGTTCGTGCCCTCGGGAGCTCGGTCCTGGCCGACCTGAAGAAGGAGACGGGACAGACGGCCAATCATGTGGAAGGGCTGCAGCAGGGGCGCTGGGTCCTGCTCGATTACGTGGATTTCGTCGTGCACGTGTTTCATCCGACGCTTCGCAACTTCTATCAGATCGAACGCCTCTGGGCCGACGCGGACGTGATTCCAGTCACGGCCCACGGCGCACGCTGACGCACCGCGCGCGCCTGTTCTCCGCCGTCGCGCGGGGATAAATTCTGATCGTGCGATCAACGCTCCTCGCGTTCGCGGTCGTGCTCGCCGCGTGCAACAATGACCGGCCCGCCGGCTCCGCCACTCGCGCCGCCCCGTCCGCCCAGGCATCGCGCGGACCCGACAACCTCGTGCTGCGCATCGCGCAGAAAGGGGGAACGGCGCGCGTGTATGCGTACCCGCGCCTCGACACCGTCGTCTGGACCGCGCCGCTGGCGCCCGCACCCGCACGCGTGCTCGCGTTCGATGACGAGGCGGGAGAGATCGCGTACGTGGACAGCCGGGGTCTGCCTGCGCGCATCGACTTTCGTGAGGGCGGTGCGCGCACGGTGTCAAAAACGAAGCTGAGCGGCATCACGTCCACCGACGGTTCCTCGATCTACGCCATCCTCGCCGACGGCACCGTGCAGCGCTTCGCCGAGGGCGGGTCGTGGAAGTGGAAGCCACCGCTCGCCGCGCGCGCCCTGTTCCCGCAGTCGGACGGCAGCCTGCTCGTGCTCGCGGAACGCACGGGTGGATCCGTCGTCTGGCGGCTTCGGCCTCCCGCGACGGACGTCGTCGATTCGATCGTGTTGCCGAAGGTGGACCGCACGCTGCGCACCCAGGTTGGCGATCGGCTCTACCTCGGAGCGGATCGCGAGCTCACCGGGATTCGTACGCGCACCATGGAGCGCACCCCAACGATCACGATGGACGCGCCCATCGAACTGCTGGCCGCGACGCCCAGCGGCGACCGGGTCTTCGTCATCACCACGGGTGACTCCGCGATTCACGTTGTCGATCGCTATCGCGAACGCGAAAGCGATCGCATAGAACTGGGGCGACACATCGCCGAATTGCGCGTGGACCCGCTCGGCCGCTACCTGCTCGCGCGACCGAGCGGGGAGGACTCGACCATCGTCATCGCGCTGGGCACCAACCGCGTGATCGGCGCGCTCGCGACCCAGTGGCGCGCCGATCTCCCCTTCGTCGCGCCAGACGGCGGCATCGCTGTCGCGCAGGCAGCGGATGTCTTCATCGTCGATGGCGAGACGCTGCGTCCGGTGGCGCGGGTTCGCGGCGGTTCTGCCGACTTCTGGTATCCGTTCCGCTGGACCGGCTTTCGGCCGCGTGCCGCAGCGCTCGACCGGCCCGTGGAGTTCGCTGGCCCGTCGGATTCCGCGCGTGCGGCGCAGGACTCCGCCACGGCGCACTCCGACAGCGTGTCGCCGCCTCCAGTCGCGGGCGACACCGCACCGCGCAAGTCCGCCGGGTGGACCGTGTCCTTCGCCGCGCTCCTCGTACCCGAGCGTGCAGCCGAGCTCGCGGCAAAGATTCGCGTCGGCAACGAATCGGCGCGCGTGGTCACCGCCCTTCGCGACGGCTCGACGATCTATCGCGTGGTACTCGGCCCGTACCCAACGCGGGCGGAGGCGGAGCGGGTGGGACGCGAAGCGAAGACCTCGTTCTGGGTGTACGAGGAGGGTTCATGACCGAGGAGATGGACTGGCTCGCCGAGGGCCGTGCGCTGGGCGGCACGTTGAACGCGTGTCATGCACTCGTCGTGGTCGGCGCAGATCCCGTCGCCACGGCGCTCGTGGCCCTGGGCATCGGTCAGGTGCAGTCCGGACATCGCCGCGTGGCCGTCGGTGATCTCATCGGCGAGGCGCCGCCGCTGCAATCGCTCATCCGCGAAGATGGCGCGCATGGACTCGTCGACAGCTTCATGTACGGCATCTCGCTCAACCGCGTCGCGTATCCCGTCGCCGACGAGGGCGAACTGTTCGTGATGCCGAGCGGCACGAGTCCGATCGACTACGACGAGTTGTTCCTCAATCCGCGGTGGCGCCGGCTGGCGGCCGGTTTTCGTGAGGTCGGCGCGCTGCTCGTGCTCGCCGCACCGGCGCACGCGCCGCATCTGCGCCAGCTCGTCGACTCTACTGACGGCGCCGTGCTCGTGGGAGACGAGGTGCCCGGCAGCCTCCCGGTCGCGCAGTCGCTCGCCTGGATTCGTGAACGAAAGACAGCGCCGATGACGGTGGCGAGCGATCTGCTGCCCGCGTTTTCGCCGCCCATGGGGGTGCTCCCCGTTCCAGAGCTGGCTCGGAGCACACCGTGGCCGGCGTGGGCCGCCGGCATTCTGCTCACCGTGGGGTTGATCGGCGCCGGCGTCTGGTTCTGGCAGCGACCATTCGCGAGCGACCGGCCGGCTCGGCGCGGCATCGACGCAGCATCCACTGCGGCGGCGTCCGTCACCGGTGGCGCCCTCGTGACGGACAGCGCGATGCGGGCGCGCGACGCGGAACGCGATGCCGCATCGCGTGACAGCGCCGCGCGAGTCGCGAACCTCGCGGTCGCCAGCGACTCGTTCCCTGTGCTCGTTCCGATCAACTCGGCGGATTCGGCAAATGCGTCGGCGTTCACCGTACTGCTCGAGAATACGAACGGGCTCGCCGGCGCCATCCTGCAGTTGCAGAGCAAATTTTCCGACGTTCCTGCCGCCAGCTACGGCCTGAGCCTGCGAAACAGGCTGTTCGAGTTGGTGGCGGGCGCATATCCCTCGCGTGCAGGCGCCGATTCGCTGCTCGTCGACTTGCGCGCCCGTCGTATTCTGTCCCCAGGTGGAGGCCTCGTCACCGAGCGGCCCTACGCCTTCCTCGCGCAGGCCAACGTTCCGCCTGCGGAAGTGCCGACGCGACTGCGGCGCGCCGTGGCGCAACGCGGACAGCCAGTGTATGCGTTGCGCCAGCTCGACGGCACCATGACACTGTACTTCGGCGCATACGAGACTCCCGAACAGGCGGCGCTTGCCGTTCCCGCCGTGAGGAAATCGGGCATCGCGCCCATGCTGGTTTATCGACTGGGGAGAGTGTTCTAGTGCGGTTGACCAAGCTCGAGCTCCATGGGTTCAAGTCGTTCGCCGACGCGACGCAGCTCGTCTTCGAGCCGGGCGTGACGGCGATCGTCGGCCCGAATGGCTGCGGCAAGTCCAACGTCTCCGACGCAGTGCGCTGGGTGCTCGGCGAGCAACGCGCGCGGCTGATGCGCGGCGCGAAGATGGACGAGGTCATCTTCCAGGGCTCCTCGGCACGTCGCGCGGTGAACGTGGCAGAAGTCTCCCTGCATTTCGCGAACGACGACGGCATCCTCCCCGTGCCATTCCGGGAAGTGGTCATCACGCGGCGCCTCTCCCGCTCGGGCGAGAGCGACTATTTCCTCAATCGCGCGCCCTGCCGACTCCGCGATATCTCGGATCTGTTGCGCGGGACTGGGCTGGGCTCCGGTACCGGCGTCGTGATCGAAAGCCGGATGATCGACGCGCTGCTCTCCGAGCGCGCCGACGACCGGCGCGAGCTGTTCGAGGAAGCAGCGGGGGTGGGGCTCTACCGCGACCGTCGACGCACGACGGAGCGCCGGCTCGACGAGACGACGGGCGATCTGCAGCGCCTCGACGACCTGATCAACGAAGTGTCGAGTCAGGTGCGTTCGCTCGCGCGCCAGCGCAAGCGCGCGGAGCGTCACACCGAACTCACGGCGCGGCGCTTCACCGTGGAACTCACGCTCGCTGCGCGCTCGATGGACGCATGGCACGACGAGCTGGCGCGTCTCCAGA
>JBDSSY010000258.1:0-11562 GCA_039928585.1 Gemmatimonadaceae bacterium | reverse complement strand
ACTCCTCCGCCACGCTGCGCGCCGAGAGCGACGGATCCCATGCCAGCCGCCCGAAGGCATACCAGTTGGCCTGGTTGAAAATGGAGCCGCTCCAGTTCCGGTCGCTGCCGACGTTCGCCACGCCAGCGATGCCGGTGCGGGTGTATCCGTGCAGCGAGCCATCCACGACACGCGCCACCGTGGACCCCTTGCCCTTCCGGAAGGTGTCGGCGCGCAGGGTTTCCTCGATGAGGGGGCCGAGA
This sequence comes from Gemmatimonadaceae bacterium, assembly GCA_039928585.1. Taxonomy (GTDB): domain Bacteria; phylum Gemmatimonadota; class Gemmatimonadetes; order Gemmatimonadales; family Gemmatimonadaceae; genus AG11. The sequence goes on along the minus strand of JBDSSY010000258.1, from coordinate 11,320 downwards.
TACACCAGCTGCGCGTCGTTACCGAGATACTCCTTGGTGAGCTGCACCTCGAGCATGAGCGGCGTGCGGGGCATCGCGCCGAACAGCGGATTGAACGGCTCGCGCGGCTGGAAGTCCAGCGGACCGTTCTTCACCTGCAGCAACACGTTCCGCCGGAATGCGCCATCGAGTGGGGTGAGCTCGTCATACAGATCGCGCACACGATCGGGCGAGGTCCGATCGCTCGCGACATACGCTCGCCAGATGACGATGCCGCCACGCGAGACCAGCGCGTCGGCCAGCAGGTTCGCGCCATCGGCGTGCGTGCGGCCGTACGTGTGCGGTCCCGGCTGCCCATTTGCGTTGCCCTGCACGAAAAACCCGCCGAAATCAGGGATGGCGGCGTATACCTCGTCGGCCTTGTGTCGCCACCATTGCCGGACCACGGGATCCAGCGGGTCCGCGGTGCGAAGACCTCCAATCTCGATCGGCGCACTGAACCGCGCGGTGAGATACACGCGAATTCCGTATGGTCGAAGGACGGCGGCGATCGCGGCCGCCTTGCGGAGGAAATCCGGCGCAAGCGCGCGCGCGTTCGTGTTCGGCGCGGTGAGCAGGGTGCCATTGACGCCGAGCGATGCGTTGGCGCGCGCATAATCCCGGTAGCGAGGCGAGACGACCGCGGGCAGCTGGTTCCATTCCCAGATCGACGCACCAGCATAGCCGCGGTCGACCGATCGGTCGAGGTTGTCCCAGTGATCGAGCATGCGCAGCGGCACGCGCGGCGCACTCGTAAGCTCGACGCGACGGAGCGACCGGTGCGTCTGGATTTCCCGCAGGAGCGCAAACGCTCCATACAACACGCCGACGTCGCTATTCGCCGCGATGACGGTGGCCATCGTCCCCCGCACTCGCATGCGGCGAATCAGGTATCCCTCGCGCCCCACTCGGCGCAGCGACGCAGCCAGCGGCAGCGACGCGATGAGCGGCGAGCTCGCGCGCGTGCCGGCGACGATGGCGCCGGCGCGCAGGGGTCGTCCGTCCGCGATCAGTGGTCGTCCAAGCAGCCCGCTCAATCCGCGCACGAGCTCCTCTCGCGCCACGACCAGCGTCGCCGACTCGCCCTCGACGACGAGTTGCGAAATGGAGGCGAGGTACTCGGCACGTCGTGCCGGATCACTGATCGTCCCGTAGCGAAGCCAGAGATCGTAGCCGTCGTCAGCGCGCAGCGTTGACGAAGCGCACCCGAGCAGGACGCACGCGAGTGTCGCACGATGGGCCACGCGAACGAGAAGTTGACGCATGCGGGCAGTCTACGCGCGCGCGCGCGCCGCCACCATCGGCGTACGCGTCGATCACATCGCGATCCGATTCAGCGCAGGAGGAGCGCGGTAAGATCGTGAAAGCTCGACACGCTCGTCTCGGCATCGGGCCGCCCGTCTCGCGCGACGACGCCGGAGAAGGCGATGAACGCGTCGGTGGCATGCGGCGCGAACACTGGCGTGCGACGCGTGCCGACCCACACGGTTCGGCGCGATGCCGTCGATGCGCGCCACTCGGAGTCCTCGACGACCTCGACATCCGATGCAGCCAGATCAGAGCCGACATAGGCGCCGAGGGCGTCGAAGCGCAGCCGAGGCGCACGAAGCTCGTCGGGGCTCACACCGAGGGCCGTTGCGACGCCGAACAGCGACTCCGCTCCGACCTCGCTCGCCAGCGCGACGGCAATGCCCGCGCGGCGGAACGACTGCACCGCGGCCGCGGCGCCGGGGGTGAGCGCGGCCAGGTAGGCTGCACCCAACTCGTTCACCTCGGCGCGTCGCGGCCGAAGGTGCGCGAGACGAGCGCGCGCGTGCGCGGCGGCACTCCATCCCGCCTCCAGCGATTCCTTCTTCAGTGCGACCAGGTACGCCGCCGACGCCGCATCCCTGCGACTCGACAGCCACGTCAGTCCGTCGACGCCGGATATCGTTCCGTCCACCTGCAGCACGACCGATTCAGGACGATGCGCCGATGTCGCAAGCCGATCTGAATAGGGCAGGTCATGGCGGACGTGCGTCGACAGGACGTCGCGTGCTGATTCCATCGTATGACACTCCGGGGGTCATCTGGTTGATGCGTTCATGATGCACTAAACGTGCACAATACGCAAGCATCAGACGCCGATGCGTCACAGTTTGATCACGAAAGTGAATAATTGACCAGACATTCGTGCTCGAAATGCACTGCCGTGGCCTCCGGGACTCGGAGCGTCAGCGGCCCGGGCGATATTCCCGCAGATGCAGGCTGAGAGAGCCGACGACCGGCACCCTGCTCTTCAACTGCACCAACGTGCGAGTCGCATCGTCCGAGAAGTACACCTCGGCGTGCCCTCCCTGGCCGAACAGCCCGCCCGCGTTGGTGATCGTCGGTTGCACGACGATCGTCTGGAACGTGCCGGCGGGAACGGTGACCCGTTCCGTGCGCAGCACGCGCAGGATCACGACGTGTCCAGGCTTGAAGTAGCGGGGAATCGTGTCCACGTCGCCCACTCGGAGCGGCAGGGTGCGCGCGTAAAACAGGAAGCTCACGTCGTCCAGCGGCTCGTCGGTCGTCATGACCTCATCCGATGCGGCATCGGCACGGCGGAAGGTCTTCCGCTCCGGCGAGAGCAGATAATCGCGAAAGCGTGTGGTCGAGAGCTCCTTCTGGTCCTGGACGAAGCGGCGCGAGAAGAGGCGCACCGGATCGATCCACGATTCGAACCGGTCGTCGACACGCGCGAACAGCACCTGTCCCGATACCTGGAGGCGCGTCCGCAGCACCGCATGGCCGTCGATTTGCTCGGCCCCCATCACCTCGAGCGACCCGGTGCCGATGGGACGTCCCCCAAGTCGCAGCGCGTACAGGGCGCGCTCACCCACCGCCATGCGGCCCACTGCGACGCTGCACGGCGGTGCCGCGGTGTCGTGGGGCGTCGGCTCCTGGGCGACGCCCGCGCGCGTGCCGACGAGCGTCGCGAACACCGACACCAGCAGCGATGAGGCGCAACGGCGCACGTGCGAACGAGTGTTCAGAATTGGTGCCCTACGCTGAATTCCAGTCTCGTCTCGGATGGGGAACGCCCATGCAATCGTAACTCGACTGGCCCCACGAGCGTGCGACTTCCGAGCGACAACGCGGCTCCGAGCACGCGCGACGCGAGCGCGTCACCGAACGTGGGGCCGATGTTGCCCACGTCCGCCCGGGCCGTGACGAACACGTTCGGGACGGCCTCCCACTGCAGCGACGCGCCCCCGACGGCGACGGCGAATCCCTGTCGCTCCTGCACTCGCAGTCCGGCGAAGGCGACCTGCGACTCCGCCAGCACCGCCGATGGAGTGAGACTGCCGAGGAAGAAGCGATAGTGCAATGGCAGCGCGTCGTCTCGAGACGCCGCACCGGCGGCAATTCGAGCCCCAAGGGAGAGTCGAGCAGTGAGCGGCGCCACGCCATTTCCGGTCACGAACCAGCGTGTGAAGGAGCCCGCTCCCGCCCCTCGCTCGTACCGCGAGCGAAGCGCCGTGCCGCGAGTCGGAAAGGCGGAGCGATTCAGGTCGTCCCACCAGAGAAGCGCGGCGGCTGCCGCGTAGGTGCGATGCGAACTCGAATCCAGGGCGGCGATCTCCGACGTGCCTCGTGCATCTTCAGCCTTGACGTGCACGCCCACTCCCCCCGTGCGACCCGCGACGCCGAGCGTCACGCCGGCACTCGCCACACGCAACGTCGCCTCCGCTGCGCGGCGGCGGCCCTCGAAGAGGTCCACCGGCGTGCTGACGAACGACATGCCGGTTCCCACCACCCACTTGGAGCCCAGCGTTCGCCGTCGCGTCATGTCCAGCGCGACGCGCAACTGTTCGCCGAGTCGCAAGGAGAACGTCCCGGTGGAGGCGAAGCCCAGCAGGTGCTGGATCCGCGCGTCGAACAACAGGGCCGCGTTGTACCGATCGTCGTAACGAAATCCGAATCCCACCCGGTCCGCGTCGTCGGCTGGCGCCGATACGAGCAGCACGTCGCCGGAGTCCTCCGCGGCGAGCGAGTAGGTCACCGTCTCGAAGAGTCCGCTGGCGAAGGTTTCCTCGAGTGCGGAGGACAGTCGCGCTGGATCAGTCGTGGTCAGCGACTGCGCCGCGATGATGGAGCCGACGAACGCACGGGCATCGGCCGACGCAGCGGTGATGCGCGTCGCCACGATGCGACGCGCAGAAACGCGGCGCACCGAATCGATGCCAGGAGGTCGTCGAGCGTGTCCACCGGTGGACGCCACGAGCGCCCGCAAGCGATCGGACGCGAGACTGGTGGCCGAATCACCGCGCGCAATCCACTCGGCAGCGCGATCGAACGACATGCCCGGCAGCCCGTCAATCGAGGGCCGGATCACGACATCGCACAGCAGGCGCTGCTCGGCCGTGGACTGGCTGCCGCGATAGCTCACCGCCTGCGTGAGCACGTCGATCATCGAGTGCAGATGCGACGCGTCGAGCAATGGCTCGCTCACGTCACTGCAGATGACGAACTCCGCGCCCAGTGCCCGGACGTCCTGCGCGGGAAGGTTTCGCGCGAGGCCACCATCGAGGAGGACCCGTCCACCCAGTGTGGCGGGCGCGAATATGCTCGGCAACGACATGCTGGCGCGCATGACGCTGGCCAATGAACCCGAGTCGAGCACGATCGGCGCGCCCGTCGCGATATCGGTGGCGACCGCGGTGAACGGAATGGACAGCTTCCGGAAATCCCTTTCCGTCTGCACGGGCCATGTGAGCCGGGCGAACAGCGCGGAGAGGTTCTGCCCCGCGATGACGCCAGTCGGGAGCCGGATGCGCCCGCCGCGCATCGGGAGCGTGAGGAGGGTGCCCGTTCCGGCGACCTGATCGAACGGCTCACGGATCCCGCGGGGAGGCGCATCGATCATGAGCGCGGCCCAATCGATGGCGAGCGCGATGCCCTCCAGATCCGCGGCCGAGTAGCCCGCGGCATACAGGCCGCCCACGAGGCTGCCCATGCTCGTGCCGGCGATCGCGTCGATGGGCACCCCCTCCCGTTCCAGCGCGCGAAGCACGCCCACGTGCGCAAGCCCGCGTGCGCTACCGCCACTCAGCGCCAGGCCGATGCGGGGGCCCGCATGACGTGTTGCCGCACCGCCGGACTCGACCTGGGAAGCCTGGCCACGCAGTGGTCGTCCAAACGTCACGATGCCCAGCACGACGAACAGCGCGCAGCGACGCACGCAACCGGGGAGACGCCTGGAGAGGAATACGACGGGGGACACATCAGGACGACGACCGATGAGGCGGTATGGCACGCTCGGTGGGACGGCGCGAGCATGGTGACGCTGCTCACAGTGAATGCGAGATCGCCAGCGCGTCGTGGCGCTGTCCGCGCGTCGCTCGTCATGGTGTGTCGATCGACGACGACTCTCAGTGCCACGTTCGAGGAGCAGATGCGCGCGTTTCAGATCCTTTTCACGGTCCTTGGCGTCGCGCAGCTCGCGGCGCCTGCCGCGGTGGTCCGCGCGCAATCCGCCGCTTCACCCGCCGTGCCGCCTCCCGTGCTGCCGACCATGGCACCGATTGCAGCGCGGCAGGTCCAGATTGGCGACAGCGTGCGCATCGCCGTCGTCATCAACGACCTGCCCGTGGGCACGGTGGTCGACCTGCAGGCGGACCGGCTGCCCGCCACCGCGAGACTGGAGAGCGGGGTGATTCGCTGGCGCCCCGTGCGGGCCGACGCGAACGCGACCTACACGATCGGCGTTCGCGCACTGGTACACGGCAATGAAGTGGCGCGCGGATCCGCCGAAATCACGGTATCGGATGCGCACCGTCCGCCCGTGATCCGGCAGCCGTCGGACCGGGTCATTCCACCCGGCGACACGCTCGTCCTGCTCGTGGAGGCGACTGATCCCGATGGCGATGCGCTGTCGATCGCGGCGTCCAACCTGACCGATCCACTCCTGCCGCCGCGATACGACCGGCAGGCGGGCACGCTCGTGTGGTATGCGCCACGCGGGACGGTGAACCGGGTCAACCAGTGGCGCATCACGGTAAGCGACGGAGACGGCGGCACGGCGACCACCGAGTTCCACGTGTCCGTCAGGGCGCAGAACGTGGCGCCCGTCTGTGCTCCGCTGCGCACCTACAAACGCGACGAAGGACAGACGGTGGAAATCGCACTCGACGCCGACGACGCGAACGGGGACTCGCTCACGTACCATCCGTTCGCCACGCTCCCCAATGGCGCCTTGCGGGGTGCGACGTACCAGTGGAACATCCCGTACGGTTTCGTCTCGCCCGCGCGACAGGACAGTACCGTACGCTTCGAGTGGAAGGCGAGCGATCCGGCTGCGACGAGCACGAGCACCAACTGCTTTGCGCTCGTGACGGTGTTCCGGTCCATCGCCGACGAGCCGTTCCGCGTGAAGCAGCAGGCGCACCGACAACTGCTCACCGACGTGCGAGCGCAGATCGCGAACGCCACGGTGCGCGAGCGCGCGACGCGTGATTCACTCGGCTCGGCATCGAACAAGCGTCGGATTGTCAAGCGCGCCTCGCTCGTGAGCGCGCTCGTCGGCGGGCTGCTGCAAATCGCCAAGTCCGAGGATACCCGGCGCATCGCCGCTGGCATTTCGGCGACGTTCACCGTGGGCCTTGGCGGCTGGGAAGCCACGCTCGAGGATGGCGATCCGTTGTCAAAGCGCGCCGAGGCAATCGCGCAGGAGCGCGCGCAGCTCCAACGGGCCGTGAACCGCTTCGTCAGGCGATACGGCGAGACGGTGAGCAAGGACGCGCTCCTCGGCACGAGTTACGAACCGGATCATCAGGAGCTGTTCGACATGCTGACAGGCCCGGGGCGGCTCAGCGCCCGGAAGAGACTCAACGACCGGGGTTGGCTGCCCGGCTGACGGGTGACGAGAGCGCAGCGAGGATGCCACGCATGTGCGCGAACGACTGCTTCATGCCCGGGAGCGGATCCGCGGCGTCGATCTCGTACTCGAGGTTCGCAAACCCCTGGTACCGAATGGTGACGAGCGCCCGAAACACGTCGGCGAGGGGGATGGCGCCCTCTCCAACGATGCACTGGCTCTCCTTGACTGCCAGGTCCCGAAGGTCCTTCACGTGCGTGTCGTGCAGGCGCCCTCCGGCGTCGAGCACCGATTTCACGACGTCGGTGCCGGTCTGCACTGTGTGTCCGATGTCCACGCAGAGTCCCATTCGAGGATCCATGTCCCGCACGACCTTCAGGACATCGTAGGGGGACGGAAAATGCTCGTCCTCCGGGCCGTGGTTGTGGATCGCGATCTTGATGTCGTAGTCCCGGGCGAATTTTTCCACGCGCCGCATGATGGAAGGCGACCCGGTGCAGACGATCGTGGGCATGCCGGCTGCCTTCGCGTATTCGAAGTATCGTCGTACGTCCGCATCGCGGTCCTCCGCGAAGGTGATCGTTCCCCCGCCAACGATCTGGAAGCCAGTCGCCTCGATCTCCCGGCGCCGTGCGGCGAGTGCCTGCGCTGATCACTCGTACGGCAGGTGCACCGACTTGAGGTTCACGTACGGGGTGCGCAGTGCCCTGACCATCGCGAGCGCGGCATCAGGCGCGAACATGCGAAGTGAGTAGCTGGCAACGCCGAGCCTGAGTTCAAGCGGGATCGTCCGTGCATCGGGACGTTGGGCGCGGGATCGAGCCGTACGGCACCCTCAGCGCGCGCGATGCGAGCGGCGCCGAGGGCGGCGCCCACAGCACCGGCGGCGGCGGCGAGGAAAGTGCGGCGCGGTACGCGAGGATCTTTCATGCAACCTCGTCGAGAAGGACCACGATCGTCGTGGCTCGCCACTGGGGTGACGGGGCGACTGGCGGACGACAATGTCTCACCAGAGGCGAAGGACGTCACTGACTCTTGCGACGCACGGCGCACGACCGTACTTCGACTGCACTTCAACGTTGCAGTCGACATCGTGCGACTGCCGGAGGGCATGCACGAATCATCGAGGTTCATCGATCGTCGCGAGGCGCTCCGCCGTGCGGCACTTCTGCTGGGCGGCGCGATCTCGGCGCCGACCATCGCGGCCGTGCTCGCCGGATGTGAGGCGCGTTCCGCGGAGGGCGAGCGCTGGGCGCCCCGCGCACTCACCCCCGAGCAGGGTGACGTGGTGGCCGCGATCGCCGACCAGATCATTCCGAGAACGGACACACCAGGCGCTCGGGATGTCGGCGTGCATCGCTTCATCGATACGATGCTCGCCGAGTACTACTCGACGGACGAACGCGCGGCGTTCCTCGCGGGTTTGGCGGACGTGGACGCGAGGGCAAGGAGGGCGAGTGGCCAACCGTTCGCGAACTGAACCGCCGTAATCTCTAGGGCACCACCGCGCGCAACGTCGGGTACGTAATGCCGAGTTGCTCGAGATACGTGCCGTACTTGGTGGAATCGTAGTAGTACTTCCGCATCTCCGGACGGTACTTCTCCATGATGCCGGCGTTGAGCCAGATCGGTGGCTGGTCGGTGGGCGCGAAGAACGACCGGTACTTCGTCGTTTTCGTCTGCACGGTGTTGAAGTAGTCCCACGCGTCCGTGACGACCTGCGGGGTGAGCAGGATGTCGAGCATGGTCATCGCCTGCACCTTCGCACCCGCGACGACGCCCTTGTGCGCGATTGGCGTCGCCATCGCGATCGCGTTCGCCCAGTTGTGTCCGGGCAGTCCCGGAATGTTGGACGGATAGTTGAGCGTGATGGTCGGGACGTTCCAGCTCACGTCGCCGATGTCATCGGAGCCGCCACCCATGCGCGTGGCCTCGTTGACCGGGCCGCCCAGGCGGCCGGGCTTCACGGTGAGACCACTGTCGGCGACGCCGAGCTCGCGCTGCAGTCCGTGCGCCAGAGCCTGATCCTTCGCGTCCCACGCCGGCGTCCCCACCTTCTCGATGTTCCGGAACATCGCCTCGGCGATCGGGCGCGAGAAATGGCCGCTCCAGCCCGAACCCACCATCATCACCGTGTCCACCTTCGTGCCCGTCATCAGCGCCGCACCCTGCGCCATCTTCTTCGCATCCTCGAACATCGGCAGCGTCTTCGCGTAGTCCCGTTCGCGGAAATAGAACCAGATGCTCGCCGTGCTTGGCACGACGTTCGGTTGATCGCCTCCGTCCGGAATGACGTAGTGGGAGCGTGACGGCAGCTCCAGATGCTCACGATGGAACTCCCATCCGTTCGCCATCAGCATCACGGCATCCAGGGCGCTCTTCCCGCGCCATGGCGCACCGGCAGCATGGGCGCTGGAGCCCTTGAACTTGAAAATTGCCGAGATGAGCGCGTTGCTGCTCGACTGGCCCCACGAGACGCCGAGTGCGCTGCCGACGTGGGTGAAGAGCGTGACGTCGACGTCCTTGAACACCCCGGCGCGGACGAGAAATGCCTTGCCCGCCATCTGCTCCTCGGCGACGCCGGGCCAGAGCACGAGCGTGCCGGGAATCTTGTCACGCTCCATGATCCGCTTCACCACGATCGCGGCCGCGATGTTCAGTGGCATGCCCGAGTTGTGCCCCTCGCCGTGGCCCGGGGCTCCTGCCACCATCGGGTCGAAATAGCCGACGCCGGGCTTGTTGGACGCCTGGGGGATGTCGTCGATGTCGCTGCCGAGCGAAATGACCGGCTTCCCCGAGCCCCACCGGGCGACGAAAGCGGTGGGAATGCCGGCCACGCCACGCTGGACCGTGAAGCCGTTGTCCTCGAGCAGTTTCGTGAGGTATCGGGACGTCTCCACTTCCTGGAAGCCGAGCTCCGCGAACGAGAACACCTGATCGACCATCACCTGAATCATCTTCGCCTTGGCGTCGATCTCACGCGCAGCCTCTGCCTTGAGCGTTTCGAGTCGTGGGTTGGCGGCGTACCGGTACTTGATGGAGTCGGCGAAGTTGATGTCGGTGCGCTGCGCGTTGACGCGCATGGGCAGGACGATCGCGAGCGCGCAGGTGGCGATGGGGATGATGCGACGGACAGCGGCAGAGAGCATGCAACGGGCTCCAGTGAGGGTGACGCGCAAGGTACGTCGACTGCTCAGGGGATGTCGAGGAGCGCCGATGCGACCTGCTCGACCCGATCGCACAGCGTACTCAACGTCGGCACGAGCGGAGCGCCGCGCGCCGGGCCGCCGGCGGCGAACGCCAGCTCGAACTGCGGACGCAGGAAGAGGTCGAGCTTGGGGTCCGGTCCAGCGACGCGCGCGGCAATGGAGGCGATCACCTGGCCGTGCGCGAACGGTCCGCCGTCGACGCGCAGGTCACCGGTGATGTCGACGTGCCGGCAGGTGTTGACGCCGATGGCCGTGTCGGCTCCCAGTGACCCGGCGGCCAGGGTGGGTAGGCCGGCGTCCTCGAGTTCGCGCAGGAGCCAGAGGGGATCGTTGCGGCAGCCGCCGAGTCGATGGTATGGCTGCAGCGCCTCGATCGTCGCCTGCGCTTCCGCCCTCATCGTCGCCAATGCGCGACGGCTGCGTTGCGCGAACTCCGGTAGGGAGTCGTGTATCGGAAATCGGAGAGGTTTCGTCGCCGGAGATGGCGGCAGGCCAGGCGTTGCGAGAGTGGCGGCGATTGCATCGAGGGCGCTGCGCAGCTGCCGCACGACACCGGCCGCGTGTTCGGCGATCGGCGACGGCAAGCTGCGCGTTGACTCGACTCGCACCCTGTACAGGCCGGCACGAGCATCGTATCCGTGAATGACACGAAATGGGTTGCTATCGAGATATGCCTGTTGTGCGTGCGCGAGGCGCGCAAGATGCTGGCGCGCGTCACTGACCAGTCGGCGGTGCATCATCGCGGCAGGCGACCGCTCGGCCGCGACGACGCGCGCGCGGGTGTCGTCAGTGTCGCCAAGCAAGGCCGTTCAGCGCTACCCGATACCCTGTTGGCGTAGACTCGCATCCGATACGATACGTTCAGGGATGCAATTCCGCTCCGCCGCACGAACTCGACACCTCGCAGCGGGAGTCGAAACAACCTTGCCTCGAGTGGGCCATGCCATCCCTCGCCATGATCTTCGGTAACTACACCTCCGAGATCGCGCGCCGAAGCTTCTCGTCGAGCGCGCCCGATCCCGGTACGCCCGCCATATCGGCGCGAACGAGGTCAGCATGAAGCAGACTCCTGTCGACGGAAGCGCGGCCATCGACGTCCGTCACGCCGAAGCGTTGCTTCGGACTGGAGCCCTCCAGAGCGCCATCTTCAACAGCGCCAACTTCTCGAGCATCGCGACGGATGCGAGCGGAGTGATCCAGATCTTCAACGTGGGCGCCGAGCGGATGCTGGGCTACGCCGCGGCTGACGTCG
>JBDSSY010000257.1:0-13576 GCA_039928585.1 Gemmatimonadaceae bacterium | reverse complement strand
CCAGTCGCCCGGCAGCCGGCATGTTGCTGAGCAGGTGTTCGTGCCCGAGCGCCAACCGTGTCCAGAGACCGCGATTCGCGATCGATCCGGCCGAGTCAAAGAACAGCCTTTTCGTGCTAGTCGTTTCTTCCAGCATGGACACGGCACGCTGCACGTCGCCCTTGCTCCCACCAGACCGGTTCAACCGCGGCAGGATGGCGCCGGCCGCACGGATGACGGCGTCACCGCGTAGCTCGCGCGATTCTCCACGGTCGTAGCGGTACCAGGGAACGGAGGACGAACCTGATCGCGCATCTCGCGCGCGTGCGGCGGGAACGTGAAGCAGCAGTTCGCTGCCATCAATACCGAAGCTCACCTTGTCGAGATCGACGAGACGAATACGAAATGTGCCTCCGACGGGATCGGGGACCTGAATGAGCGACGTGGAGCGACGGAGCGCGAGCCCAAGGTTGAACAGGTTCATCAGTGGACCTGCGGCACCCAGACTGAATAGCCCCATCATTGGTCCGGCGACGACGGCGATCCCACTGGCGGCAACGCCCGCCGCAACGAATCCGACATGCTTGCGTCGGCGACGGCCGAACTGGTCGCCGTAGCGCCACGCCGCCATCTCTGGACGCTGAGGCGCGCCGATTCGCACGAGCTCGAGCCCCTCATGCAGCCTCGCAAGCCCAATCTCGTCAGTGGAGAGGCGCAACTTCGTGCTACGGAATGCGCGCTCACACTCCTCGATCGCCTCCCATCGCTCCTCAAGCGGGGTGAGGTTCCACCGCTCGCAACGGCGGCAGACGACCCACAGCCTGCCCTTGGCGGCATCGAACGCGAGCCGCCGGCCGACGGGGAAGTTCTCGACGACCGCGTTGCGACCGAGGTCGGAATTACAGAACAGGCACGTCGAGTACATCCACGTCTTCCAGTGCGAGGAGTTGCGGCTGACGGAAGAAGGCGTGAATGCCGTAGACCAGCATCAACGCGGCGCCCGCCGCGATGGTGAGGCGCACGCCGAGCACGTCGGCCAGTACTCCTGATGCGAACGCGCCAACCACCTGGGCCAGGCCGACGACGACCAGGCCATACGCCGCCATCATGCGCCCGCGCAACGCGTCGGGGACGATCTGCTGCAGCAGTCCATTGGCGATCGCTCCATTGAGAATCATCGTGCCTCCGATTCCGAGCAGGAGCAGATAGCCCATCCATGCAGATCGAGTGAAGGCGAACATGAGCAGGAGCACCGGCCACACCATGGACGCGACAACGAGCAACCGTGTTCGGGACACGCGGTAGCCCACGGCGGCGAGTGACAGCGCGCCCACGAGCCCCCCGATGCCAAGGCACGAGAGCAGTAGCCCATACCCCGCGGCGCCGAGCTGGAACATGTTGCGCGCCACCACGGGCATGAGCGCCAGCACAGGGACGCCGAGGATGGAGTAGACCGTCACCATGATCATGAGGGCGCGCACGCGGGGCGTGTCGCGCATGTACCGAAGCGCCTGCTGCACGCCGATCCACGGCCGCGCACGCCCGGACGCCGGCAGATGAGGCGGTAGCGTGATCAGGAACAAGCCGACGAGCACGGCGACGAAGCTGACCGAGTTGAGGAAGAAGCACCACGCGATGCCGAGCCGTGCAATCACCACGGCGGCAATGCCCGGCCCGACGATGCGGGCCAGGTTGAATCCGCTCGTATTCAAGGCGATCGCATCGGCCAGGTCGTCGCGCCCCACCAGATCGATGAACAGCGACTGGCGCGCCGGAATCTCGATGGACGCGATCAACCCGCTGAGCAATGCCAGACCGAGCAACGAGCCGATCGTGATGCGATGGGTGGCGACGAGGGCCCAAAGCGCGATCGCCTCGAGCAGATACGCGCCTTGCGCGATGCGCACGAGACGCAGCTTGTCGGAACGATCGACAAGCACGCCAGCGGGCATCGTGAACAGCAGGATGGGGATGGACGTCGCTGTAGCGACGAGTCCGACGAGAAACGCGCTGTTGGTCAGTTCCAGCGCGAGCCAGCCCTGCGCCATCATCTGCATCCATGTGCCGACGAGCGACAGGGTCTGCCCGATCAGGAAGATCCGGAAGTTCCGATGCCGCATGACGACGCGGAACGGATTGATCGATGAGGACGCTGAGGGGGGCACCAACGGAATATAGAGAGAAGGGTTCGGCAGATCATTGGCACTCGTGCGCACCCTGAAGTATTCATCAGAGAGGAGGAGACGCATGCGCTTTCATACCTACAGCAAGTTCTCGCCGGAGATGGCCGACGCGGTCGATCTCCAGTCGCTGCTCGACAAGCTCGCTGACTTCCTGCTCCAGTCAGGATTCGCGGGGGGCGACGGGCAGCCGTACTACGGCATGGGCGCGGACGAGCCGGGCGACCGCTCACTCGGCGCCCTGCACGAGGCGATTCTTCAGGCGTTGATGGAGAGTGGACAGTTCACGCCCGAGATGCTCGACGCCCTGCGTGGCGAAGGAGACGAAGAGGCCCAGGCGAAGCTGGCGAAGCTGCTGGACGACCTCGTGAAGCGGCTGGTGGCGGAAGGGTACCTCAACCTCGACACGCCTCCCATGATGCCCGCCGGCCATCAGCCACTGGAGGGAAAGGGATCACTCGCCCAGGCGGCCGCGAAGGACGTGAACTTCAACCTAACCGGGAAGGGCATCGATTTTCTCGGCTACAAGACTCTGCGCGGCCTTCTGGGGTCGCTCGGCAAGTCCAGTTTCGGCAGCCACGACACGCCCTACCTCGCCACCGGGATCGAGGCGGATGGCTGGAGCAAGCCGTACGAGTTCGGAGACGTCCTCAACATCGACGTCAACGAAACACTGAAGAACGTGATGATCCGGAGCGGTGACATCAGTGTACCGATGATGCTCGAGTATTCCGATCTCATGGTGCGGCAGGCGGAGTATCGATCGAGCTGCGCGACCGTGCTCATGCTGGATTGCTCGCACTCGATGATTCTCTACGGTGAGGACCGGTTCACGCCGGCCAAGAAGGTCGCGCTGGCGCTCACGCACCTGATCCGCACGCAATTTCCCGGTGACTCGATCAAGGTCGTGCTCTTTCACGACAGTGCGGAGGAGATCCCGCTCGCCACGCTCGCGAGCGCGCAGGTCGGCCCATACCACACGAATACCGCCGAGGGGCTCAAGCTCGCGCGTCGACTGCTGATGGCGCAGAAGAAGGACATGCGCCAGATCATCATGATCACGGATGGAAAGCCGAGCGCCCTGACGATGCCCGACGGACAGATCTACAAGAACTCGTTCGGCCTCGACATCACGGTGATCGAGAAGACCCTTCAGGAAGTCGCGGCGTGCCGGCGATCGGGCATCATGATCAACACCTTCATGCTCGCCCGCGACCGCGCCCTCGTGGAATTCGTGAAGCGGATGAGCGAAATCAGCCGCGGCAAGGCGTACTTCACCACGACGATGACGCTGGGCCAGTTCATCCTGATGGATTTCCTGAAGCGGAAGACCCGCAAGGTGAGCTGAGCCGTCGGTTACAGCTCGCCATTGAGGATCCGGCGCAGTACGGCGGAGTCCATGTTGCCGCCGCAGAGTATCACCCCCACACGCTGGTGTTGGAGCGCGGGGGCGAGCTTGCGAGCGGCGGCGACCCCCATCGCCCCTGCCCCCTCCACGAGCTGGTGCGTCGTCGCCAGGATGAGCCGCACGGCGTCGGCGATCTCGGCATCGGTCACGGTGATGAAATCCGAGAGTCCAGCCAGCAGCGTCGGAAAGGTGAGCTCGTACGTCGATCGGGTGGCGACGCCTTCGGCGAACGTGGCGGCGCGATCGGTGCGACGCGGAGTGCCGGCGTGCCACCCATCGTGCGCCGCTGACGCTCCCGCCGCCTGCACGCCGATGATGCGCAGGCCAGGTCGCAGCGCCCGCGACACCGTGATCGCGCCCACCGCCTGCGAGCCACCGCCGATGGCGATGAGCAGGGTATCGAGCTCCGCCGCCTGTTCGAGTATCTCGAGCGTCATCGTCCCCGCGCCCGCAAGCACGTGGGGATTGTTGGTGGAGTGGGCGAGCGTCCTGCCTTCCGTTTCCACGAGCCGCTGCGCGACGGACACCGCTTCGTCGTAGTCGGCTCCATCCTCGACGACGCGCGCGCCCCACGCCCGCAGTGCCGCGTTCTTTTCCGGGTTGTTCCCGCGCGGAACGCAGATGGTCACGGGGACGCCGAGCTGGCGGCCGGCATAGGCGAGGCCAAGACCGTGGTTGCCGGTCGTGGCACCGACGATGCCCGCCGTTCGTTGCTCCGATGTGAGCGCGGTGACGGTGGCGAGGCCGTTCCGCGCCTTGAACGATCCGGTCGGCTGCATGTTCTCATGCTTCACCCAGAGCGAAGCGCCGGGGACGGCGGCATCGAGTTGAGGATACGCACGCAGCGGCGTCGGCGTGAGGAACGGATCGAGTCGAGTGCGGGCCTCTCTGACGTCGTCCAGCGAGATGGGGAATGTCATGGTGCAGGACGTTAGATTCCCGCGCTGGAATTCGCAAAGGGTTGGAGCCATGGGAAACTGGGCGTACGTTGCGATCGGAAGCGCGCTCGGTGGCGTGGCGCGGTTCACCCTGGGTGGGTGGCTGCAACGCCGCCTTGACGCGTCGATGCCGCACGCGGGCCTGGTGGCATTCCCCATCGGTACGCTGCTGGTGAACGTGACGGGGTCATTCGTGCTTGGGGCAATCGCTGTCGCCATCCTGCGTCGAGGCCCGGATACGGACGCCATGAGGCTGCTATTCGCTGTCGGCGTCTGCGGCGGATACACGACCTTCTCCACGTTCAGCTACGACACGGTGGCATTGCTCGAGCACGGCGGCGGCACGCTCGCCGCATTGAACGTGGTGGCGAGCGTGGCGCTCGCGTTGCTCGCGACGTTCGCCGGCGTCGCCCTCGGGCGGTTGCTGCTGCCGGTGCCGGGTTGATGCTGGCGGCGCTGCTCAGCGTGCTGGCGCTTGGTTTTCTGCTTGGCATGCGCCACGCCACCGACCCCGATCATGTCGTCGCGGTGACGACGATCGTGACCCAGCAGCGGTCGCTCGCGCGGGCCGCACGAACGGGCGTGTTGTGGGGACTCGGCCACACCGTGACGATCCTGCTCGTCGGCGGCGCGATCGTGCTGCTCAAGGTCCGGCTTGACCAGATTCCAGCGAAGGTCGGCCTGTCTCTTGAATTCGCCGTTGCGGTGATGCTCGTCGTGCTCGGCCTGCTCACGCTTGCGGGTGGCGAGCGCCGCGTGGCCGACAGTACGTCGCGTCCGCTCACCGTCGGGTTCGTGCACGGCCTGGCGGGTTCGGCGGCGGTGGTCACGCTGCCGCAGGTCGCGCTGATTCCCGATCCGCGGTGGGCCGTGGGGTACCTCGCGGTGTTCGGGATCGGTACGATCGCCGGCATGCTGCTCGTGACGGCATCCATCGCGGCGCCGGCGCTGTTCGCCACGCGTCGGTTCAGCGGGATGAACCGCTCACTACGCATCGCGTCCGGTCTGGCGAGCGTCGGCTTCGGACTCGTGCTTGCCCATCGCATCGGGTTCGTGGACGGATTGTTCACCGTGATGCCAAAGTGACGAAGGGGACGCTTGGCGCCGCGAAGGCAAGCGCGCGCGGGAATACGCCGCGGCGCGCGCGAGTCCGGCCTGAGGAACCGATCGACCGTCAGCGAGGGCGTCGCTTCGGTACGCTGCTCCGGCGCTGGTTTCGCGTGCATGGACGAGACCTTCCGTGGCGGACGACGCGAGATCCGTATCACGTGCTCGTCTCCGAGCTCATGCTGCAGCAGACGCAGGTGTCGCGCGTGGTACCGAAGTACGCGGCATTCCTCGTCACCTTTCCTACCCTGCACGACGTCGCGCGGGCGCGTCCGTCTCGCGTGGCCGACGCGTGGGCGGGACTCGGCTATTACGCCCGGGCGCGCCATCTCCACGCGTTGGCGACGGTCGTGACCGACCGCGGTCGCAATGCGACGAGCGTACTTCCCTCCGACGTCCGTGCGCTGCGTGCGCTGCCCGGCGTGGGTGCGTACACCGCCGGAGCGGTAAGCTCGTTCGCCTACGAGCGACGCGCGGAACTGGTGGACACGAATGTGGCGCGGGTGCTCACCCGCGTGTTCGCGCCGGAGGTGGATCGCAAGTCAGGACGCGGACAGAAGCGCCTCTGGTCGATCGCGAAGGCGCTGCTGCCGCGTACCGGCGCAGCGACGTGGACGCACAATCAGGCGCTGATGGAGCTGGGCGCGCTGGTCTGCACCGCCAGAGTGGCGCGCTGCGGGGAGTGTCCAGTTCGCACGGTGTGTGCGACGAATGCAGCGCTGCGTACGGCGAAAGGCGTGCGGGGAGTCGTGCGGCGATAGGCGTGCGGCGCGCCGTACGACAGTGCGGCGACAGGGTCGTCGCCAGCCACTCTCTTATTTCCGTACGGCGTCCTTCCGCGTCGCTCCAACCGTGTGATCCAGCTCCGACTTGTACGCACGCTCGGCGTACCCCGTGTAGATCTGCCGAGGACGGGCGATCTTCTGCTCCTTGTCGTTCAGCATCTCTTCCCACTGTGCGAGCCAGCCGGCGGTGCGGGCAACGGCGAACAGCACCGTAAAGAAGTCCGTCGGGAACGCCATCGACCGGTAGATGAGGCCCGTGTAGAAATCCACGTTCGGGTAGAGCTTGCGCGACACGAAGTAGTCGTCGGACAGCGCGATGCGTTCGAGCTCCAGCGCGATCTCGAGATCCTTGTCCACGCCGACCACCTTGAACACATCGTCGGCGAGCTTCTTCACGATACGCGCGCGCGGGTCGTAGCTCTTGTAGACGCGATGGCCGAATCCCATCAGCTTCTGCCCCTTGCCGCCCTTCACGCCCTCGATGAAGGCGGGGATGTTCTTCTTGTCCCCGATCTCCTTGATCATGTGCAGCACGGCCTCGTTCGCACCGCCGTGCAGCGGTCCGTAGAGCGCCGCGATCCCGGCAGCGACGGCCGAGAATGGATCGACGTGCGAGCTGCCGACCGCGCGCACCGCGTTCGTCGAGCAGTTCTGCTCGTGATCGGCGTGGAGGATGAACAGCACCTCGAGCGCCTTCACGAACACGGGATTGCCCTGATACTTCGGCTCCGTCATGCGGGCGACCATCGAGAGGAAGTTCTCGACGTATCCCAGGTCGTTGTCCGGGTAGATGAACGGCAGGCCCTTCACGTGACGGAAGCAGAACGCTGCGAGCGTCGGCAGCTTCGCGAGCAGCCGCACGATGCTGATGTGGCGCTCCTCGGGATCCTGGATGTTCTTCGCCGTCGGGTAGAAGCTCGACATCGCCGCCACCGAACTGCAGAGCATCGACATGGGATGCGCGTCGTATCGGAAGCCCTGGAGAAAGGTCTTGATGTTCTCGTGCACGTACGTGTGGTACGTGATCTGGTGCGTCCAGTCGCTGTACTGGGACTGGGAAGGCAATTCGCCGTTCCGCAGCAGCCAGGCGACCTCGAGAAAGCTCGCCTTTTCGGCGAGCTGTTCGATCGGATACCCTCGATAGCGCAGGATGCCCTTGTCGCCATCGATGAACGTGATCGCGCTCTTGCACGACGCCGTGTTCATGAACGCAGGGTCGTACGTCATCAGCCCGAATTCGTCGGCCCGTTCCTTGATCGGACGCAGGTCCATCGCGCGAATGGCAATGTCGCCTTCCGTGCCGGGCGACAGGATCGGGACGGTATGGCTCGTCCCGGTACGCGTGTCCTTGATCTCGAGCGTCCCGGAGGACGCGTTCGCCGCGCTCGACTCGGTCTTGCCCATGTCGCCGTTCTCCCTGAAGTCCCCTGCCTGCCGCCGGAGCCTGTGCTCGGCGTCGACGAAATATATTGGCCTGCGAACCGCGGCGACATTGGCGTACGGCGATGGTCGCGGGCTGGGCGCGTCGGCTATGCTTCCGCCATGCGGCGCCTGTCGCGCCCGCCGATGCGCTCGACCCGCAACCCGTTCCCCTCGCACCCGTGTCCGTCGCCGACCTCACCGCGATGCCCGTGACCCCGCTGGTGGTCGCCGCCCTGGCTGCAGTGGTGGCGGGGGTGATGAACTCGATTGCCGGTGGAGGAACACTGCTCACCTTTCCGGCGCTCATCGCGGCCGGATTGTCTCCGCTGGCCGCCAACGCGACGAGCACTGTTGCGCTCCTGCCCGCGGCGCTGAGCTCGATGCTCGGCTACCGCGGCGAACTGCGGGGTGCGCGCCGGTTGGCGCTCGCGCTTGCGGTGCCCAGCCTGGCGGGCGGTGGGTTCGGAGCATTCCTGCTGCTGCACACCTCGAACGCGACGTTCGAGCGCGTCGTGCCGTGGCTGGTGCTGGGGGCGACGACGCTGTTCCTCGTCCAGCGGCCACTGCTGCGCCAGCTCCGGTCACGCGCGGAGCCGTCGCGGGTCGCACGGGATATTGAATCGGGCGGGCCATCGCCCGTCCTGCTGGCCGTGCAGTTCGTGGTGGGCATCTACGGCGGGTACTTCGGCGCGGGGGTCGGTATCCTCATGCTCGCTGCGCTGGGCTTCATGGGCTTCACCAACATCCATCGGATGAACGGCCTGAAGAACTGGGGCGGGTTCTGCATGAATCTCGTCGCGGCGGCGGCATTCGCGGCCAGCGGCATCGTCGAGTGGCCGATCGCGCTCAGCATGGCGGGTGGCTCCATCGCCGGCGGCTATCTGGGCGCGAGAGGTGCGCAGCGTCTACCGCCGTCGTTGATCCGCGCGGTGGTCGGAGTGGTCGGGATCGGCAGTGGCATCTGGCTCCTGCTTCGTTGACGTCACCGCGTCTTCATTCCCATCCGGTGCACGATCGCCCACTCCTTCGCCGTGACCGGCTGCACGCTCAGGCGGCTGCCCCGCTGAAGCAGCACCATCGATTCCAGTCCCTTCACCCCGCGGAGATCCGCCAGCGTGAGCGGGTTCACGAGCGCCTCGACCGCCCGCACATCCACCATCATCCACGTTGGCGCGTCCGCCTTGCTCTTCGGGTCGTAGTGCGGATCGCGGGGATCGAGCGCCGTGTGATCGGCGTATGCCTCGCGCACGACCTCCGCGATGCCGACGATCGCGGCCGGTTCGGTACTGGAGTGATAGAACAGCACGAGATCGCCGCGCTTCATTCCGTCGCGCATGAAGTTTCGCGCCTGATAGTTCCGCACGCCGTCCCAGTACGTCGTCCGGTCGTCGGACGCGCAAAGGTCGGCGAACGAGAAGACGTCGGGTTCGGATTTCACCAGCCAGTAACGGCGCGCGGCGGCAGCGGACATCGGTCGCTCGGGTAGCGGATCGTGGAAGATACTCGCTCGTCGACACCTCCTTGTAGCGGCAGGACCCACCGAACAGCTTTCGCGCATGAACGAATCGCTGCTCGTGTTCGCGATGGTGACCGACCTCCTACGCCCGCTCCTGCTCGCCGCCGGCATCATGTTGGCCGTCGTCGCCACGGTCGACTGGGCGGTTCGCACCCGACGCATCAATCCGTTCAGCGGCATCGCGCGCTTCATGCGTGGCCGCGTGGATCCTCGCATTGCCGGCGTCGAGCGGCAGGTCGTGCGCGTGGGTGGCAACGCCGCATCGACGCCCTGGTGGGCGCTCGTGGCGTACGTCGTCTGCGCCGTGCTCTTCCTCGCGGCGCTGGACATGCTGGCGTCGCTCGTGCGCGACGCGATCACCGCGTCATCACTCGGCAGCGCCGGTCTCGTCGTGCTGGTGGTGCGCTGGACGTTCGGCGTCCTGCGACTCGCACTGCTCGTCCGCGTGATCGCATCGTGGCTTCCGATGCTGGCGAGTCGCTGGTGGATCTCGTGGAGCGCCGGCGCGACCGAGTGGATGCTGCGTCCGCTGCGACGCGTCATTCCATCATTTGGTGTGATGGACATCACACCCATCGTGGCATACTTCGCGCTTCAGTTGGTGCAGTGGCTCGTCGAGACGGTACTGCTCGCCGGATTGCATTGAGACACGCATTGCGTGCGGAGCACCACAGAGTTTGTGTACGCGTGCGCGTGCACGTTCAGCCGGGGAGTGCACGTACCGGAATCGCCTGCGCGCGCGCGGCCAAGCACCAACACGATATGACGGAGCGGACCCACTGATGACGCATGTAATGCTGGTCGGCACGGACGCCGCGCTTCTGGAAGGACTGGCGCAGTCGCTCGCCGCACTGGGACACACGTCCCGTGTGGCGCACAGCCTCGCTGAAGCGCGCGAGCTGTCCAGCACGCAGGTCCCGCTCGTGCTCGTGGTGGATCGTGCGCTGGCCAGCGACGCTGGTGCGGAACTGCTGGCGGCCCCGCTCGCGTCGGGTGGCGCTCGTCTGCTCTATCGCACAGCGTCGACCCCGCTCGCTCCGTTGCTCCCGTCCCTGCAACGTGCCGTGCTCGCCGACCTCACGCTCCCGCTCGAGCGCCATCGTCTTGCCGCACTCGTTCAGTCGGTTGGCGAGCGCGCGCGGCTGAGTGGCCGAACACCAAGGAACACACCGCCGGAATCGCGGATGCTGTAGCGCGGTGTACGCGCGGAGAAACGAATTCTCCGCGAATACGGATATCCATCCCTTGGAGATCCGGACCTCGCCAGGCGAAGTGCTTGCCCCGCGGCGGACGCGCTCGCATGTTACCGAATGAAATACGCCGAAGTGCAGAACTGCATCGGAGGCGCTTTCGTCTCGCCCGATGCACCTCTGCTCGACGTCCACGACCCGAGCAGCGGCAGCCTGATCTCGCGCGTGCCCATGTCGTCGCGGCGCGATGTCGATGCCGCGGTCACCGCCGCGCGGACGGCCTTCCCCGGATGGGCCGGCACGCCGATCAAGGAGCGCGTGCAGGTGCTCTACCGCTACAAGGCGCTCCTCGAGAAGCACATCGACGAGCTGTCGGCGCTCGTGAGCGAGGAGAACGGCAAGGTCGCCTCGGAAGCACGCGCCGAGGTGCTCAAGTCGGCGGAGCTCACCGAGTTCGCCTGCTCGCTGCCGCAGATCGTCACCGGCGAGGTACTGGAGGTGAGCCGTGGCGTCGAGTGCCGCGTGGAGCGCTACCCCGTGGGTGTCGTGGCCTCGATCACCCCGTTCAACTTCCCGAACATGGTGCCGAACTGGACGATCCCCAACGCGATCGGCCTCGGCAACTGCATGATACTCAAGCCGAGCGAGCTGGTGCCGCTCAGCGCGCGCCGGATCGTCGAGCTTCTGCGGGAAGCGGGGCTGCCCGACGGCGTGCTGCAGGTGGTGCACGGCGGACGTGATGCGGTCGAGGCCATCTGCGATCACCCCGGCATCAGCGCCGTGAGCTTCGTCGGCTCGACGAAGGTCGCCCAGATCGTGTACCGGCGCGCCACGTCGCACCTCAAGCGCTGCCTCGCCCTCGGCGGGGCGAAGAATCATCTCATCGTCATGCCGGACGCCGATCGGGAAATGACGGCGTCCAACGTCGTGGCCTCGATGTCGGGCTGCGCGGGGCAGCGGTGCATGGCGGCGTCGGTGATGGTCGCGGTGTCCGCGACCGATCACATCATCGCGCGGATGGCCGAGCATGCGCGAGCGATGGTGCCCGGCCGCGACGTGGGCCCGGTGATCTCCGCCGCGGCGCGGGAGCGCATCATCGGCTACATCGACGAGGCCGAGGCGGCCGGCGCGACCGTGGTGGTGGACGGCCGGCATGTAAGCGTGCGCGGCAGGGAGGGCGGGTATTACATCGGTCCCACCATCCTCGACCACGTCACGCCCGACATGCGCATCGCGAAGGAGGAAGTGTTCGGGCCGGTGCTCGTGATCGTGCGCGCGAAGGACGTGGACGAGGCGCTGGCGATCGAGAACGCATCGCCGTACGGGAACGCCGCGTCGGTGTTCACCGAGAGCGGCGGCGTCGCGCGCTACGTAATGGAGAAGGCGAGTGCGGGGATGGTCGGCGTCAACGTGGGCGTGCCGGTGCCCCGCGAGCCGTTCTCGTTCGGCGGATGGAACGACTCCAGCTTCGGCGTCGGTGACATCACCGGCAAGGGCTCCATCGAGCTCTGGACGCAGGCGAAGAAAATGACCACCAAGTGGAACAAGGAAGCCGGGACCAACTGGATGAGCTGAGGAGGCTCCCCGATCCATGCCGAATCGATCCGTCACGTTCACGGGCATCCGCTTCGAGAATCCGTTCCTCCTCTCGTCCGCGCCGCCCACCGAATCGGAGAACAACATCATGCGCGCGTTCGACGCCGGGTGGGGCGGCGTCGTGACGAAGACGATCGGCCTGCATCCGGTCACCAACGTGGTCGGGGCGAAGGCGAAGTTCATGCGCACGGGAACAGAGGATGCCTCGGTGTCCATGAGGAAACGGCCGGGCGCCGCCCTGCACTCGTCGTGGAACTGGGAGCTCATCTCCGACAAGGCGATCGACTGGTGGGTGCCGCGCATCCGGCGCATCAAGGAGGCGCATCCGACGAAGGTGCTCATCGCGTCGATCATGGCCGGCTCCGGCAACGACAAGGAGCTGCGAAACTGGCAGACGCTGGCCCAGGCGTGCCAGGAAGCCGGCGCCGACGGCATCGAGTGCAACTTTTCCTGCCCGCACATGGACCGGAAGGACATGGGCTCCAACATCGGCAAGGATGAAGGGCTGTGCTCCGTCGTCACTGAAGCGGTGAAGGAGGTCGCCACGATTCCCGTGTGGACGAAGCTCACGCCGGCCACGCGCGACATCGTCGTAGAGGCAGCAGCGTGTTTCCGCGGCGGCGCTGACGCCATGGTGTCGTCGAACACCTTTCCTTCGCTGCCATTGATCGATCCCGACTCGCTGGAGTTCGAGATCAACGTGGACGGACTGGTGTCGAGCGGCGGACTCGGTGGGCCTGCCATCCTGCCGATGGCGCTGGCGAACATGGCGAAGATGACGCAGGCGTTCCCCGATCGCGCCTTCTCCGGCATCGGCGGAGTGAGCGACTTTCCGCAGGCGCTTTCGTACTTCCTGCTCGGTGCGGGCACCGTACAGGTCTGCACCTCCGCGATGCTGGACCAGGCGGTAGGGCCCAACGTGATCAAGCGTCTGAATGCCGGACTCGATGCGTTCCTCGAGAAGCACGCGGCCGACGGGTGGGCGAGCGTCGAGGACTTCCGCGGGATCCGCCGCGATCGCGTCGTCCTCCAGTCGCAGATCCGCCGGCCGGCGGGCGACTCGTACCAGGGCGGCTACGAGCCCGTCGAGGGCTATGCGGCACCCGACGAGCAGCCGTTGAGCGTCCGATGACGACCGCCGCGCCGCCAGCGAAGTCCGCGCCGCGCCTGGAGCTGCCGCCGGTGGATCACGTGCCCCGCCCGTACACGGGACCGTCGCGCACCGAGCTGCTCGCCATGCGCCGGCAGTTCACCAACCCCGCGGTCTTCACACTCTATCGCGAGCCGCTGCTCATCGTCGAGGGGTACATGCAGTATCTCTACGACGAGACCGGCCGACGCTACCTCGACTTGTTCGCCGGCATCGTGACGGTGTCGGTGGGCCACTGCCATCCCACCGTCGTCAAGCGCGTCACCGAACAGGTGGCGACGCTGCAGCACACGACGACGATCTAC
>JBDSSY010000256.1:0-3861 GCA_039928585.1 Gemmatimonadaceae bacterium | reverse complement strand
GCGTCCGGTTCCACGAGATCGCCGACTACTCGTCGGCCGACTTCGCATCGCAGGATTCGCTCACGCGCGGCCGGCAGTTCATGCGCGGCGTGCTGGCGCGTCACCCCGGTCTGGACGTGAAGAACGCCCACGACGTCGTGGATCAGCTCCGCGCGAGAAAGAGCGCGACCGAGCTGGCGCTGATCCGCCGCGCGGCGGAGATCAGCTCGGAAGGCCACCGCGCCGCGATGACGCTCGCCGAGCCGACGAAGGAGTACGAGATCCAGGCCGCGCTCGAGCACACCTTCATGCGACTGGGCGGCGCACGGCCATCGTACGGGTCCATCGTCGGCGGCGGGGTGCACGGCACCCAGCTGCATTACATGCGCGACCGCGGCGACGTGAAGCCGGGCGACGTCGTCGTGATGGACGCGGCGACCGAGTACGAGGGCTACGCCGCCGACATCACTCGCACCATTCCCGTGAGCGGGAAGTACACCGCCGAGCAGCGCGCGCTCTACCAGCTCGTGCTCGACGCACAGAAGGCCGCGGAGCGCAACGCGAAGCCGGGAATGTCCGCCGCCGCGTCGCTCGACTCCTCCATCGATATCCGCGCCCGCGGCCTCGCGGCACTCGGGCTCGTCGAGAGTGTGGACGCGCGCTTCGATCCTCCCTGGCCGGTGGACTGCGCGCGACAGCCGCGACAATGTCATCAGGCGATGTTCTGGATGATTCATGGCATCAGTCACGGTATCGGACTCGCCGTGCACGATCCGGCGCAGTTCTACACTGGCGACAAGACCTTCAAGCAGGGCGACGCGTTCACGATCGAGCCGGGCATCTATATCAGCACCACGATGCTGGATCAGTTGCCCGACACGCCGCGCAATCGCGCCTTCATCGCGAAGGTGAAGCCGGAGGTCCAGCGCTACGAGAACACGGGCGTGCGCATCGAGGACGACTACGTCATCACCGAGCGCGGGCTGGAACGCATCAGCACCGCGCCGCGAGAGATCGCCGAGATCGAGGCGCTGATGGCGACGCGTCCGGTGCGGGTGTTGCCATGAGATTCCGCCGGTCGTTGGCGGCCGCACTCGGCCTGCTGCTCACGCTTCTCGCCCCGGCTGACGCGCTGGCGCGGGTGGTACGCGTCACGATCGACCGGCGCGACCCGATCTCCGGCGGCGCGTCGTTCGGAAAAGTTGGGGCGTACGATCGGATCACCGGCCGCGTGTACTTCGCCTTCGATCCCGCCAACCCGTACGATCGCGGCATCGTCGATCTCGACCGCGCGCCACGGAACGCCCGCGGCGAGGTCGAGGCCTGGAGCGAATTCGTCATGCTCGTGCCGCACGATCCGGCGAAGCGCAGCGGCGTCACGCTGGTGGACGTGGTGAATCGCGGCGGCATGACCGTGGGCGTGTTTCACCTGAATGCGCAGCGCGATCGCCCGCCCACCGATTCCGCATACTACGGCGACGCATTCCTGCTCCGGCGCGGTCACACGATCGTGATGATCGGTTGGCAGTGGGACATTCTCCCCGGTACCGCCGGTCTGCACTTCAATCCTCCCGTCGCCGGTGACGCCGCCAGCCCGATCACGGGACTCGTGCGCAGCGACATAACGATCGACGCACCCACGCGCAGCATTCCGCTTGGCCACCGGGTCGGGACGTCGCAGGCGCTTGGCTACGCCGTCTCCGATCAGGACGACAGCGCAAACACGCTCACCGTGCGCGACGATCCACTCGGCGCGCGCCGAGTCATTCCGCGTGGCGAATGGCGTTTCGCGCGTGAAGAGCTCAGCATCGGGATTCCCGATTCGCGCAACGTGTACCTCGCCTCCGGATTCGAAGCGGGGAAGATCTACGAAGTGATCTATCGCGCGAAGGACCCGGTCGTCGTCGGCACCGGGCTCGCCGCGGTACGCGACTTGATCTCGTATCTCAAGTACGACACCACCAGCATCGCGCCCACGAAGTTCGGCATTGCGTACGGCGTGTCGCAGACCGGGCGCTTCCTGCGCCATTTCCTGTACGAGGGCTTCAACACCGACGAGAACGGACGCGCCGCCTTCGACGGCATCTTCGCGCATACCGCGGGTGCAGGGCGCGGCAGCTTCAATCACCGGTTCGCCCAACCATCGCGCGACGCCCAGCCGTACTCCACCTTCTCGTATCCCACCGACCTGTTTCCCTTCACGAGTATCGCGACGCGTGATCCAGTGACGGGTGCGCGTGGTGGTCTGCGCAGCCGTGTGCCGCAGCGCGCACCACTGCCAAAGGTGTTTTTCGTGGACGGCGGCTACGAGTACTGGGGCCGCGCGGCGTCACTCACACACACGAGCGTGAATGGTCGCACCGATATTGGATTTTTGCCGAGCGAGCGCCGATACGTGCTCTCGTCGGCGCAGCACTCGGGACCGGCAGGCTTTCCACTGGGCGACGCGCAGCAAATCACCGGTGTGCGCGCGTGGCGTGGAGATCCACTCGATCAGCGGCTCGCCCTGCGCGCGCTGTTCGTCGGACTCACGAGATGGGTACAGAAGGGCGTGACGCCGCCCGCGTCGGTGTATCCCACCCTGCGCGCCAGCACGCTCGTGCGTGCGAGCACGCGCCGGAACCCGGCCATTCCGGGCATCGTCTTTCCCGGCGCCCCCTACACACCCAACAGACTTTCGTTCGGCACCGAATGGAGTCGCGGCCTCATCACGCGAGAGCCACCCGACATCGGCGCGCCGTACACCGTGCTCGTGCCGCGAGCCAATTCGTTCGGCAACGAGGTCGGCGGCATCCAGAGCGTGGAGATCCAGGTGCCGCTTGGCAGCTATCTCCCGTGGCAACTGCGCACCGTTCCGCCCACGGATCGCCTCGTCAGCTTCCAGGGCGTGTTCGCACCACTGCACCGTCTCGAAACCGATCGGCGCGAAACAGGGGACAGTCGTCCCAGCATCGAGAGGCTCTACCCATCGCGCCAACGCTTTCTCGCTGCCGTCGATCGCGCCACACGCACCCTCGTGAGGCAGCGTTTCCTGCTCGCCGACGATCGCGCTGTGGCGCGCGAGCGGATGGAGCAGACCTGGCAATGGGTGCACACACACTGATGACGAAACCGCTGCACGAACAGATCGCGCTCCCCGACTGGTATGGCCCGCTCGCGAAGCGCGGTCTTGCGATGGCGCTGGGAATCGAGATTCAGCAGTTGAGCCGCGAGCGCGTCGTCGCCACGATGCCGGTGGACGATCGCACGCGCCAGCCCTTCGGCCTGCTGCATGGCGGCGCCTCGATCGCGCTGGCCGAAACGGTAGCATCGTTCGGCGCAGTGATGCACATCGATCGCGACCGGTTCGTCGCCGTGGGGCTCGAGATCAACGGCAACCACCTCCGCGCGAAGACGGACGGCACGGTGCGCGCGACGGCCGTGCCGGTGCACGTGGGGCGCACTACTCAGGTGTGGACGATCGAGATCGCGGATGAGGAGGGCCGGCTCGTCTGCGTCTCGCGCTGCACGCTGGCGATTGTGCCGAAGCCCTGAGGAGGTAGGTGGGTAGGTGAGTAGGTGGGTAGGTGGGTTACCGACCTACTCACCTACCGACCTACCGACCTACCGCCCTACCGCCCTACCGCCCCTTCCCCAGCAACCGTTCCCCGATCCGCTCCGCAATTCCTCGCGCATCGACGTCGTCGCTCGACGTCAGGATGATGATCACCGCTCGATGGTCGGGAAAGCGCACGAAGGCATGGCGTCGTCCGTCGGGCGCGCCGTAGAGGGCGAGTCGCTGCTTCACCCCGAGCCGGTCGGCGTTCCAGCCGAGCGATGGGTCGATCGCGTTCGACACGGGTGCCGGGCGCCCAACCACCGCGGCCCCACCCGCGCCGCTGG
>JBDSSY010000255.1:0-9225 GCA_039928585.1 Gemmatimonadaceae bacterium | reverse complement strand
TCCTGCCAGGTCGGGGCGCCCGGATTTGAACCGGGGACCTCCTGCTCCCAAAGCAGGCGCGATACCAGGCTACGCTACGCCCCGCATGAGAACCCAACAATAGCGCGTCGCTCCCGACCGGTCAACTCCGATCACCGACGCGCGTTAGCGTCCGTTGTGCATCAACGGTGGCACCGGCAGGCGCACGCGCAATGCCTCCAGCAGCGCACGAAACGCGCGACTGCGATGACTCACGCGTTGCTTCTCCGCCAACGTCGCGACGCCCAGTGTGCAACCGAGATCGCTGGAAAAAAAGAACGGGTCGTACCCGAACCCGTCTGCCCCAGCAGGCACGGTCACGATATGCCCGTGCACCTCGCCCCGCGCGACGATCGGGCCGCCCTCACCCCACCAGGCCGCAGCGCACACGAACGTGGCCCGCAGATCCCGCACGCCGCGCAATCGCTCCACCAGCCGCGTGTTGTTTGCCGCATCGAGATCGGCGCCCTCGAGGTCGCTCCGCCCGCACCATCGCCGACTGCGCACGCCCGGTTCACCTCCAAGCGCGAACACTTCCAGACCTGAGTCGTCGGCAACCACGGTGCGGCCTCCAGCGCGTTCACCGAAGAAACGCGCCTTCGCGACAGCATTCTCCTCGAACGTGTCGTACACCTCGATGCCGTCCTCCTCCAGCGATTCCTCGATGCCCGCCTGCGCCAGATCGACCACATCGATGCCGGCCTCGGCGAAGAGCGCACGCAGTTCACGCAGCTTTCCGACGTTGCGGGTCGCCAGAATCCACGGGGCGCCGCTCACCTCACGGGAGGCCGAGCGCCGCGCGTTGCAGTGCGTCGAGCTCGCGCAAACCCTTCGTCGCCAGCGACAAGAGCCGATCGAGTTCGTCGCGATCGAAGGTCGCATTCTCGCCAGTGCCCTGCACCTCGACAAAGCGACCCTCGCTGCTGATCACGACGTTCATGTCGACGTCCGCCACGACATCCTCGATGTACTCGAGGTCGAGCCGCGGCTCCCCGCGCACGACGCCGACGCTGACGCCGGCGACGCGACGCTTCACTGGCGACCGCTTGACCTTTCCCTGCTCGACCATCCAGGTGAATGCATCACTCACGGCCACCGCAGCGCCGGTGATGGCGGCCGTGCGCGTGCCACCATCCGCCTGCAGGACGTCGCAGTCGATCTTGAGGGTGAACTCCCCCCAGGCGAAGTCATCGAGCATGGCGCGCACGCTCCTGCCGATCAGTCGCTGAATCTCCTGCGTCCGTCCGCCGACCTGCCCGCGTTCGCGCGTCGTGCGCGTCTTCGTCGCGCGGGGCAGCATCGCGTACTCCGCCGTCAACCAGCCCTCGCCGCGCCCGCGTCGCCACCCAGGCACACCGTCCTCCACTGACGCAGTGCACAGCACGCGCGTGCTCCCGAACGACACGAGGCACGACCCCTCGGCATACGGCGCGATCGAGCGCTCCAGGGTGACGGGGCGGAGAGCATCGGCCGCGCGTCCGACGCGAACGGGATCAGCGTGTTTGTGAGCCACGAAGGGTCCGGATGATGTTGGTGGTAGACTCGCCAGGCGTGAGCGGAATCACGCGAACATCTCCGCCCCAACCACGAACGTCGGGTGCGCCGACGATGCCGCTCTCATGGTAATCGCCGCCCTTCACGAGCACGTCGGGGCGAAGCACGCGGATGATCTCGAGTGGCGTGTCCTGCTCGAACAGCACGACGCAATCGACGGTCTCGAACGCCGCAAGCACATACGCCCGTTCTGCCTCTCCTCGTACCGGACGCTCGGGACCTTTCAGCCGTCGCACCGATGCGTCGCTGTTCAGCGCGACGACGAGGTGATCACCGGCGCGACGCGCGCCGAGGAGCACATCGACATGCCCGGGGTGCAAGAGGTCGAACACTCCGTTCGTGAAGACGACACGACCGGTTCGTGCGTCGCGCCAGCGACGTGCAGCCTCCCAGTCGCACACCTTCGACGCGGGGTCGCGCGGCGCGCGACCGTCGTTCAAAAGATGCCTTCGGAGTGCGGGTTGAAATGGACCTCCCGGACCATGCCCGGCAACTCGATGTGCTCGTAGTAGTCGGATTCCAGCTCGATGTGGCGCCCATCGCGTTGCAGCGTCACCAGGCCAGCCGCCTCAGGCAGGCCGAGAGAATCAGCCTGCACGCGCAGCCGGCGAAGGATCTGTGCATCGCTGTTGTGCGCCGCAAAGCGCACCTCCTGCCGCATCGCATCCTGGAACTGGTAGAAGCGGAAGTACACTTCGCCGGCATTGACGCCGAAATACGCGACCACGGCGACGATCAGCAGCGTCAGGAGACACCCGAGCGCCCCCTTTCCCGCACGGCGTCTCACCATTGCGACTGAGCCCCCTCGACCATGTCGTTCACGATGCGCTTGATTGCGTCGCGCCGCCCGCCGGCTTCATCTCGCTCGGCATATTCGCCCTCTGCGCGCAGCCCCTTTCTCTCGAAGATCGTCTTTCCCGTCGTCTGATCGACGATCTCGACATCGAGCACGAGCTGCAACCTGCGGCGGGTCGCGGTCGCCTGGCGCTGATTCGCGGCATACGCTGCCGGCACGTCGACGTCGTACGTACGGATGATGCCGCGGACGAGTGCGTCGGCGCGCTCCTGCGGCGCGTCGCGCACGCCGAGTCGAGGCTGAAAATCACGGCGCATCGCGTCGAACAGTTCGCGCTGCAATTCCGCCGTCGGGGTTTCGTTCTCGAACGGAAGGATCGCGATGGTCCGGATATGGGACGGCAACCCTCCTCCCGCGAAGCCGTATCGCGTGACGCACGCGGTGGCCAGCAGGAGGAGCACGGGCAACAGCCTAATACAGGCGCCAGATCGCGGGATCGAACGGAGGGACGGCATCTGAGCGTTGAATGACGAGCAGGAGCGTGCGGCGATCGGATTCGTTTCGATACTGCACCGAGTGATCGGTCGAGCGCTCGACCCACTCCTTCAAGCGGCCGCCGTCCACACGCTCGAGACGAGTGAGGGTGTCTCCACGGAAGGTCGCGCGCCAGCGCACCGGTGCTCCAATGTCGGCGCGAATCACCCCCGCGTCAACGCGTACCACCGTATCGGCCTCGGGAGGGATGTCGAGTCGGCCCAACGCGGCCCAGAGCAGCGCTCGGGGCGGAACGAGCCGACGTGCGGCCGACGGACCAGGAACCTGCAGCGAGTCGCCGATGAGGACGGCCGCGCCGCCTCCGAATCCGCCACCGAGAAAGAAGTCGAGCCGCACGGAGTCGGGCGAGGCGATGCGCGCCACGCCGTCTCCGCGCGCGCTCATCTCGCCATCGCGGAGATCCCACTTGAAGACGACCTTGCGCGTGCCGCTCGGCAACGTGCCGGTGGGTAGTTGTCGATTGGGGACCGGCGCTCCCTGCAACGGTGCGACGCGCGGTGGCGCGCATCCCGCGCCGGCCACAAGGCAGGCAAGCAACGCGACGCGACTAGCGAACGGTAATACGAACAATTCGGTCTCCCTGGGCGATGCGGTCGAAGACATCGGCGCCTTCGATCAGCTGCCCGAACACGGTGTAGCCGCCATCCAGATGCGGCTGCGGCGAGTGCGCGATGAAGAACTGGCTGCCGCCGGTGTTCGGACCCGACAGCGCCATCCCCAGCGTACCCCGAAGATAGCGTCGACGATTCAGCTCGTCGCGAATGGCGTGGCCGGGTCCACCGCTGCCGTCGCCTCGCGGATCGCCGCCTTGTACCACGAAATTCGGGACGACGCGGTGAAAGCGCTGCCCATCGAAGTAGCCTCGCTGCGCGAGCGCGACGAAATTATGGACCGTGAGCGGGGCGTCTGCGGTGAAGAGCGCCAGCGCGAACTCGCCCCTCTCCGTCCAGATGCGCGCGATTCGGACTGACGCAGTCGTCGCCTCTCGTGCCCGTGCCAGATACCACGCCATCGGTCTCGCTTCGCCTGTGTCGTCACGCCAGCTAGCGAATCGCGGAATGCGCGCGGCTGCGGCCCGTTCGAGGGGATGAGTGGGCCGTGACACAGCATCGAGCCTTCGGAGCGTCGACGCGGCGATCGCTGAGCCTCGGGCCGCCAGCGCCGAGTCCACGAGCGACCAAAATGCCATGCGCGCGTCGGCATCGGTGTCACGCGCTGCGCGCGCATGTGCGTCGAGCGCGCCGATCAGGTCCGCATCGCTTGCGCCGTGGGCCAGACCGTTCAACGCTGCGGTCCGTACCCCGACGTCGGCGTCCTCAAGCGCGCGACGCAGCGTCGCGCGAACGCGTGAGCGGACGGCCGCACTGTCAGTGAGCGCAGCCACCGCGCCCGTCGCCGCGGCGCGCACGCGCTCGTCGGAGTCACGACGCCACAGCTCGAGGCGATTCAGTGACGAGTCCGCGTGACCGCGGGCGTCGATATCGAGGACTGCGGCGCGATGCTGCCACTCGGTGCTGGTGCGCCACGCGCTGGCATGCTCGCTCGTGATACCGCGTTGTGCCGCCGCCACGGCGATCGTGCGCTGCACGAGGAAGGTGGTGTCGACACGGAGGGCCGTCGCCCAGTCGGTCGCCGACGAGTCCAGCACCTGCTCGAGGGACTGCGCCGCCACGAGTCGTACCGCTGCATCAGCGTCCCCCAACGCCGCCAGGATCTCGGCGCGTGCGATCCGCCCGTAGCTGGCGAGGGCGCGTACCGCATTGACCCGCACATGCGCTTCTGTCGCGTGCGAGAGCGTCGCGAGGGCGCGTCGAGCGTCTGTACCCAACGAATCGCCCGCGGCCGCGAGACCGATACCGCGCGCGACCTGCTCTCGAATCTGGCTGGCGTCGCTCGCGGCGACCGCGAGCAGCGCCCGCACTCCAGCGGCGTTTCGGGTGCGTGCGAGCGCATACGCCGCCTTCCAGGCAAGGCCGGAATCGGGACTCGTGAGCCACGGTGTGACCGCTGCCACCGGGACCGGTCGGAGGCGAGCGGCCGCGAGCAGCAGTGCGCCGCGCGCGTGTGGAGGAACTCCGGAGTCCGCCAGTGCTCGCGTGATCGCGGCGCGGCCGGCCTCGCCGAGCTCACCGAGAAGCCACGCTCCTTCGATCGCCACGTCACCGGGCGCGCGAAGCGCTTCTACACCTCGTGGTACGGCGCCCCTGTCCTTCATGAGCCCGAGGGCGAAGAGGGCGTTCGCCGCCACGCCAGTATCAGGGTCCGTGGCGAGCATCCGCAGGCGAGACAAATGCACCCGCGCGCCGATGCGTCCGCTTGCGAGCGCGGCGCGAGACCGAGCCCGCGCATCTCCGCCGACCATCATGGAATCGAGGAAGGACGGCTCATCGCGACGCGTATCCTCAATGCGGAGCACGCGCGCCAGTTGCGCGAGTGCGTGCTCGTCAATCGCGGGCTGCACGATCCCGCGTGCGCAGCCCGAGGCCGCGGCGACGAGACTACAGCACAGCCGCCAGCGCCGAACGGAACGCTGGAGGAATCGCACGGAGCCGTCCGCCGCGGTCGATCGAGACGAGGGACGTGTGGGCGGTCGCGAGCCGAACGCCTGACTCGGCATGGGAAATGAGGTAGTCGAAGGTGACAGCGCGGGAGCGAACGCCGGTGAGCGTGGTCGTGATCCGAACGAGATCATCGAATCTCGCCGGTGCCACATATCGAATCGTCGCCTCGGCGACGGCGAGGCCCGTTCCCTGGTGCTCGAGGGCGGCGTAACTGTGCCCCAGTGCCCGCAGAAACTCCACACGCCCGATTTCGCACCACACGAGATAATTGGCGTAATAGACCACGCCCATGCGGTCGGTTTCGGCGTAGCGAACGCGTAGCTCGATCGAATGCGTATCGGTCATCGCGGCTCGCGAGCGGCTGAGGCATGCATCGCGCGCGAAGTTGCCGGAGCGCCAGCGGTTTGTAAAGGTTGCGCGAGACGTGTAGACTGCCGCCATGCTCGCCTCACCCTGCTACGTGATTTCCGATATTCATCTGGGGCACGCATCCCCGGAGGTCGAGCGTTCACTTCTCGCCTTCCTGCGCGCATTGCCCGGGCGCGCTGGTTCGCTGCTCATCAACGGCGACCTCTTCGAGTTCTGGTTCGAATGGCGCACCGTCGTTCCGCGCAGTGGGGTGCGGGTGCTGGCGGCGCTGATGGACCTGCGCGATGCCGGTGTGCCGGTGACGATGATCGCCGGCAATCACGATTGCTGGGGTGGAGACATCCTTCGCGAGGCGGGGGTGGATTTCCGCACGGGACCTTGGGAGGGGAACCTCGCTGGCTGGCAGGGGCGAGTGGAGCATGGTGATGGCCTGCGTGCGAAGGAAGACCGAGGCTATCGTGCGCTCCGTCGCCTGCTGCGAAACCCGATGGCCATTCGCGCCTACCGATTGCTGCATCCGGATCTGGCGACGCGACTCGCGATGGGCAGCTCGCAGACGAGCCGGAGCTACCAGCCGCGCGACGGGGGACTCGGATTGCGCGCGGTCGCGAGCGAGGCGCTGCGCGCACGAGCCGACCTCGAGGTGCTCGTGTACGGACATTCGCACGTCGCGGCGCTGGAGCGCGCGGCGTCGGGTAACGTGTACGCGAACGCGGGCAGCTGGTTGACCGTCCCGACGTATCTCGTCCTTACGCCGGACCGGATCTCGCTGCGCGAATGGACTCACTCAGCCGAAGGTCCGGAGCTCCACGCGCTCGATCGTATCGCCAAAAAAGCGCTGCCCTAGGGCGAGGAATTGCGCTTGATCGTCCGACGCGATGAAGCGGTACCGGCCTGCCTCGGAGCTGGCCGCGTGCAGCGACTGGTCAGTGAGCATGCGACGGGTATCCGCCGCGGTCTCCTCCGCGCTGTCGATCAGCCGCACGGCGGGGCCGACGATTTCGGCGATGAGCGACTTGAGCAACGGATAGTGCGTGCATCCGAGCACCAACGTGTCGACCTCGTCGTGCATGAATGGCGCGAGGTACTCGCGAGCGATCGCACGTGTCGCGTCGTGATCGATCCATCCCTCCTCGACCAGGGGGACGAGCAGCGGACAGGCGCGGGCGGTAATTCGTGCATCGGGCGATTCGGCTTCGATGGCGCGCACGTAGGCGCTGGACTTGATCGTGCCGGCGGTCGCGATCACACCGATGCGCCCGCTGCGTGATGCACGGACGGCGGCGCGCGCGCCAGGCTCGACGACACCGATGACCGGGACCTCGAGCGACTGCCGGAGCATGGGAAGCGCGTGCGCGGTCGCCGTATTGCACGCGACCACGATCGCCTTCACGCCCTGCTCGATCAGGAAAGTGGCGATCTCCTGGCTGTAGCGGCGCACGGTGTCGGGCGACTTGGGCCCATACGGGACGCGCGCGGTGTCGCCGAAATACACGAGGCTCTCTGACGGAAGCTGGCGCATGATGGCATGCGCGACGGTGAGTCCGCCAAGGCCGGAATCGAACACGCCGATGGGCGCATTCGACCCTTCTCCGCCGCTCACCATGCGAGCCGAGTCGCCAACACGATCCCGCCGGGTGTGCGTCGCAGGCTCATCTGCGACGGCAGATCCCACAGATGCGCTCCCACGTACGCGTCGGCCGCCGCGAAGAGATGATTGGCGATGATGAACGCGACCCAGTCCTCCACGTGTCCCTTGCGCACGTTCACAAGTGCGTCGTCGTACGTCGACGCGACGGTGATCGGCGCACCCGTGGCGCGATCGAAATCGACGACAACGAGCGAATCGCGTCGCAGTCGCCTCGCCTCGTTGAGATCGGCCCTCGATTCGCGCCACATCGCAATCGCGATCGATTCCGAGAGCACGAAGACGGCACCGGCGGCCGGCCGGCCGAGGACGGACTGCGAATACCCTGGCAGCACGAGCGAAAAGAGAAACGCTCGCCGGGGGGACAGGGGCGGTGCGCCGACGCGCCGTGCGGTCGTATCCCGTACGACCGCACGCGGCGCAACCCGGGCGCTGTCGGCGCGTTGCGCGCTCATCGACGACGGAGCCGAGACGAGCAGCGCCACGAGAATTGCGGCGCGGCGAACGCCGAGCGCGCGGAGCGAGCATGGCACCTTCACAACGACCGCTCCGCGCGGCGCGCCGGATGCTGGCGGGAGTGCATGGGAATCGAACCCACCCAAGACGCAGTGCGCCTCGCAGTCGTTTTGAAGACGACGGGAGCCACCAGGCACCATCCACTCCCACGGCTCACTCCAGCACCAGCAGCGCTGCCCCTTGGGGCTCGACGACTCCCACGACGAGGCTTCCGGTCACGGACGCAAGATACTCCGCGACTCGACGCGGCGGGACAGCGAGCAGCAGACCGCCCGACGTCTGGGGGTCGAGCGCAAGCGCGAGGTCGTCAGCTGCGGCCGCGGACCAATCCGCAATCGGGGCGAGGTAGCTCTCGTTGCGCTCCGCGCCGCCCGTGCGAGTCCCCGCGCGCCACAGCGCGCGGGCGCGCGGAAGCTCCGGCAGCGTCGACCCGGTGATGCGTAACGTGACCGCACTCGCACGCGCGATGTGCGACGCATGGCCAAGCAGGCCGAATCCGGTGACGTCCGTGGCGCACCGAACATCCACGGCGAGCGCCGCGCGACTCGCCATCGCGTTCAGCGCACGCATGCTCACGTGCAAGGCGTCCCGGCTCTCGTCATCGAGCGAGCCCTGCTTGGCGGCTGTGGCGAGCAGTCCCGTGCCGAGTGGCTTCGTGAGCACGAGCACGTCCCCCACCTGCGCCGTGGCGTTGGTGAGCAGTCTGCGCGGGTCGGCCTGGCCCGTGATGCTGAGACCGAATTTCAGCTCCTCGTCGATGATCGAGTGCCCTCCCACGAGCGTGGCGCCCGCCTCGCGCACCTTGTCCTGCCCGCCGCGCAGAATGTCCGTGAGTACCGACATCGGCAGTTTGCCCACGGGAAAGCCGACGATCGCGAGCGCGGTGAGCGGCTCGCCACCCATCGCGAACACGTCGGACAGCGCATTTGCAGCGGCGATCTGGCCGAAGTCGTACGGGTCGTCGACGATGGGTGCGAAGAAGTCGACCGTCTGCACGAGCGCGAGATCTTCTCGCAGCAGAAACACCCCCGCGTCGTCGAACGTTTCTCGACCGACGAGCACTCGGGGATCGGCGTGCGAGGGCACGCCACTCAGCGCCTGCGCCAGGTCACCCGGACCCAGTTTGGCGGCTCAGCCAGCGCACCGGGCGAAGCTCGTCAAGCGAAAGAGCTCCTCCCGGGTTCGGCTCGTCGACATGCGGTCGAGTG
>JBDSSY010000254.1:0-7956 GCA_039928585.1 Gemmatimonadaceae bacterium | reverse complement strand
GTTCTCGTCGCCATCACCGAAGTGCAGAAGAAGGCGCAGGCCGCCGCACAGGCCGAGATGGGCAAGCTGACCGGTGGGCTCAACCTGCCATTCAAGCTTCCATTCTAGCCGCGGGCCGAGCGCACGTGTCGGCGATCGACGATCTGACGGGCGAACTGGCGAGACTTCCGGGCATTGGACGGAAGACCGCGCTCCGCCTGACCTACCACCTGCTGAAGCAGCCCCCCGAGCAGAGCCGGCGGCTGGCCGATGCGCTGAGCACGCTCGCGGACAAGGTTCGGCCGTGCACGCGCTGTTTCAATCTGACCGAGGACGAGCTCTGCGTGATCTGCCGTGACCCGCGTCGAGACGCGGCGCTGATCTGCGTCGTGGAGGAAGCGGCAGACATCGGCGCGATCGAGCGCGCGGGGGAATACCGCGGACATTTTCACGTGCTGGGTGGGCGGCTCTCGCCGCTGGACGGCATCACTCCAGACGACCTGACAATCCCCCAGCTGGTGCGTCGCATCGCGACCGGCGGGGTGCGAGAGGTGATCCTCGCCACCAATCCGAGCCTGGAAGGCGAGGCGACGGCTCTCTACGTGCAGCGTCAACTGACTGGCCAGCCGCTCAGCGTCACGCGTATCGCGCGGGGCCTGCCCGTGGGTGGCGATCTCGAATACGCCGATGGCGTGACGATCGCCCAGGCTCTCAGTGCGCGGAGGGCGATGTGAGGACGGTTTCGGAGGTTCGGCTCGGGGCCCTGGGATTCATCGGTGGCGTCGCGGCAGGGCTGCTCGTCTGGTCAACACAGGTAGAGCGTAGCCGTCGGGAGCTCTTCAACCGTCGGCCGCTGCGACGCCTTGCCGCGCTTGGGTTCCTCGCCGGGCAGGGCGGACCGGAGACGGCGCGGCTGCTGGCGGACTACGTGAACTGGGAAACCCGGCCGATGCTGCGACGGCGGGGGCAGGCGTTGCTGCGGCGAATGGAAGCTCACCTCCACTAGGTTACCGTCCTCATGGCAGTCGGCAGCGCGAGCTGGTCGTTCACGGAGGACGACTTTGGCGCCATCACGCACTCGCTCCAGCGGTTCCTCCAGGAGAGCGACGCGCGGTGCGCGCTCCTCGTCGATCGCAGCGGGCAGCTGGTGGCGACCGTCGGCGAGCAGCCGAAGTTCGACGCGACCGCGTTCGCCACGCTGACGGCGGCGGATTTCAGCGCGAACGATCAACTGGCGCGGTTGATCGGTGAGACCGACTTCAATTCGCTGTTCCACCAAGGCGAGAAAGAGTCGATGTACCTTGCCGATGTTGCCCGGAGGGTGATTCTCGTCGTCCTTTTCGACAATAGGACCACGCTCGGCCTGGTGCGACTCAAGATGAGACAGACGGTGGACGAACTGACGAAGCTGTTCGAGAAAGTGTTCGCGCGCCCTGCACAGGGACAGGGCGGCGCCCCCGGCCTCCTGGCCGGTGCGGACGACGAAATCGACAAGCTGTTCCAGTAAGAGGAGACGACAGCCATGTCGATGATCAACTACGCGTCACGCGAGATCAACTGCAAGATCGTGTATTACGGGTCGGGGCTCGGCGGCAAGACGTCGAACCTGGAGCATATCTACGGCAAGGTGCAGCCGGACACCCGCGGCAAGCTGATCTCCCTGGCCACCGAAACCGAGCGAACCCTCTTCTTCGATTTCCTGCCGGTGGACCTCGGGACGATCCGCGGCTTCAAGACTCGATTCCACCTCTATACCGTCCCCGGACAGGTGTACTACAACGCGAGCCGGAAGCTCATCCTGAAGGGTGTGGACGGCATCGTGTTCGTGGCAGACTCGCAGGTCGAGCGGATGGAAGCCAATCAGGAGGCCATGCAGAACCTGTACGACAACATGGCCGAATACGGATACGACCTGACCCGAATGCCCTTCGTTATCCAGTACAACAAGCGGGACCTGCCGAATGCCGCGCCGGTGCGCGAGCTGCAGGCGGCGCTCAATCCGGGGTGGGAAGTCACGGAGGCCCCCCGTCAGCGCGTGACGCCCGACGCATCGCACGCCGGCGAGAACCTGATCGAGCAGCTTTCGTCGGGCGAGTGGGTGGAACATGCTCCATATTTCGAGGCAGTCGCCGTCACTGGCGACGGCGTCTTCGAGACGCTGCGCGCCGTGAGCAAGCTCGTGCTCAAGTCGCTCGCTTGATCTCCGCCGGTCCCCCCGCGTGAACCTGCCGAACGCCGTCACCGCCGCTCGCATCGCCATCACGCCGCTCATTGGGTGGCTGCCGCTCGCGTCGTCGTCGTCGTTGCGATTCACGGTGTTCCTGTTGTTCCTCGTGGCGGCGGTCACCGACTACGTGGACGGGCGCCTCGCGAGATCTCGCAAGCAAGAGACCGATCTCGGCCGGCTGCTCGATCCGCTTGCCGACAAGTTGTTGCTCGTCGCGACCATCGTTCCCATGTACGTCCTGATGCGCCCCATCTCCGATGGCGCACACGTGTGGCCGGCGAAGGCGCTCGAGAACGTGATCCCGTTCCGTACGCCGCTTGGCGATGTTCCGCTGGCATGGTGGATCGTGGCCATCGTGCTGGGCCGCGAACTGTTCATGACGATCTTCCGCCAGGCTGCTGCGCGACGCGGCGTCGTCATCTCGGCAATCGGACCGGCCAAGTGGAAGACGGGCCTGCAGTGGGTCTGGGTGGGCGCCGCGTACTTCTGGTTCTTCGCGGCCACATTCGCCGCCAGTCGCGGGTGGGAGACGCAGGCATGGACGAGCTTCGCCTATTTCAACGGCATCGTCGGCGTGAGCGCGATGGCCGGTGCGATTGCCCTCACGGTGTATTCGCTCGTGCTGTATCTCCGAACGTACGGACGCATCTTCACCGGCACGCCGTTGCGTGGCCGAGGCTAGTCGGGCCCAGTTGTCACGATGCGCATAGAAGTCGTCACCATCGGGGATGAGCTCCTGCTGGGCTTCACGATTGACACGAATGCCGCGCACCTCGCGCGTGAGCTCGCCGGACTCGGCGTGGAGATCGTCAGACGGACGACCTGCGGCGATTCCGCCGACTCCATCGGCGCCGCCGTGGGCGAAGCACTGGAACGTGCCGACGGCGTGATCACCACGGGAGGACTGGGCCCCACGAGCGACGACCTCACGAAGCCTTCCATCGCCGCGCTGTTCGGCCGCGAGATGGTGCTCGATGCGGCGCACCTCGCATGGATGCGCGAGCGTTGGGCGACACGATGGCCCGACAAACCCATGCCGGCGTCGAACGCGCAACAGGCGATGGTGCCCGTGGGCGCACGCAAGCTCACGAACAACCATGGGTCCGCGCCGGGAATTTTTCTCGAGGACGCCCGTGGGCGGTGGGTTGCGATGCTCCCCGGTGTGCCGCGCGAGATGCGCGGCATGCTCGCCGACACCCTCCTGCCGATCGTGCGCGAGCGACTGGGCACTGTCACGCGCGTCGTGCGCTCGCGAACGCTCCGGACGACGGGTGTCGCCGAGTCGCTGGTGGCGGACCGCGTCGGGACGCAGCTCGACGGTGTCGGCGAGGTAGGCCTGGCCTACCTGCCGAATGCCGATGGCGTCGATCTCCGCCTCACCGTGCGCGGACTGTCGCCGGAGGTGGCGGACGCCCGACTCGCCGAGGCTGCATCGCGACTGCGTAGCGTGATGGGCGACGCGATCTACGGAGAGCAGCAGGCCGATCTCGCGGAGATCGTGCTCGAGGCGTGCCGTGCGCGCGGCCTCGTGATCGGTGTTGGGGAGAGCTGCACCGGGGGTCTGCTTGGAGCCCGGCTGACCGCCGTGCCGGGAAGCAGCGATGTCGTGCGCGGCGGTGTGATCGCGTACGACGATGACGTGAAGCGCACCCTGCTCGGCGTGCCGGCCGCGCTGCTCGCGGCGCATGGCGCCGTGAGCGAGCCGGTGGTACGCGCGATGGCGAGCGGGGTGCGCGAGCGCCTCGGCGTCGACGCGGCACTGGCGATCACGGGCATCGCGGGCCCCGGCGGCGGAAGCGAAGCGAAGCCGGTGGGGACCGTGTGGATCGCGCTGGATCTGAACGGCGCGGTGGAGTCGCGGCAGCTTCGTCTATGGGGAGACCGCGACGAGGTTCGACGCCGGTCGGCACAGGCGGCACTCGAGCTCCTGCGACGCGCCCTCGCATCGACGCCCGCGGCCTGAGCCGACGTCTGCGAACCGTTGCCCCTCGGGTCGCAGGCGGTGAGATTTCAGCGACGATGACTCTCCCGAACGCGACACCAGACAGCATGTCAGACGAGAACGGCTACGTGAAGGACAGTGGCGCCAGCGACGACGATGCGGACACCGGAGAGATCGGTGGCGCGGATGCCGCCGTGCTCGATACCGCCAACGACGGCACTGAGCGGGAGCTCGCCGACCAGCGCGACCGCTACCTCCGTCTGGCGGCCGAGTACGACAACTTTCGCAAGCGCACGGCGAAGGAGCGTCAGGACGCGCACTTGCGCGGGCAGGGTGACATGCTGCGCGGAATGATCGACGCGCTGGATGACCTCAGCCGTTTCGCGCACGTCGATCCGGACACCACCGATGCCAGGACGATCGCCGACGGCGTCGCCATGGTGGAGAAGAAGCTGCTCAAGACACTTGCCGGTCATGGGCTCGAAGTGGTGGATCCGGCGGGCCGACCGTTCGATCCGGCACAGCACGAGGCCGTGATGACCGAGCCCGCGCAGTCGGAGGCGGAGGATCATCTCGTCGCCCGCGTCTTCCAGCAGGGTTACCTGTTCAATGGGCAACTGCTGCGACCGGCGCGCGTGGTGGTGAAGCAGTGGAACGGCTGACCACGTAGGGTCAGCCATGGCGCAACAGGACTACTACGCCGTCATCGGCGTGCCCAGCTCAGCGACGCAGGACGAGATCAAGAAGGCGTATCGCAAGCTTGCGGCGAAGCATCATCCGGACAAG
Organism: Gemmatimonadaceae bacterium; assembly: GCA_039928585.1. Taxonomy (GTDB): domain Bacteria; phylum Gemmatimonadota; class Gemmatimonadetes; order Gemmatimonadales; family Gemmatimonadaceae; genus AG11. The sequence goes on along the minus strand of JBDSSY010000254.1, from coordinate 3,022 downwards.
AATCCGGGTGACCCGAAGGCCGCGGACACCTTCAAGGGCATCTCGGAGGCGTACCAGACGCTCGGAGACGCAGAGAAGCGCAAGCAGTACGACCAGATGCGCCGGCTCGGGGCGTTCGGGGGATTCGGCGGCGGCGCGCGTGGTGCGGGCGCAGGCCGGGGCGGCGCGGGTGGCTATCCATCGTCCGGCGGTGGATCGGCCTCGGGCGGGATGCGATTCGAGGATCTCGGCGACCTGGGCGGGCTGGGCGGCCTCGGCGACATCTTCAGCTCGATGTTCGGCGGCAACGGACGCGCGGGCGCAGCGGGTCAGCAGCGCGCGCGTGGACCGCAACGCGGGGAGGACATCGAGACGTCGCTCGAGATTCCATTCCGGAGCGCGGCGCGGGGCGACAAGGTGCCGGTGGAGCTCGACGTCACGGAGGAGTGCGCCACGTGTCACGGCAACGGCGCCGCACCGGGCGCGAAGCTGGTGACCTGCAGCGAGTGCAGCGGTCGGGGCACGATCAGCTTCGGCCAGGGCGGGTTCGCCGTCCAGCGTCCCTGTCCGGTTTGCCTGGGGCGAGGACAGGTTCCCACGGAGCGCTGTCCGACGTGCAACGGCGCAGGCGAGATGCGCACGCGCAAGCGCGTGATGGTCACCGTACCGCCAGGCGTGGACGAGGGGACGAAGATTCGCTTGAAGGGTCAGGGCGCGCGCGGGGCGAAGGGTGGGCCATCGGGGGACCTGCTGATCACATTCCACGTGAAGGCTGATCGCTTCTACCGTCGCGAAGCACTCGACGTGATCGCTCCGGTGCGGATCAACATCGCGCAGGCGACCCTCGGGACGAAATTGACCGTAAAGACGCTCGACGGCACGAAGGTGACGATCAAGATTCCGTCGGGCGCCGCGTCGGGGAAGCGATTCCGCGTGCCGGGGCAGGGGATCGAGCGCGACGGGCGCCGAGGAGATCTGATCGTGGAAGTGCAGGTGATGGTGCCGGAGAAGTTGACGGCTGAGCAGGAAGAGGCGATGAGGAAGTTTGCTGAAGCAATGGAGTACAAGTCGTGAGTTGGCACTACTAGTACTTGGTACTTTGTACTTGGTACCGAGTACGAGGTACTGAAGAGCTGGAAAAGTACTTGGTACTTTGTACCTGGTACCGAGTATCAGGTACTCGCACCAATGAGTTGTGCTCTAGCCCTACAGTTGCTCATCAACATTCCGCATCGCGACTGCGCTACGGGCTGGCGGTTGCTGGGGGAGGCGGTCGATCAGGGCGCGGAGCATGCGACGTAGCTCGGCAGAGCGCACAACGAGTGGTTCGACGCGCTGCGGGCTGAGGATCGCGAGATCGGACGCCATGATCAGGTGGTGCTCCGTTTCCGCCGCTGAACCGCACGCGATCTCGAGATAGCGAATGGTCTCCGCCCGCGATCCCTTGCCGCAGCCTTCCGCAATGTTGGCGGAGATGGAGAGTGCGGCGCGCTTGAGTTGCGACGTGACGAGTCGCCGGTCGGGGCGCGTCTCCGTGGCGCAGAGCCCATGGATCTCCACGGCCAGGGCGCGGGATCGGGTCCACACAGTGAGCTTCCGGAAGTCGTGCACGCGGCGAACATACTTCTCCGCGATCCACGACTCGACATCCAACGCCCGCGGGGAGGACGCTTATGCGGCTCGCACAGGCAAGGCACGCCGCGACCGCTCGATCACGCCGCCGCCCAGCACCACGGAACCGTCGTAGAGCACGAGTGACTGGCCGGGAGTGATGGCACTCACGGCCTCCTCCAGCGCGATCTCGATGGCGTCACCGTCGACATGCACGAGTGTGCCGCGTGCTGGATGAGCACGATGGCGCACCTGCACTTCAACCTCCGATCCCACCGGCGGGGCGGGCACGAGCCAGTTCACCTCGCGAGCGACCACGCCCTTGCCGAGCAGCTCGGCGCGGGGACCGATCACCACGGCGCGCGTCGCCGGCCGGATTTCAACCACGTACATGGGCTCGCGAAATCCTCCGGGTACTCCGCGCCGTTGTCCCACGGTGAAGCGTGCGTAGCCAGTGTGCTCGCCCACGACCGTGCCGTCGCGGCGCACGAACGGGCCGCGCGAGAGTGCAGGCGTGTCGGCGCCCAGTTCGCGGGCGATCACCTTCGCATGGTCGCCGTCCGGTACGAAGCAGATGTCCTGGCTGTCCGGCTTCTCGGCGATGAGCTCGAGGCCGAGCGCGTGCGCGATGGCGCGTGTCTCCGGCTTGCTCTGACCGCCCACCGGCAGGAGCATGCGCGCGAGCACGGGTCGCGCGATTCCCCACAGGAAATACGACTGGTCCTTGGCCGGATCCAGTCCACGATGCAGCACGCCTTCGCGCACCCGTGCGTAATGACCGGTCGCGATCCACCTCGCGTCTATCGCGTCCGCCTTGTGCAGCAGATCGCGAAACTTCGTGAAGGTGTTGCACCGCACGCAGGGAATGGGCGTGCGACCGCGCGCGTACTCCTCAACGAAGTCGGTCACGACATCACGACCGAACGCAGTCTCGAGATTCAGCACGTAATGCGGCACACCGAGCTGGTCACAGATGCGGCGCGCGTCATTCACGCTCTCGAGCGAGCAGCAGGGGCGATCGGGCAGCTCGTCGCCATGACACCCCAGCTTCATCGTCGCCCCGACGACGTCGTAGCCTTCGCGAACCAGCATCGCGGCAGCCACCGAGGAATCGACACCGCCGCTCATGGCGACCAGCACGCGCTCTCGCATCGGGTCGTCAGGCGGGCGTGAGGCGTCGCGCCTTCGCGACGAGCGTCGGGAACACCTCGACCACCCGCTCGATGCACGCGTCCGTGGTCATGGAGCCGAGACTCATGCGGATCGCCGAGCTCGCGAGATCGGGCGACACGCCGATAGCGTGCAGCACGTGCGACGCCGTGATGCTCCCGCTCTGGCAGGCCGATCCCGCGGAGCACGCGATGCCGCGCAGGTCGAGCGCCATCAGCATCGACTCGCTATCCACACCGGGCACGGAGATGTTCATGATGTG
>JBDSSY010000253.1:0-4274 GCA_039928585.1 Gemmatimonadaceae bacterium | reverse complement strand
GCACGCGGAACGGCCTGCGCCGAATCAGGGCCCGGGTGGGTACGGAACGCGCTGGCTGCGCTCGCCCCAATGACGTAAACGCCGATAAGCCCCAAGGCGGCCACGCCGCTCAGCCCGAGTAGCCGTTGCTGGCGCGCACGATCGGCGTCGCGCCGCTCCTGCCGGCAGCGAAGGCAGACGGAGGTGCCTTTGCCCAGATCGTGCGGGCAGGGGGCGGGCTGAGGAGACGTCACGGAATCGGTCCTTGGGAGGGAACGCTATCCCATGGACGACCAGGCCATTGCATATGAAACAGGCTCGACAGGAAGCCAATAGCTCTGTGGTGCCCAGGGCCGCGATCCAGGCCCTTACCGCTGCCGAGTCGACAGAAACAGCATGTCGGCGGTCATTCAGCTCGTATCGTCGGTGGCGGTGGGTGCGACGCCCACGCCATGGCCGAATCACAGCACGCGCCACGCCGCGTGCGCGACCGACTCCTTCACGCGATCCAGCGTTCCGCGCTGCCGGAAGGTGGCCAGGAGGATCTCGTCGGCATGTGCGATGTCGTCGGTGAACTGGCGCTCGAGCGTGGCACCGATGCCGGCATCGAGGGTCATGAGCACCGTTTCTTCGTTGAACGAGAGCGAACGATTGTCTGCGTTCATGCTTCCAACGGCGCCCCACACGCCGTCGACGACGACAGTCTTGGCGTGCATCATGGTCTTCCGGTATTCGTAGATGCGCACGCCCGCCTTCATCAGCTCCTCGTACCGCGCGCGGCCCGCATAGAGCGTGCTCTTGATGTCGGTGCTCATGCCCGGCGTGAGTACGCGTGTGTCCACACCTCGGCGCGCCGCATCGGCGATCATGCGGCGAAACTCGCGATCGGGGACGAAATAGGAGTTCGTGATCCAGAGCCGCTTGCGTGCGCTGGAAATGGTGAGGGCGAAGAACCGCTCCGCTTCGGTGCTGCCCACCGAGGGCGACCCATGCAGCAGTCCGGCGATGATGCCGCCCTCTCGCGGCTCCAGCGGCGGGAAGAGCATGTCGCCCACGAGGAGTTCGCCCGTGGCCTCCGCCCAGCACGCCACGAACGCCGACTGGAGCTGGTGCACGCCGCGTCCGATGAAGCGCACGTTGGAATCGCGCCACTGGCCTTCGTCGCGCCCGTTGCCGTACCACTTGTCCGAGATGCCGAAGCCGCCGGTCCACCCGATGTGCCCGTCCACGCAGACGACACGGATGTGCGCCCGGTTCTGCATCGTATGCGGTGACAGCACGCTCATCGGCCGGAATGGTTCCGCGATGACGCCTGCGTCCTTGAGCGCCTGGACGTACTCCTTGGGGAACGAGGTGCCGAACGCGTCGTAGAGGAAGAGAATCCGGACGCCGGCGCGCGTGCGTTCCACGAGAATCTCGCGGAGCTCGTCGGCCATGCGGCCGGCCTCATTGTAGTACAGCTGCAGGGTGATCGATTCCCGCGCAGCTCTGAGGTCGCTCCACAGGCGCGGGTAGGTCTCGTCGCCATTCATGAAGACCTCGACCTCGTGGCCTGCATGAAGCGTGGTGCGGCTCACGAGCTCGAGCGCCGTCCGGAAGCCTGGTTCGTCGACAGCGGCGGGCTGGCCGTCACCGAACCGCTTCACCGCATCCACGGGGGTGCCTTTCACGGCACTCATCAATCCGATGAAGGCCATGAGGGCGACGATCATGCCGACGAGCAGGAAGGCGATGCTGGCTGGAGTCATGCGCGTGCGGCCTCGCAAGAAACGTGGCGGATCACCAGATGCCGGTGTCGTGGCTGAAACTGTTGCACCCCACGCGCCGAAGTCTCATTGTAGAAAGCCGCCGAGTCGTCTCCGCTCCGCCTCCGGCGAACCCGCTACCCACGCCATCATGTCGCCACTCGTCCGCGCGACCGCAACGCTCGTCGCGATCGCCCTCGCCTCCGCACCACTGTCTGCCCAGGCGCGCTCCACGCAGGCGGGCTACGTCTCGTTCGGCTTTGCACCCGGCGAACGAGTCGCCGACATGAGCATCACCGACGTCGACGGACGGCGTGGCACTCTCTCCGGACTTGCGGGCGCGGCTGGCGCCGTGCTCGTCGTGCGCGACGCGGAGTGTCCGGTGACGCAGCGATACTCGCCGAGACTCGTGGAGCTCGAGCGGGAATACGGGCTGAAGGGATACACCTTCACTTACATCGACGTGACGCCCCACTCGGCTATCTCCGCCAAGGCGGACGCGGCGAAATACGGACTGACGGGCCGCACGATCCTGGATACGGACCATCGGCTCGTGCACGCGTTGCGCGCCACATCGGCTGCGGAGGCATTCGTGATCGATGCGCGCGGGACGCTGCGTTACCGCGGCGCGATCGACGACCAGTTCGGGATCGACTTCCACAGGAATGCGCCGACGATGAACTACCTGCGCGAGGCACTGGACCGCGCCTCGCTCGGCCGAGACATCGTACGCCGCACGACCGAGACGCCCGGGTGTCTGCTCCCGATCGACCGCGTCGCGAAGGGCCAGGCACGGCCGGTCACGTATCACAATCGCATCAGCCGTCTCGTGCAGGAGAACTGCCAGAGCTGTCATCGGGCGGACGGCAATGCGCCGATGCCGCTGGACACGTACCGACAGGTGGCGGACCGTCGCGCGACGATCGAGTTCATGACGAAGAGCGGACGGATGCCGCCATGGTTCGCGCACCGGAAGGTGGGAGCGTGGGCGAACGACCGGTCACTGTCGGAGCGCGACCTCGCGGACCTGCTCGCGTGGTCGCGCAATGGCGCGCCGCTGGGGAACCCGAAAGACGCGCCGTCGCCGAAGAAGTGGGTGAAGGGCTGGAACATCGGCACGCCCGACGCAATCGTGCAGATTCCCGACACCTTCCACGTGCCGGCGCAGGGCGTGGTGGAGTACAAGTACTCGTATGCGAAGACGAACTTCGACGAGGACAAGTGGGTGACGGCGATGGAAATCCGTCCCACGGCGGCAACCGTGGTGCATCACGTGATCGTGTTCATCGAGGAGCCGGGCCGCGAGCCGGATGCGAAGAAGCGGAAGCCGGGCGATCCCGCGCCCCAGGGCGGCATCAGCGGCTTCTTCGGCGCCACAGCGCCCGGCACGCCGGCGACGATCTATCCCGAGGGCACGGCGAAGAAGCTGCCCAAGGGCGCGTGGCTCAAGTTCCAGATTCACTACACGCCCAACGGCTCCGAGCACGTGGACCAGACCCGCATCGGGTTGCTGTTCGCCGACAAGCCGGTAACGCAGGAAGTGGTGACGCGATCCGCGTTCAACACGAGATTCGAGATCAAGCCGTACGAGAAGAACCAGATCGTGACCGCGGAGATCCTGATGCGGAACGGAGGCACGTTGCTCAGCCTCTTTCCCCACATGCATACGCGAGGCGCGGCGTTCAAGTACGAACTGGTGACGCCCGACAGCCAACGCACGACGATTCTCGACGTGCCACACTACAACTTCAACTGGCAGACGTATTACGCCTTCGCGAAGCCGCTGGAGGTACCGCCGGGATCGCGGATCATCGCAACCGCCGGCTATGACAACTCGAAGGACAACCCGTTCAATCCCGACCCATCCAAGACGGTGACGTTCGGGGAGCAGACATTCGAGGAAATGATGATCGGCTACTTCGATTACCTGCCGAACCCAGCGCCAGTTGCGCCGGCGCGCGCGGACAGCGTGAGGAAGAGCAGTGGCGGCGCGGCACAGCGCTGAGGTCCGAGCGTTCGCGCTGGTGATGGTCGCGCTGGGTGTTCTCGGTGGCGCGGCAGCACCGGTGGCGGCGCAGGCTCGTGCGCTCCGGGTGAACTACTCCGTGCGCGCACTCGACAGCACCCAAGTGCGCGTGGGCGCCGGACAGGTGGTCACGCTGGTCGCCGTATTCGCTACCTGGTGCACGACCTGCCGCAGCGAATTCGCGACGCTCGATTCGTTGCGCAGGTCGCTCGCTCCACGCGGTGTTCGTGTCGTGGCGCTGGGGGTGGACGAGGGCGACGACACGCGCGTGCGCCGGTTTGCGGCTGCACGCGCGGGTGGCGTGCTCGTCGCCCACGATGGGTCGGGTGCTGTTGGCCGCGCGTTCGGCACGGTAGGCGTGCCGGAGAGCTATCTCGTCGACTCGATGGGCGTCGTGCGGTGGCATGCGCAGGGCGAGCTGCGCGGCGCGATTCCTTCACTCCGCCGAGCGCTCGCCGCACTGCGCTGACCCTCCGCGGTCAGCGCGCCGCGACCTTCGCCTGCTTGCGGCGCGCGTCCAGCGT
>JBDSSY010000252.1:0-11936 GCA_039928585.1 Gemmatimonadaceae bacterium | reverse complement strand
CTTGTCGCGCTTGTCCCAGCCGTAGTGATTGCCGTTGTTCTGCTTGCCGTCGTCCTGCTTGTCCTTCGCCTTCTTGCCACGCTCCGCCGAATCGTCGTTCGCGGGACGTCCGCCGTTGTCGCCGGACGGGCGGCTGTCGGCGACGGACTCACCGCTACGATCCTTCGATTCACCGTTCCCGGCATCGGTGGACGGCGGCAAGCGGAAGACACGCGCCGAGGCAGGGTTCATCCGTCCACGCACGGGGCGACCGTTGGACGCGACGACGCTGTCGGGGCGCAGTATGCGCTGGCGCATCACGTCGATCGTGTAGACATCGTCGCTCCAGTCCTCGTCCACTGCAGACGAGACGAACCGCCTCGACAATGCGGTCATCGTGGCGGCCGGATCGGTGGCGCGATACGCGCGTGAGCCCAGCATGTTGCGAAGTCCGACGTCGTCGAACGCCGCGTCCGAGAGACGCAGCGGCCGGGCCGACGCGATGGCGTAGAGATGATGCGGCGACCGGCGCCGCCGGTCGTCGCGCGCGGTCCCGTCGTCGTCGTCGCGTTCGGAGCCCAATGCGACGTTGAGCCACTGTGAGCCTGAGAGCGCGAATTGCCGCTGTCTCGGCGAAGCGGGATACACGATCGTCACGCCACGGTTGGGGACGATCTCGAAGACCGCGAGGTAGGCGGGCTGATTCATGCGCATGTGGAGCCTGTGCTCATCCACCCGCACGATGCTCACGGCGACCGGACGCGGCGGCACGGGGACGGCGCGAGGTGCGGGAGCCGGCGCAGTCGCAGTGGCAGTCGTCGGCACCGGACGCGGGGCTGGCACGTAGATGATCCTGGTGCCGGACGAGCAGGCGAGCAGCGCTGAAGCGGCGAGGACGGCGACGGGAGTGCGCATGAGTCGATTCCGATAGGAGGAAACCGCGACATCGCGGATGGACCGCCAGGCGACACAAGTGCAGGAATCACAACAACTTGCAAGCTCATTCCCGCAGCGATACGAAGGGACGTCGCGTTCCATGTAGAAGACGATCATCGCTTCCGGATGGGCACACGAGCTCGGGCGCGCCACCTGATTGGCTAAGCGCAATTGGTAGCTTCTGCGTACCACGTAGCAGAGAAAAGTTCTCACACCCCACTCCGAGTCGATCATGCCGACGATTACGCCATTTCTGTGGTTCGAGACGCAGGCCGAGGAGGCGATGAACTTCTACGCGTCCATCTTCCCGCGTTCGGAGGTCATCTCCGTGAACCGGCAGGGCGAGAAGGTGATGTCGGTCGTCTTCGAGCTCGAAGGCCAGCGGTTCATGGGCCTGAATGCCGGTCCGATGTTCAAGTTCAACGAGGCGGTGTCGTTTTTTGTCGGATGCGAGACCCAGCAGGAGATCGACGACCTCTGGGCGAAGCTCACTGCTGCCGGCGGATCCCCCGGTCGATGCGGCTGGCTCAAGGACCAGTTCGGATTGTCGTGGCAGATCGTGCCGAACGCACTGGTGCGCCTGATGAGCGGCGGCGACGCCGCGAGCTCGAAACGGGTGATGCAGGCGCTGATGCAGATGGACAAGCTCGATGCGAACGCACTGCAACGCGCGTTCGACGCGAAGTGACCGTCGCGTGGAGGTGACCGCTTACCCCGCGATGGCGTGGAGGCGCTCGCCGGCATTTCCCTCCTGGCGGGCAGCGCCGTGACACTCCGGAAGCTGGCCGTCCGCCGCCTGCACCTGCATCTTCGCCATCCGCCCACTCGCGAAGGCCGGAGATGATGGATGCACTGCTCGATCAGATGCGCCGCACGCACGCCGGTGATCCGTGGTATGGGGCCCCGCGCATGCAGTTCCTCCGCGGTCTGCCCGCCGCTCATGCCTCGCTGCGACCCGCGGGCTCCAATCACTCGGTCTGGGAGCTCGTCCTGCACATGTCCGCGTGGACGGAGGAAGTGAGGCGTCGTCTCGCGGGACACGCGCCCGACGAGCCACTGGATGGGGACTGGCCGTCCGCCCCGAAAACGCCGACGGAGTCCGCGTGGGCGAGCGCACTGCTGCAACTGGAGCGCGCGCACGGCGCGCTGATCGCCGACGTCGAGCGACTGCGACCAGACCATCTCGATCGATTCGTCGGCGACACCCGCGAGCCGGCGCTGGGCACAGGCGTCACCGTCGGTGCGATGCTCGTGGGGCTCGCGCAGCACGACGCCTATCACACCGGGCAGCTCGCGCTGCTCCGTCAACTCATTGCGGCGAGCGACGCATCAGGCGAGCGTGCCGCGAAGTAGTGCCTGTCCGTTCATTTCTTTCGCGACCATGAACGGATTCAGCGTCACCACGCAGGAGGAATCATGGAACTCGGAGCGTTCTCCGTCAGCCTGGCAGTGAAGGATATCGAAGTCTCGAAGCGTTTCTACGAAACGCTCGGCTTCACCGTGTTCATGGGAGATCAGTCGCACGGCTGGCTGATCATGAAGAATGGCGCGCACGCGATCGGATTGTTTCGGGGCATGTTCGACAAGAACATGCTGACATTCAATCCAGGATGGAGCAGCGATGCTCAGCCGCTCGAGAAATTCACGGACGTGCGGGAGTTGCAGCGCCAGCCTGCATGACGACTCCCGTCGTCGCGCCTGGATACCTCCAACCCACGGCCATTCGCGCGATGACGAAACTGTTTGGCTTTCTCGGTGCGACGATCGGCAGCTATGTCGGGTGGTGGCTCGGGAGCCACATCGGCGTAATGACCGCATTCATGGTCAGCATGCTTGGCACCGGACTGGGTATCTACGTCGGCCGTCGCGTCGCCCGGAATTACGAGGGGTAGCTGCGGATTGCGTCGGTCGTTGTCAGCCGCACCCGAGCGTTCGTAGCTCTCATCGCTTGCGGCGTGAGCGTCGTGCGTGCGACGCTCACCCCGCACACTACGCGGAAAATCCCTGCGCACGGCGGCTGCGCGCCGACGACATGATGGACTCGGTTGACGCGAGCACGGGTGGCGCATCCATCCAGCTCGCACGCACGACGTCGTCCAGAGAGAGGCGAGCTTCCGCGCCAAGACTCCAGGCCTCATCGAGAATCCGTCCGAGCCGCTGCGTACCGGCCGAGATCGCGGCGGACAGCATCACCTTGTCGTCGGGCGTGGTCGAGCCGTTCAGCATTGCGAGCGTGGCTGCCAACTTCACGTGCGTGGCATCGATCTTCTCGGTGAGCGCGTAGAAGCGAACGAGGTCTCGCAGGTCGCTCGCTGGCAGTTCGGCGATCATGCCTTGCACGGCAGTGAAGCTCGAGCGCGGAAGCAGCAGATTCACCAGATAATTCTCCGCATTCTCCTCACGAAACACCCGATAGTACGCCAGTTCCTCGAGGTTCAGTTCCAGTTCGGCCATGAGCAGCAGCGCAAGATTGCGACGCCTGCGCGACGGCTTGATGGCCAGCTCCCACACGAGGATGGGAAGAAGTGCCAGGACCGGCCCCAGAAGGAATTTTGTCGTGTCGTCCATGACGTCGTTGTTGAATCGTGGTGTTCGCGACCCCGCCAATCGCCGATCGCGATAGCATACGCGTCTCGCACTCGGCTGTCGAGCACAACGCGACTGCAGCGGACCGACTGCCTGTCCCTGCTTCGAGACTGGTGGCGCTCCCCGTTTCCTTTCATCTTGCGGTCATGACAGATCCCCTCGTGATCGCAAAAGCGGGCCTGACCGACCTCGCCCTGCTCCCCGCGCTGGCCAATCGGCACGGCTGCATCACTGGCGCCACCGGAACGGGCAAGACGATCACGCTCCAGGTGCTGGCAGAGCAGTTCTCGCGCATCGGCGTCCCGGTGTTTCTCGCCGACGTGAAGGGTGACCTGAGCGGCATCAGCAAGGCCGGCCAGATGAGCGACAAGCTCGGTGCGCGGCTGCAGAAGCTCGGGCTCCCGGAACCGGCATGGGGCGGCTGCCCCACCACGCTGTGGGACGTGTTCGGCGAGCAGGGGCATCCGGTGCGCGCCACCGTTTCCGACATGGGCCCGCTGCTGCTTGCACGGCTGCTCAATCTCAATGAGACGCAGGAGGGCGTACTCGCGATGGCATTCCGCATCGCCGACGACAACGGACTCCTGCTCCTCAACCTCCCGGACCTGCGCGCGATGCTGCAGTTCCTCGGCGACAATGGAAAGGAATTCCGGACGCAGTACGGAAACATTTCGGCGGCCAGCATCGGGGCCATCCAGCGCGGGCTGTTGCAGATCGAGGAGCAGGGCGGCCTGAAGTTCTTCGGCGAGCCGATGCTGAACATCGACGACCTGATGCAGACGGTCGATGGCAAGGGCGTCGTGAATATTCTTGCAGCGGACCGGCTGATGAACAGTCCGCGACTCTACGCCAGCTTCCTGCTGTGGCTCCTCTCCGAGCTGTTCGAGCAGCTTCCCGAGGTAGGCGATCGCGACAAGCCGAAGCTCGTCTTCTTCTTCGACGAGGCACACCTGCTGTTCACCGACGCACCGGCCGCGCTTCTCGAGAAGGTCGAGCAGGTCGTGCGTCTCATCCGCTCCAAGGGCGTCGGCGTCTATTTCGTGACGCAGAATCCCATCGATATCCCGGACAAGGTGCTCGGCCAGCTCGGCAACCGCGTGCAGCACGCTCTGCGCGCGTTCACGCCGCGCGACCAGAAGGCGGTGAAGGCGACCGCTGAAACCATGCGGCCGAACCCGAAGCTCGACATCGAGACCGTGATTCTCGAGCTGGGCGTTGGCGAGGCGCTCATCTCCCTGCTCGACGCCAAGGGAACGCCGAGCGTCACCGAGCGGGCCTGGGTGTTCGCGCCCGGATCGCAGATCGGGCCCATCACGCCTGAAGAGCGGCGCGCGTTGATCGAACAGTCGGTGGTGGCGGGCGCGTACGAGAAGGAAGTGGATCGAGAATCGGCGATGGAGATGCTGAAGGCGCGCGCGGCCGCCACGGTGCCGGAGTCGTCACCGAATCGTGCCGGCAGCGCTGGTGCCGGAGGCGCAACCGCCGCACCCGCCGGAGGGGCGATGGGTGGTGCCATGGGTGGACTCAACGAGTTGATCTTCGGCTCCACGGGACCGAGGGGCGGAAAGCGCGACGGACTCGTCGGACTCGCGGCGAAGAGCGCGGCGCGCAGCGTCGGCTCCGCCATCGTACGCGGCATGCTTGGATCGCTGATGGGCGGCGGACGGCGACGTTGAGTCCGTGACTGCCGTCGCGCAGCTGAGGCCGGACCCCACTGGCGGTGCCGTCCCTCGACCGTAGCTTAGCGCATCCATCCGGAAGTGCCGCCACAGCGTTTCTGCACTTCGTTGCGCTGGCGGGTCGGCGCGTCCGGTACCTGACGCATTCATTCATGAGAGGACCCCATGACCGCTCGCCGCTTCATCCCGGCCCTTGCTGTGGCCGGCCTGCTCTTCCTCGGTTGCGACCGGGCCGCCACGACTCCGCTCAGCCCCAATGGTTCTTCCCGGATCACCAATGGATCCATCGACGGTAATGCCCATCCCGCCGTCGTGCTCATCCTGATGGAAGAGAGAGGGATTCCCGCATTTCGATGCACGGGCACGCTCATCTCACCGACGGTCGTGCTGACCGCCGGACATTGCACTGGCGCGCCGGGCGAGTTCAGCGGCATGCGCATCTTCACCGAGTCCGACGTCCAGAACGGGAACAACAACTATCCCTTCGCCGGCCCGAACGCCGTTGAAGCGAAGTCATGGCAGGCGCACCCGCTCTATACCTCAAGCGCGTTCTTCCGGCATGACGTGGGCGTCATCACGCTGTCGAAGGCAGTCAAGCTGGCCGCCGACAAGTACGGAAAGCTTCCCGCCGTGAACGAGCTCGACGCCCTGCAACCCGGCAGCGCGACCTTGTTCACCGCTGTCGGTTACGGCCTCCAGAAGATCAATCCCGTCTTCATCGAAGCCGAGAAGATCCGCATGTTCGCCGAACCGCATCTCGTCCAGATCAATGCCCCGGGATTCACGGGCGACTTCTCGATGCTGCTCTCGAACAACGCCGCGACGGGTGGAACCTGCTTCGGCGACTCGGGCGGGCCGAATTATCTCGGCTCCAGCAGCGTGATCGCGGGCGTGACGTCATTCGGTCTCAACGGAACCTGCGGTGGCACCGGCGGGGTGTTCCGCCTCGATCGCCAGAACGTGCTGGACTTTGTGCGGAGGTTCCTGAATTGATGCGGCAACCGCGGTAGCACCCGACGGCGCGTGGGCCAGTGCCGGACGTGGAGATCCAGCCCACCGGACCAGCGGTTTGACGAAGCGCAACGGCAGCTACCGAGCGCTGTGGCGAGTCGCGATCCTCGCGCTCACCATCGCCAATGCATGCCGCGACTCGACTGGCACCGAGGGCGACGTGCCACCCGTGTCGGCCATCCGTCCCCAGACGCTGGTGTTGTTCGCGACGCCCAAGTTCGTGTTCGACTTCGACAACCCCGAGGCCGACGTCGACAAGTTTCTCCGTCACTACGGCTCACTCACGTCGCGCGCGGCGGAGACCATCGTGATCTTCGCGGTTGGCAACAGCGACCACATGCTCACGTACCGCGGGTCCGCCTTCTGGGCGGACTCGGTCGAGTGGGCGCGATGGACGGACTTCAAGCCAGTCTCCGACCGAACCCTGACGTACATCCAGATTGCGGCCGTCGTCCGCACGCTCAAGGAGAGCGCGGCGAGGCTCGGCATCAAGCTCAAGGTCTTCGACCAGATCGATCCAGGAAAGGAGTTCACCTCCGAGAGGGCACGCTGTGCGGCACGTTCGTCGTCGACCAGGCAAGCCGGTAATCGAGAACCTCGAGAGCAAGTTTCAGCTCACGCGTCGCCCACGCATTCTCGCGACACTAAATTACGTAGACCCCTGGTACTCCTACAACTCCATGACCGAGTACCCGGTAGAGTCTGCCCGCCTCGAGCAGATAGCGATCAAGTACCGGGACCGAATCAGCGGCATCGTCTTCTTCGCGAACGATGACGACGGGACGCTGGTACCGCGGCAGTCGATCGAGTCGTTCGCGAAGCGATTCTTCGGCGTTCGGTGATACGAGGCATGCTGGCACTGTCAAAAACGGTCACTTCGGCATGGGTTGTTCAGGCAGCGCGTTATCATCAATCGAGTGACGCGTAGGTGAATCATCGTGGTGTCGGCGATCAATGGCTTGCAGATGAATCAGTCGCAGGGGTGACGTTCGCGCATCAGCAACCCGTACTGATCGCGGACGGGATCCACCGCGGTCAGCGAGGCATCGTCGTCCTGCTCGTCGTGCTGACACCGGAGCCGCGGTACCTCGTGCGACTCGCCGATGCACGTGAGATCCAGGCAAAACAATCGGCATTGCGTCCAACCGCCTGACGTACCGGTGCATTCGACGGACTGACCCACCGCTGCTGGAGATACCGATGAGCGATAACCCGATGCAGTGCCCGCGGTGCAGCACGACGCTGCAGTACATGGGAACGAAGCGATTTCACGAGGGCACCCAATGGGGCATGCTGGGCGACATCGCCGAGCTGTTCGAGAACCGTGAGCACTTCGATGTCTACATGTGCCCGCGATGTGGGCGCGTGGAGTTCTTCGTGGATGGTGTGGGAGAGGAGTTCCGGCCTCGGTAGGAGAGCCGCCGCTCGGCATGCTCACCGACCGGTTCGGCGTCAACTGGGTGTTCAACCACGAGCTGCAAAAGGCGAGAAGAGGAAGGCCGCCCGCACACGAAGCGGGCGGCCTTTCTCTTCTCGGACATTACATCGCGGCCTTGTCGCTGTTCGAAATGTCTCTCACCATCTTCCAGCTCCCGTCGGGCTGCTTCTGCCAGATGGAGACGTACTTCCCGACGTCGGCGATGGGTGCTCCTGTCTTGGGCCGCATGGTCATTTCGTACGTCCCGGTTTCGATCGCGTAATCGCCGGTGACGATCAGGTCCGTGGTCTTGAAGCTGGCAGCCGTAACGGTGAAGGCGGCGAGCAGCCCTGCATTCAGTTTATTGATGCCCGAGCGGCCACGTGCCAAGGGAGCGTTCGGGAAGAGCACCATCGCGTCGTCGGTGTAGACGTTGCTCATCTTCGCGGTATCACCCTTCAGGAGTCCGTCGCGATAACCGACTAACGCCGAGTCGATCGCGAGCTGCACGGTGGCGCGATCGTTGGTGGCGCTCATCTGACGCGAGGCGGTGTCGGCGCCGTTCTCTGCGGCCTTGGGTGAACAGGCGACAACCGACAGCGCGAGCACGACGGTGCAGATCCGCTTCATGGCAGCCTCGGGGCTGGGGGAGCTGCCAATTATAGTGGGGCGACTCCGGCACGCAATCCGAGCGACACCTGCTGCTCGGAGCACGTTCGGCATCCCTTCAGCCGATGGGTGATTCCACCAACGTCACGCGGCAGGTCCCTTCATGGCGGCACTCTCCGCGAACCGCGACAGCCGGAACAGCGAGATGTCGTGTGCCGTCGCCCCACGAGTGACGAGATCGGCGCAGATCTCGCCAATCACGCTGGCGAACTTGAACCCGTGACCGGAGCAGGGCGACACGAGCAGGACTTCCGGTGCGCCGGGCGCGCGGTCGATGATGAAGTGCTCGTCCGGGGTATTGGTGAACATGCAGGTGCTCGATGAGTGCATCACGCCATCGGCAAGGGGGAAGTAGCGTGAGACCGCGGTGCGCAAGGCCGCTTCGTCTACAGGATGACACACCCGATCGATCGTGTCCGGGTCGACGACTTCGTGTCGATGATGGTACCGGCCGATCTTGAAGCCGGAGATGCCATACTCGGGAAATCCATAGTAGCGTCCCTCGTCCGCGTCGAGCACGAACACGGGGAAAGCACGGGGCGCGAATCGCGATGGCTCCGCAATGTCGAACCACCCGACCACCTGTCGCTCCGGCACGAGTCGCGTGCGCAATTCGGGCACGAGTGCACCGATCCACGGACCGGCAGCGATCACGAGTTGCCCGGCGTCGTAGGTCGCGCGGTCTGTCCGCACTGTCACCATGCCGCCGCCGGCCTTCCACTCGATCACGGGCTCGTGCTCCCGTATCGTCGCGCCCAGCGCGGTCGCGCGCGCGACATGGGTCGCGATGCATCGCTCGGGGGTGAGAAACCCGCCATCCGGCTGATATACCGCCATCATGTCGGGCGTCGGCTGCCAACCCGGAAAGCGCGCGCGCAGCGCCGTGGCATCGAGCGTCTCGTGCGGCAATCCGTGCTCGCGGCAACTGCGCAGCGAGCCGTCGAAGACGTCGCTTCCCTCACGCCCCACGTCGAGCGCCCCGGTGACGTGCAGAAGCGATTCGCCGAGCCCGCGTTCGAGCTCTCGCCAGAGCGCGAAGGCGCGACGGAGCAGCGGCACGTACGATGAATGCTCGAAGTACGCGAGCCGGATGATGCGCGTGAGTCCGTGCGACGAGCCGAACGCGTGTCCAGCGGCGTGTCGCTCGAGCGCAAGAACGCGGAGACCACGACCCGCGAGATGGTAGGCGGCGGCGCTTCCCATCCCGCCAACTCCCACGACGATCACGTCGTATCCGGGACGCGTCATCTCCCACCTCCTTGCAGGGCATGTGTCCGCCTTCGCATAGTGTGGCCACCGTCGCCTTCCGACAACCTTGACCCGCCGATCGCATGAGCAATCTCCATGTTCTCGACTTCGTCGTCATCGGCGCGTACTTCCTCGTCCTGCTGGGGATCGGGGTCTGGGCGGCGCGCCGAGACAAGGCACTGAGCTCCGACTATTTCCTGGCGGGGCGCGATGTCGGCTGGCTCGCCGTGGGGGCGAGCCTGTTCGCATCCAACATCGGCAGCGAACACCTCGTGGGCCTCGCCGGCACCGGCGCGGCGAGCGGGATGGCCGTTGGCCACTTCGAGTGGATCGCGTGCTTCATGCTGCTGCTGCTCGGCTGGTTGTTCGTGCCGTTCTACCTGCGGAGCGGCGTGTATACCATGCCGGAGTTCCTCGAGCGCCGATACAACTCCGCGGCGCGTTGGTATTTCACCTGGGTGTCGGTCGTCGGCTACGTGCTCACGAAGATCAGCGTCACGCTGTTCGCCGGTGGGGTCGTGATGCACGCCGTGACTGGCCTGGATCCGTGGACGAGCGCCGGCGTGCTGATCGTGATCACGGGACTCTATACGATCGTCGGCGGGCTCCGCGCGGTGATCTATACGGAAGTGGCGCAGGCGGTGGTCCTCATCACCGGCTCGATGGCGCTCATGTTCATGGGACTGAACGAAGTGGGAGGGTGGAGCGGTCTCCACGCGCGGCTTCCGGCAGACTACTTCTCCATGTGGAAGCCGTCCAGCCACCCCGACTTCCCATGGACAGGGGTCATCTTTGGCGCACCGATCCTGGGGGTCTGGTACTGGTGCACCGACCAGCACATCGTGCAGCGCGTGCTCGCAGCGAAGAACATCTCCGAGGCACGACGCGGGACCATCATGGCCGGCTACCTCAAAGTCCTCGCAGTATTCATCTTCGTGCTGCCCGGCATGGTAGCCGCGGCGATCTACGCCGATGTCCGCGCGGGTGCGGGTGATACCGCCTATCCGACGCTCGTCACCCGCCTGCTGCCCGCGGGCCTCAAGGGACTGGTGTTGGCCGGCATGCTCGCCGCGCTCATGAGCTCACTCGCGTCGGCATTCAACTCATGCTCCACGTTGCTCACGTGGGACGTGTACCGAAAGCTCAAGCCACAGGCGACGGAAAAGGAGCTCGTGACTTTCGGCCGTGGATCGACGGTCATTCTCGTGGGGCTGGGGTTCGCGTGGATCCCGTTCATGAAGTACGTGTCACCTCAGCTCTACATCTATCTGCAGAGCGTGCAGGCCTACATCGCGCCGCCCATCGCCGCCTGCTTCCTGTTCGGTGTGTTGAACAAGCGCCTCAACGGCAACGGTGCAATGGCGGCACTGCTCACCGGCCTCGTGCTCGGCGCAGCGCGCCTCGGCCTCGAACTCGGAAAGGCGGGACTGGCGCCCGGATCCCTGCCCCTCTGGTTTGCCAGCATCAACTTCCTCAATTTCGCCGCGCTGCTTTTCGTGCTCTGCACGGTTATTCTCGTCGTCGTGAGCTACGCGACGGCGCCGCCACTGCCCGAGCGAACGGCGGACCTTACCTACTGGACGGCGGCGAAGTCATCGCCCGCTGAAGACGATCCGACGAAGCGACGGGTGAACGTCGCGATGTCCGTTCTGCTCGCTGCCATCGTTGGCGTGCTGTGGATCGTGTTTCGATGAACACTGCACGGGACGCTCATCGGCTTCGATGCGTCGGCTGGTTCCCGCGACTGCGCCGAGTGACGAACGATCTCTCATCACCATGGCCCTGATGCACATGACGATTGAACAACGACCGAGTTGTGTCCGCGTACTGCTGTTCGTCTCCCTGTTCGGTGCGTCAGCCTGCGGGATGTCCGGCACACCGGTCCACTCCGCTCCGCTACCGGCTGGCGCGCAGGCGATCTCGTTTCTGGGCGACACGCTGCGCACATTCCCGCTGTCGCCGGCGACGCGTGAGCGATACGAACGTCAGCTGGCCGACGCACGCGCCTCATATGACCGTGCGCCGACGAATGCGGACTCGATCATCTGGTTGGGCCGACGGCTGGCCTATCTCGGGCGCATCCGCGAGGCGATCGACGTCTACACGCGCGGGATCGCCCTGCATCCGCGCAACGCGTGGCTGCTTCGCCATCGTGGACATCGATACGTGAGCGTGCGCGAGCTCGATCGCGCGATCGCCGACCTCGAACGTGCCACGCAGCTGGTGAGCGGTACATCCGACGAGATCGAGCCGGACGGCCAGCCGAATGCCGCGAACCAACCGATCGGGACGCTCCACTCGAACATCGCCTATCACCTGGGACTCGCCTACTACCTGAAGGGAGAGTTCGCGCGCGCGGTGCCGGTGTACCGGCGCGAGATGTCCGACGCGCGGAACGACGACCGCCTCGT
>JBDSSY010000251.1:0-5545 GCA_039928585.1 Gemmatimonadaceae bacterium | reverse complement strand
GCGGATGAGCGTCGTCCTGCAGGACACGGTGCTGTTCGGCCTCACGGTCCGCGAGAACCTCGCGCTCGGCGCGGCCTCACCCGACGACGCAGCGATGCAGGCGGCGGCGCACGCGGCCCGCATCGACAACTTCATCGATCGCCTGCCGCGCGGCTACGACACGCCGGTGCGGCAGCGCGGGGCGCTGTTCTCGAGCGGGGAGCGTCAGCGGCTCGCCATCGCGCGAGCGCTGCTGCGCGCCGGCAGCGTGTGGCTGCTGGACGATCCGCTGGCCGGGCTCGACGTGTTGACGAGCCGCGCGCTGGCGGATGTCCTGCTCGAACGCACGGCTGGACGTACCACGCTCTGGGTCACGCACGACCCGGACATCATGGCCCGGATGGATTGGGTGCTTTCCCTGAAGGCCGGGCGCGTCGCGTTCAGCGGCACGCCCGAGGCGCACACGTACTGGACGGCGCAGCGGACGCGCGCAGCCGCCCTCGCTCATTCTGCAATCACTCAGGAGCTTTGACATGCAGGCAGTCATCCTCGCCGCCGGCGTCGGCAGCCGGCTCAAGACGCTCAGCGGCGGCAAGCCGAAATGCCTCGTGGAGATCGGTGGCAAGCCGATCATTCTCCACCAGCTCGACGCGCTCTCCGACCATGGCGTGGGACCGGTGGTCGTCGTGCTCGGCTACAAGGCGGACGAGGTACGCGCGGTCATCGGACAACGCGCCACCATCGTCATCAACGAGCGCTACGAGGAGACGAACAGCCTCTACTCGCTCTGGCTGGCGCGCGAATCGATCACGGGACCATTCGTGCTGCTCAACTGCGACCTGCTGTTCGACCCGGACATTCTGGACCGGCTGCTCGAAGAGACGGGCAGTGCGCTCGCGTACGATTCGACCTCGTCACGAGGACGGGAGCAGACGAAAGTCGCGATCCGCGAGCGCAAGGTGGTGGACATCGGCAAGGACCTGCCCCCGGGTTCGGCGAAGGGCGAAAGCCTCGGCCTGCTCAAATTCGATGCGGAGGGCGGTACGGCGATGCTGCAGATGGCCGATCACCTCATGCGTGACGGTCACGAGAAGGCGTGGGTGATGGAGGCGACGCGCGCCGTGTGTCAGATGGTGCCGCTGGTCGCGGTGAACATCGCGGGCAAGCCATGGACAGAGATTGACTTCCCGCACGATCTCGACGTCGCGCGGCGCGAGGTGTGGCCGGCCATTCACAAGGGACGCTGGCGGCAGGTCATTCGCTGGCGGCGGACGCGATGGGCGGCGTTGACAGCGCTTCTCGGCGTCTTTGCCTTGACCGGTTGGCATGCGAGCACGACGCTCCGTCCGGACAACGTCGACTGGGAGACGGCGCCGCAGGCCGGTGGAACCGCGGTGTCGATCACAAAGGGCGATCGCGCCCAGCGCTGGTGGCTGGTGCCGTTGAACACTAGGACGACAGCGAAGGTGCCGGGCGGGGCGGTCACGATCGAGCTTCGGCTTGCGCTGCCCGAAGGGACCACGGCGGACAGCGCGCGCTACGTCGTGGCGCTGACGCTGGACGACCGGCCACTCGACTGGAGAGCGCTCACGTCGACGCCCGACAGTTCGACGTCGCTCGCTGGCCGGACGGTGCGCGACCGTGACCGGATCGAGCTCACCGTGCCGGCAGGGCAACACACGCTGGGCGTCGAGCTACTGGCGGCCCGTGCCGGCGATCTCCTGGTGCGCGTCAGGATTCCCGAGATTCCGCAGCCGTGATCCGCGCGTAGGGGCCACGGCCCCTACAGGATGTATTTCCGCAGGTCCTCGTCCTCGACGATGGCCTTGAGCTTCTCGCGCACGGCAACGGCGTCGACGACGATGCGCGTGATCGAGGTGTCGGGGAGATCGAACAGCGTCTCCTCGAGCTGGGTGGTCATCACGGTGTGCAGCCGGCGCGCGCCGATATTCTCCATGCGCGAGTTGACGGTGGCCGCAATCTTCGCGATCTCGGCGATGCCGTCGGTGGTGAATTCCAGCTGCGCGCCGTCGGCGGCGACGAGCGCGGCGTACTGCTTGGTGAGCGCGTTCTCCGGCTCCGTCATGATGCGGATGAAGTCCGCCTCGGTCAGCGGCTTGAGCTCGACCCGGATGGGAAACCGGCCCTGCAGTTCGGGAATGAGATCGGACGGTTTGCTGACGTGGAACGCGCCGGCGGCGACGAACAGGATGTGATCGGTCTTCACCATGCCGTATTTCGTCTGCACGTTGGAGCCTTCCACGATGGGCAGCAGGTCGCGCTGCACCCCTTCGCGCGACACGTCGGGCCCGCCCATCTGGCTCTTCTCGCCGGCGATCTTGTCGATCTCGTCGAGGAACACGATGCCGAGCGTCTCGACGCGTTCGAGCGCGTCGTTGGTGACGTCCTCCATGTCGACGAGCTTCTCGAACTCCTGCTCCAGCAGGATGCGCCGCGCCTCGCTCACCTTGACGGTGCGCTTCTTCTTCCGCTGCGGCATCATGTCGCGCAGCATCTCGGTGAAGTTCTCCATGCTTTCGGGCGCGCCCTGCGAGGCGAACATGTCGAACATCGGGCCGGCCGCGGGCGTGACCTCGATCTCAATCTCGCGCGCGTCAAGTTGGCCATCGAGCAACAGCTGCTTGAGCTTGTCGCGCGTGCGCCGGTAGCGATCCGCGGCGGCATCGGGCTCGCGCTCCTGTTTCACGGCGCCGGAGCTGGAGACGACGAACACGCCGGTGTCGGAGGGAATGGCTTCGTCCAGCGAAGCGGCGACGTCCGCGCTGGCCGCCGCACCCGGCGTCGCCGACGTGCCCGCGGCGGCGGCGGGTTTCGCCTCGGCCGGGGGCGGGAGCAGCAGGTCGAGCAGCCGTTCGTCCACGCGCTCGTGCGCGAGGTCCTCGACTTCGCTCTCGCGCTCGGTGCGCACCATGTCGATGGCGCTGTCGACTAGATCGCGGATCATGCCCTCCACGTCGCGGCCCACGTAGCCGACCTCCGTGAACTTGGACGCTTCCACCTTGATGAACGGCGCGCCGGCGAGCTTGGCGAGCCGGCGGGCGATCTCGGTCTTGCCGACCCCCGTGGGGCCGATGAGGATGATGTTGTTGGGCGAGATCTCGTTGCGGATGGTCTCGGGCGCCTGCTGGCGGCGCCAGCGGTTGCGGAGCGCGATGGCGACGGCCTTCTTGGCATCGGCCTGGCCGACGATGTAGCGATCGAGCTCCGCCACGATCTGCCGCGGCGTGAGGTCGGCGAGGCGCGCGAGGGCTTGCTGCGTGCGGGGGGAGGACATGAGGGAAAGTTAGCGGGCGACGCTACCCTCAGCGGGATCGGAGCACTCACCGGAAGCAGAGGGAATCCAAGCTGAGCGTTTCCCGTTGAGCGTTTTCCGTTCGGCGTTCACGGGCGTAAAACGGTCAACGCCGAACGGGAAACACGTCACTTGGATTCCGCCGGCCCGTTCTCGAACTCCCCCACCACGTCGTCCTACGCTTCGAGCACGGAGATATTGGTGTTCGTGAAGACGCATATCTCCCCCGCGATCGTGAGGCTGCGGCGCACGATGTCCACGGGGCTCAGGTCCGTGTTCGAGGCGAGGGCGCGGGCAGCGGCGAGGGCGTAGGAGCCGCCAGACCCGATGGCGAGGATGCCGTCGTCCGGCTCGATCAGCTCACCGGTGCCCGAGATGACGAAGCCGTGCTCGCGACTCGCGACAACGAGCAGCGCTTCCAGCCGGCGCAGAACACGATCGCTGCGCCAGTCCTTGGCCAGCTCCACCGCCGCGCGCGGGACGTTGCCAGGATAGCGCTGCAACTTCTCCTCGAACTTCTCGAACAGCGTGAGCGCGTCGGCGGCCGAGCCGGCGAATCCCGCGAGCAGCTTGCCGTCGCCGATCGCGCGGACCTTGTTGGCTGTCGACTTCATCACGGTGTCGCCGACGGTGACCTGCCCATCGCCACCGAGAGCGACCTGGCCGTTGCGCCGAACGGCGAGGATGGTGGTGGCGCGGATTCGCGGGAGTTCGGACATGCGCGGAAGCTAGCGGATGCGCGACCGGGGCGGCGGCGGTGCGTCCTTCTCGTGTCGTTGCGTGCGCTCATCCTCGCCGCGGCGCAGCGCGCCCCGGTGCACGATGCGTTCGCGCAGATAGCGGCGATTCTTGAAGGTGCCGATGACGAGCAGCACGCCACCCGCGATGACGGCGACGTTGACGTAGTCCCACGTGTCGCGGCTGAACACGGCGGCGGCCATGCAGAGGACGCCGAGTCCGATCATCGCCTCGCCGCCGAGGTTGCGCTCGGTGCGTGCACGACGGCGGCGCTCGCGGAAGGGCAGCACGTCCTCCGGAATCCAGGCATCGGCGAGCAGCCCGAGGCCCACGAGACCGAGCAGGATGCCGACGACCAGCGGAATGACTTCGATGCGCACCGGGCTACTCCGAGCAGGGGTGAGGCGAGATCAGGCGATCTTCATGCCCGGGGGTGAGCTTTCTGATACACCTGCTTCAGGCGTTCGACGCTGGTGTGCGTATAGATCTGCGTGGTGGAGATGGACGCATGCCCCAGCAGCTCCTGCACGGCGCGCAGGTCCGCGCCCGCGTCGAGCAGGTGGGTGGCGAAAGTGTGCCGGAGCGAGTGGACGGACAGGCCCGCATCCTCGTCCACCTGCTCGAGAAAGGCGGACACCACGTTCTGCACCATGCGCACGCCGATGCGCCGGCCGGTGCGCGCGAGGAAGTATGCCGAACGTTCGCCGCTGGAGCCGACGTCGCGGAGCCGGTCGTCGCGCGCCGCCTCGTAATTGCGCAGGGCCCGGACGGCATGATCGCCGACGGGGATGATGCGCTCCTTGCGTCCCTTGCCGCGCACCTTGACCTGCTGGCTCACGAGGTCCATGTCGCCCGGGCTCAAGCCCTGGAGCTCGGAGAGCCGCATGCCCGTGCTGTAGAACAGCTCGAGCATGGCGAGGTTGCGCACGTCGATGAACCCGCCCTCCAGGGCGCGCGCTTCGGCGAGTTGAAAGAGCAGGTCGATCTGCGCGCGATCGAGGTAGCCCGGCAGGTGCTTTTCCTGCCGCGGCGCGCCCACGGCGCGCGCGGGGTTCGACTCGACCATCTCGTTCCGATGCATCCACCGGTAGAAGCTGCGCACGCCGGAGAGGGTGCGCGCCATGGTGCGCTTGCCCACCCCGCGCCGCGAGAGCTGGGCAAGGAAGCCGCGCATCGCCAGCCGATCGACGCCCTCCCAGCTCCACGCCTCGATGCCATAGTACCCGCCCAGATACTCGACGAACGCGCGCAGGTCGCGCTCGTAGGCCTTCACCGTGTTGGGCGAGACATCCCGCTCCTTCGCGAGATGGCGCAGGTATTCGGCGACCGTCGGGTGGAGCGCGACGGCTGCGGCGTCACCGGTGGACGCCGCCGCAGCGCTGACGGCCTTCACGCGCGCGATGCGACGGGCACCGCGGTGAGGATGCCATCGCGCCACGCCGTCATGTCGGCAAGTGCGCGCGCGGCGAGCTGCTCTCGCTTGACGCGCTTGTCCTTCACGCGCATCGGGAGATC
>JBDSSY010000250.1:0-7262 GCA_039928585.1 Gemmatimonadaceae bacterium | reverse complement strand
CAGCTTGCCGCAATGCTCGGGCTCCCGTTCGCGTTCGCATCGCACTTCGCGCCCGATCAGATGCAGGCGGCACTCGCGCTGTATCGTGAGGGGTATCAGCCGTCCGCCGAGCATCCCACGCCATACGCGATGCTCGGCGTGTCCGTCGTCGCGGCGGACGACGATCGCGATGCGGCGCGCCTGGCCACCTCGCTCCAGCAACAGTTTCTCGCCCTGCAGCGCGGGCGGCCCGTGCAACTCCAGGCACCCGTGGACGACATGAACACCCTCTGGTCCGACTGGGAGCGGTCCGCCGTCGAGCGCACGCTCCGCCGGGCGATCGGCGGCGGACCCGACACCTTGGAGCGCGGGCTGACACGGCTCATCGAGCAGACGGGTGCCGACGAGCTGATGATCACGTCGCACATTTTCGATCATCAGGCGCGGCTACGTTCGTACGAGATCGTGGCGGGCGTGGGCGAGCTCGCGAGCCTGAGCGCTTCCCCCACGTTCGCGAGATCCTAGTCGATCGGCTTCAACCGCGAGACGATCTCCTGGCGCCGGGACTCGAGGAAGGGCGGCAGGACGACCTGCTCGCCGAGCGTGGCCTCGTTCTCGTCGACCCCGAAACCGGGCCCGTCGGACGCGATTTCGAAGAGAATGCCATTGGGCTCGCGGAGGTACAGGCTCCGGAAGTAGTAGCGATCGACCTTTCCGCTGTTGGGAATTCCGAGCGTGGCGAGGCGATCGGCCCATGCCTCGTAGTCTGCGTCGGGCGTTCTAAAGGCGACATGGTGCACGCCGCCCGCTCCCTGGCGAGACACGGGCAGACCCGGCTGCACCGCCACGTGCAGCTCGGCCGCCGGACCGCCGCTTCCCATTTCGTACACGTGCACCATGTGCGCGGCATTGTCGGTGTGCGGATACTCCCGCACCGGCCGCATGTTGGCCACCTTTCGCAGGACGGCGTCGGTGGGCGCGAGCACAGGCACGCTCATGGTGACGGGACCCAGCCCGCGCACCTGATGCTGCGCCGGTACGGGGCTTCTGCTCCACGGATGCGATGTACCGGCGCCCGCGTCGTCGATGAGGGCGAGTCGCTGCCCCTCGGCATCGTCGACATCCAGCGTCAGTCGCCCGTCACGTTCGACGATCTCGGACACCGTCATGCCGGAGGCGCGAAGGTGCGCCTGCCACCACTGCAGCGTGTCGAGCCCGGTGACACGGAGGCCGGTACGCGTGATGGCGTGCGTGCCGCGACGTTCGCGGTCCACCGGCCAGTCGAAGAAAGTGAGGTCGGTGCCGGGGCTCCCTTTTGCGTCTGCATAGAACAGGTGATACGCGCTCGTGTCGTCCTGATTGACGCTGCGCTTCACGAGCCGCATGCCCATCGTGCGGGTATAGAACTGGTGGTTATCGCGAATCTTCGCCGACACCGCCGTCACGTGATGAATTCCGCCGAGCTGCATGACTATCTCCCCGCGCGAACGACCGTGTCCGCGCCTTCTGTTTCCCGATGAATGCCGGCGACGTTGGACGATGCACGTCCTGTCATGGGCCATCTCTCCTGCAATGAATCTTACTACTAAGATGTTCGATGTCAAGCGATCTCTCTTGCTGTCAGCTGCCCGGATGGTCCCGCTCGGGCGGCGACTGGCGTCGTACGTGCGTTGGAGCGTCCCATGACACTTATCTGCCTTTCGACGACCATCGGGCGCGCCGCGCACGACATGCTGCGGGGGCTCCAGCGCAGCCTTGCCGTCGCGACGCTGATCGCCGCTATCCCGGTGGCGCCGCTGCACGCGCAGCTCAGATCGTTCGATCACCACGGCTTCGACGGCCTGCTTCGCGAACACGTCGTGCGCGGCATGGTCGATTACGATGCCTTTGCCGGCTCCACGACGTTCGCGCGCTATCTCGGCCAGCTCTCGGCGTTCGATCCCGCCGGCCTGTCGCGCGACGACCGGCTCGCGTTCTGGATCAACGCCTATAACGCGTACACCATCCAGCTCGTGAACTCGCATCGCGAGCGCCGATCGATTCGCAACATCAACAAGTCGTTCGGCTTCGTGCGCGCGTACGGACCATGGCGCCAGAAGCTCGCCATGGTGGGCGGACGTGCCTATTCGCTCGACGAGATCGAGCAGGACATCATCCGCCCGCAGTTCGGTGAGCCACGCATCCACTTCGCCCTCGTCTGCGCCGCGATGGGATGCCCCGCGTTGCGCAGCGAGGCCTACACGGGGGTACGTCTTGCCGAGCAACTGGAGGATCAGGCGCGCCACTTCATCCTCGATGCGCCGACGAAGAATCGGGTCGACGTCGCAACACGAACGGTGTTCGTCAGTCCCATCTTCATCGAGTTCCGCGATTACATCAAGGATTTCGGCGGCACGACGCAATCGGTCGGTCGGTTCCTCGCGCGCTATCATCCGGCGGGTGCCGCCCGTGACCTGTTGCTGAGCGGCAACTACGCGATGGAGAAGACCAGCTACGACTGGCAGCTCAACAGTCAGGAGAACGAACGCGCGCTGGCGCGAAGCACCCGCTGAACGTCACTCCCCACCCAAGGCAATCAAGTCTACGGCCTCAGACGAGGCGCACCATCGCCGAGGCCGATGCCGGACAGGCGCCGGCGAACTCCTCCGAGCGCTTCACGTCATCCGGCACCACCTCGCGCGACACGGGTGTGAAGCCCTGGCGGGCCCAGTAGCCCTGAGCCGACGTGGTGAGGAGGTACAGTGTGCGCACGCCTTCACCACGTGCGAGATCGAGCACTGCGGCCACGAGCGAGGTGCCGATGCCCGAGCCGCGCGCATCCGGAGACACCACTGCAGATCGGAGAAGCGCATCGGCGCCCCGGATCTCGAGGCCGATCGCACCAACCGCTCGCAGGTCGCGCTCCGCCACGAGGAAGGTCTCAAGATGCTCCACCACCCCCGGCACCGCGAGATTCGCGTCGCGAACGAGCGACACGATCGCCTCGGCGTCTGCCGCCGTCGCGCGACGGATCGACACGATGTCGCTCATGCGCAGCACTCCGGAGAGGTCGCCCTACTTCGTCGCCGTCAGCGATTTCCCGAGCTCGCGAGCCCGGTTGAGGTGCCGCTGCACCTCCGGCACCGCGCCAACGAGCAGGCTCTTCACCTCGGGTGACGTGGCCTTTCCTTCCATCGACTTCAGCTCGCGCAGCATGGCGACGTGCCCATCCACGAGATGCCGCACGTACGCCGTATCGAGCGTCCTTCCCTTCGCCAGCTTCGTGAATTGCGCCACGAGATTCTGCTGGTGAACCTTCGTCGTGTCGTTCGCCGCCGGCATCTCGGGGGTCTTGAGCTTCTGCGACAGCCGCCGCGCGTCGCTCTCGCCCGCCGAATGGTTGTCGGCGATCTGGCGCGCGAAGTCCTTCAACGCCGGGCTCGTGATCTTCGGGATCGCCACTCTCGCCACCTGCAGCTCGAGGCGATCGTTCTGGGCGACGCGGTACAACAGGTTGTTGTCCGTGAGCCCAACCGGTGCGCGCGTGATGCTGTCGGTGGCCTCCGGCGGCGCGGAGGATTTGTGCGATGCGGCGTAGTCGGCCTCGGCCTGCGCGAGAACGCTGTCACGCCGCGCCGCCGCATCGTCGGTGGAGCATGCGGGAGCGAACAGGGCGGCGACGAGCGGCATACCCGCGGCGAGCCGACGGACGGAAAGCATGATTCGCGGGCTTGGCATGGGTCGGGGACGTGAGGGAGCGGCAAGGTGATGCGTCACGATGTTCGCAGACCTCGTGCCCGCCACCGCGGCGCGCAGCCGGGTAGCGCAATGTCGCGCCGCGTCACATTCTGCACCAATCCTGCCCGCAGCGCGGTGGTGTCTCCCGACACCTCCTTTCTCGGGCGCTTCGACCGACCTTTCCGGAGCTCCAACGATGGATCGTTCGTTCTTCCGCCACGTGTCTGCGCGGCTCGCGCTCGTCACGCTGTGCGCCATCCCGTCCATGCATTCCGCCGCGGCACAGGGAGCCGCCTCCCCTGCGTCGGGAACCGCACGGCCGATGACGTTTCTCGACATGCAGAACACCCGCCAGGTCGGGTCGCCGGCGCCGAGCCCGGATGGCAAGTGGCTGCTCTATACGCTGAGCGTGCCGGACTGGAAGGAGTCGCGGCGACAGAACGATCTCTACGTCGTCTCGACCACGCAGGGTGTGCCGAGCACGCGACGGCTCACGTACACGCCGGACAAGAACGAAACGTCGCCGGCCTGGTCGCGCGATGGAAAGCTGTTCGTCTTCCTGTCCGATCGTGATGCAGCACGCGACGCCGCCGCATCGCGTGGAGGCAGCCTGCCGACGAGCGGACCAGGCGCGCCGTACTTCCCGCCGTCCGTTGGCGGGGGAATGGGCGGTGCCTCGTACCAGCTCTATCTCATGCGCCCCGATGGCGGCGAGGCACGGAAGATCACGGATGCCAAGGACGGCGTGACGACCTACGCCTTTTCCAGGGACGGCGCGTGGCTCGTTTTCCGGTCCGGTCCCGTCACGAACGAGCAGCTGTACGCGCTCCCGGTGGCCGCACTGTCGGCCGGCGACTCGGTGCGGCCCACGCAACTGACCCGGCATGCGAACGGCATCGGGCTCTGGCGCATGTCCGCCGATTCGCGTCGCATCTACTTCGTCACCGCCGACACGACCGATGCCGATGAACGGCTGCGACTCGAGAAGCGGTTCGACGTCCGGGTCCGCAATCCCGACGTGCCCGTCTCATCCCTCTGGGCGTTCGACATCGAGGCGAAGCGCACCACGCGCCTCACCCGCGATACATCGTACAGCGTTGGCGAATTCACTCTCTCCGACGACGGACGCTGGGTCGGATTTCGCGGCCTCTCGGCCAATCGCTACGAGCGCAACATCCTCGAGCAGAACATCAACGGCGATCTCTACCTGCTCGAGGTTGCAACCGGCCAGGTCGAGCGGATCACGAAGAACTCCGAGATCGGTGAGAGCAGTGTGAGCTTCTCGCCCGATAGCCGCTCCGTCGCCTTCTCCGCGCCGGACGATTTCACCTTCATGTACAACCAGAAGATCTACCTGCGCGACGTCGGCGCACGCGGCGCGCCGTTCCGGAAGCTCGGTGGCGGCTTCGACGGCGACGTGTCGGTGGGCTTCTGGTCGAAGGACGGCGGCACGATCTACTTCAACGATGGAGTGAAGGCCACGAATCAGGTGCTGTCGGTCGATGTGCTGTCCAACACCGTGCGACCGATCATTCAGGAACAGGCCAGCGTGTCGGTGAACGAGGACGACGAGACGGGCCGGCTCATCATCAACTATTCGGACCCGCGCACGCCACCCACCCTGTTCACCGTCGCGAGCGCACGCGAGCTGGGCACCCGTAGCGCATGGGTGCAGCTCACCGACGCGAACCCATGGCTACGCCAGATCGCGATCGGCCGTTCCGAAGAGATCACGTGGACGTCCGCCGACGGACGAAAGGTCGGCGGCGTACTGGTGAAGCCGGTGGGCTAT
The DNA here is from genome assembly GCA_039928585.1 of Gemmatimonadaceae bacterium. Lineage (GTDB taxonomy): Bacteria > Gemmatimonadota > Gemmatimonadetes > Gemmatimonadales > Gemmatimonadaceae > AG11. The sequence continues at coordinate 1,774 of JBDSSY010000250.1, read as the reverse complement.
CAGCCGGGCCGCCGCTATCCACTGATCGTCGCCATTCACGGTGGACCGGCCTCCGCGGACGTGCTCGGATTCAATGGTGGCTACGGGTCCCAGGTCTACGCGGGTGACGGCTACGCCGTGCTGCTGCCCAACTACCGCAACTCCACCAACTACGGCCAGCGGTTCAAGGTCGAGAGCCAGGGCGACTATTTCACGAAGGGCTATCAGGACATCATGGCGGGCGTCGATCACCTCATCGCGCAGGGCATGGTGGACAGCGCACGCATGGGGGTGCTCGGCTGGAGCGCCGGCGGACACTGGTCCAACTGGATTCTCACCCACACCGACCGGTTCAAGGCGGTGTCGACCGGCGCTGGTGTCTTCAACTGGATCTCGATGTACGGGCAGAGCGACACCCAGCGCGGCCGTCAGTGGTATCTGGGCAACAAGCTCTACTACGACGACATGGAAAGCTGGTGGCGCCAGTCGCCCGCGGCCTACATCCGCAATGCGAAGACGCCGACGATGATCCACGTGGTCGACAACGATCCGCGTGTGCCGCGTCCGCAAAGCGAAGAGCTGCACATGGCGCTCAAGCGGCTCAACGTGCCCACCGAATTCTTCGTCTATCCCGGCAATACCCACGGCATACCGGATCCGCGCAATCAGCTCGTGAAGGCGACGGCGGAGAAGGCGTGGATGGACTACTACGTGCGCAAGTCCGGCCGGCGGTTCGCGTGGCGCGACGTACTCCAGACGCTCGATGAACCGAAGGACACTCGTACGGCCGCGTCCACCTCTCCGTGAGCCGGCGCGGGCTCCAGGTCAGTCGGTTCCGCTAACGAGCAAGCGGCAACGGATCGCCCGCCCAGCACGTTGCACAATCATGCTGGACTGACCTCGGGGAGCGCGCCACATTTCGGATTCCCCCGTTACGCCCCGGCCCCCATCGGTCGCCCGCGACACTCGCTGAGGAAACATGAAGGTTCGCTTGAAGGTGAACGGCACGGCCCGAACGCTCGACGTGCCATCCGACATGCCCCTGTTGTGGGCGTTGCGGGATGAGCTCGAACTGAAGGGCACCAAGTTCGGATGCGGCGCCGCCCAGTGCGGCGCCTGCACGGTCCACGTCAACGGCACTCCGACGCGCTCGTGCGTGCTTCCGGTGTCCGCTGTTCAGGGCGCCGAAGTCACGACGGTGGAGGGGCTGTCGCCCGACGGCACGCACGCGCTGCAGCGCGCGTGGGAGGAGCTCGACGTTCCACAGTGCGGATACTGTCAGGCGGGACAGCTGATGTCCGCCGCCGCCCTGCTGGCGAAGCACTCGCAACCAACGGACGGCGACATCGACGCGGCAATGAATGGAAATATCTGCCGCTGCGCGACCTACCTTCGCATTCGCCAGGCGATCCATCGCGCGGCCGAGCTGAAGGTGGAAGCCACGCAGGCCGGCCGGCCGCGGCGGTTGGACGGGAGCAAGCCATGACCGCAAAGACCAATACCTCGGGTGTCGATCGCCGGGAATTCCTGCGAGCGACGGCAATCGTGGGCGGCGGACTCCTGCTCGCGAGCTACCTCGAGCCGCTCACCGCGATCGCATCGGTTGCGCCCGTGACGCCATCCGATCCCTCCCTCAACGCCTTCATCCGCATCACGCCGGACGGAATCGTCACCATCATCAGCAAGAATCCGGAGACCGGTCAGGGCGTGAAGACGATGCTCCCGATGCTCATTGCCGAGGAGCTCGACGTGGACTGGAAGAACGTCCGCGTGGAGCAGGCGTCGCTCGACACGA
>JBDSSY010000249.1:0-14402 GCA_039928585.1 Gemmatimonadaceae bacterium | reverse complement strand
GCGCGTCGTCGTGCCGAGTGGTGCATCGCTTCGCGTCGTTGCCGATTCACTCGAGCGGGCGGGCGTGGTCCGGAACGCGACGATGTTCCGAATCTATGCCTCGCTCAAGGGTCGCGACCGGTCCATTCGGGCCGGGACCTATCGCTTCACGCACGGAACGTCGTGGGGTGAGGTCCTCGCGGATTTGCATGGCGGCAAGGGGATCGAGCGAAGCATCACCATCCCGGAGGGATGGTCGCTCCAGCAGATCGTGCCGCAATTGGCGCGCGTGCTAGGAACTCCAGTGGATTCGGTGACGCTGGCGGTGCGCGACACCGCGCTGCTGCACGCACTCGACGTCCCGACTCCGACGCTCGAGGGCTATCTCTTTCCCGATACGTACGTCTTTCCCGAAGGGACCACGGCGCGGCAGGCGGTACGCGTGATGGTGACCCGCTTCCGGAGCGTGTGGCGGCCGGAATGGGATCAGCAGCTTCAGTTGCTGTCGATGAGTCGCAATGACGTCATGTCTCTCGCGGCGATCGTGGAGAAGGAGGCTCGACGACCGGAGGAGCGTCCTGTGATCGCCGCGGTCTATCTCAACCGCTTGAAGATCGGCATGCGCCTGCAAGCGGATCCGACGGTGCAGTACGCACTCGGGCAGCATGTCACGCGTGTCCTGTACAAGCATCTCACGACCGATTCTCCGTACAACACGTACCGGTACGCCGGCCTGCCGCCAGGTCCCATCGCGTCGCCGGGACGCCCGTCGATCGTCGCGTCACTGTATCCGGCGAACGTACCGTACCGATTCTTCGTGGCGTATCCGGACGGTCATCACGAGTTCACCACCAACTTCGCGCAGCATGGCGATGCGGTGAAGCGCGCACGACGACAATGGGATTCCGTGGCGACGGCCCGGCGCGATACGCAGCGCACGCTCGTCCCGGCGAGCGTGCTTCCGGGCGTGCCCGATTCCGCCTTGTCCACTGGCCGGCCGGCGGCGAAGACGCGACGGAAGCGCGGCGCCTAGTGTTCGACGCCCGATCGTTGCGACTCGTCGCGATCACCGACTCGCTGCGCGATGGCATCGACGGGTTGTCGGATCGAGCAGCGGCTGCCGTTCGCGGCGGCGCGACGATGCTCCAGCTCCGGCTTCCCGGCGAGTCAGCCCGTACGCTGGTACTGGCGACTCGCGCGCTTCGCGGTGCGGCGCCGGGTGTTCCCGTTCTGGTGAACGAGAGGGCCGATGTCGCCCTGGCCGCTGGCGCCGACGGTGTGCACGTGGGCAGCGACGGATTGTCCCCGATGGCATTGCGGCGCATCCTGCCCGCTCCCTTCATCATCGGATTCTCGGTGGGCGAGCAGGCCGACGTCGTTCGAAGCGCGGGAGCCGACTATGTCGCGATCGGTCCGGTGTTCACCAGCGGGGGCGGCATAGGGCCGTCCGACGCGATCGGCATGGCGCGATTCGTCGAGCTCGCGGCAGAATGCGGTGTGCCTGCCCTCGCCATCGGCGGCATCGTCTTGACGAACGCGCGCGATGTCATGGCGGCCGGCGCGAACGGAGTCGCGGTGATCAGCGCTCTGTTTGGCGTGCCTGATCCGATGCTGGCCGCCCGCGCGATCCGCTCCGCCCTGGACGCCACCGGAAGCTGATGTCGGGCACGGACTCCTCGTCCTTACCGGTTCGACGCGTCTCGATCGGGGTGATCCAGCGCGTGACGTCGCGCACTGCGGCGACGATGCGCGCGAAAATCGGCGGAAAGACGAAGAGATCGACGAGCTCGGGATCGAACTGCGTGCCTCGGCCTTCGAGAATCACGTCGCGCCCCCTGTCGACGGGTTGCCCGTCGCGATAGCGGCGGGAGTGTGTCACCGCATCGAAGGTGTCGACGATCGCGACGACGCGGGCGCTCAGCGGAATACGTCGACCTCTGAGGCGTCGTGGATATCCGTGGCCATCCCAGCGCTCGTGGTGCGAGAGCACACCGTCCGGGAGGTCCGGGTAGAATCCGCACAGCGGGGACAGGACGTCGGCGCCACGTTGCGGATGCGTGGCGATCGCCTTCCGTTCGGCGGGTGACAACTCGCTGTGATCGTGAATGATGTCGAAGAGCGCTTCGTGGATCTTCCCGATGTCGTGAAAGAGCGCCACGCGCTCGACGCTTCGCTGCTCCCGCTCGTCCAGGCCGGCGGCGTCCGCGAGGATGAGCGCGTACGTCGCCACGCGGCGCACATGGGCACCGGTATCGGGATCGTTCGCGTCGATCGCCTTGAGGAGCGATTCCAGCGAGGCGGCGGCAATGCGTTCGGCGGTCTGGCGTCCCTTGACCTCCAGCCGGGCGAGCAGCGCGCTCGCAGCGATGGCGGCGGCGCCGACAGCGGCCGTGGGGAGATAGCGATCGGAGAGTGGCATCGTCGGAACAGGGAGGCAAGATGCAGTCCGATGGATGAACGTGCGCATCGGTAGGTCGGTAGGTCGGTAGGTCGGTAGGTCGGTAGGTCGGTAGGTCGGTAGGTCGGTAGGTCGGTAGGTCGGTAGGTCGGTGGGCCGAATTCAGGATCTCTGGTGCGTCCGAATGGTGGTCCGTGTCGAACGCAACGCGTTCGCGCGGACCGACCGTTCACCGGCACAGGCGAAGCACGAATCACGGGTGAAGAGAAGACTCGGATTCGGTCCTTTCGTACTAGAGTCCGCTCCCCTCAACACTCAAACGCCTCCGACGGATACAGACCGAACTGTCGCACGCCGTTCTGAACCCCAGCTCGTGTGCCACATTAACCGGCGAACAGCGGGACGCTTGGAACCTTCCCCAGCCCCAGGATGTGATAAGCACGCCAGCGATGCAAGCGCCGCCCGCGCCGAGTCACGTCGGATGCGTGCCCGGTCTACCTTCCGGGATGCTCACAGCGATCGTGTCGGCCAGAGGCGCGCAGCGTTGGAATGCCGGTCATCCATGGATCTTCCGAAGCGATGTAGTCGAGCGTCCTGACGGCGACGCGGGCGGCGTCCGCGTCAGCGACCAGCGTGGCAAGCCGCTTGGCGTCGCGCTCTGGAGCCCGCAGTCCGAGATCTCGCTTCGACTCGTCGACCGTGACGCCGACGCAGCGCTGGATGCAGGCTGGTGGCGCACTGCGATCGAGCGCGCGATCGCTCGACGCACCGGTCTGGCGTCCGAAGCGAATGCCTACCGACTCGTTCACGGCGAGGGCGACGCACTCCCCTCGCTCGTCGTGGATCGCTACGATCGATGGCTCGTCGTGCAGCTGATGAGCGCCGGACTCGAGCGATATCGACACGAGATCATCGAGGCCTTGCGTGACCTCGAGGCACCGGCGGGAATCCTGGCGCGACACGATGTCCCGCTGCGTGCGAAGGAAGGGCTCGAGACGTCGGTCGAGCTGCTGCACGGTGACGTTCCTGACGAGATCGAGGTGCGGGAGCACGGAATCCGGTACCTGGCTGCGCCCTGGCGCGGACAGAAAACCGGAGCGTTTCTCGATCAGCGCGAGAATCGCGCGCTCGTCGGCCGAGTGGCGAAGGGCGCCGCGCTCGACTGCTTCAGCTATCACGGCTCGTTCGCACTCCACCTCGCCTCGCGCGCGCGCGAAGTGACAGCGCTCGATGCATCGGCGCATGCCCTCGCACGGGCCGAGGAAAATTTTCGGCGCAACGAATTCACCAACGGGGTGTTCGTCGAGGCGAATGCCTTTGAGTTCCTGAAGGCGCGCGAGCGGGAGCGCGCCCACTTCGACACGATCGTGCTCGATCCGCCGGCATTCGCCAAGTCGAAGGCGTCACTCCCGTCAGCCCTCCGGGGCTACAAGGAGATCAACCTCCGCGCGATGCGCCTGTTGTCACCCGGTGGGATGCTCTTCACGGCGAGCTGCTCCTACCATCTCACCAAGCCTCTGTTCCTCGAGATGCTCGTGGCCGCCGCCGCCGACAGCGGACGCCGAATCGTGCTGCGCGAATTGCGCGGGCAACCGATCGACCATCCGGAGGTGCTGACGATTCCCGAGACCGGATACATAAAGGGAGCGCTACTGGAGGCAACGGACTGACGACTGCCGTTCGGCGAAAGGCGAGAGGCGTACGGCGCGTCGTGAGGCGTACGGGGTACGGCGGGCGGCGGGCATTCGGATGAGGGCAGTTGGATGGTGCGCCGGGTTGGTGCGTACGCCGTGATCAAACCGAACACCAGTTCCGAATTCCACGCCGCCCGCCGCACGCCTCTCGCTCCCCGAGGCGCCGCACGCCTTTCGCCGTACGGCAGGCCGTCGGCGAACCGCGAACCGTGAACCGTGAACCGTGAATTGCAGACCGAACTACAATCCGTGCTCACGGACCGACCGAATTCGGCTGGCACTTCGGACAGAGATAGGTGCTTCGCCCTGCCTGCACGATGCGCTCGATCGTTGTGCGGCATCGGCGACAAGGCAAGCCGGCGCGGTCGTACACGTCGAGCGAGATCGTGTCATCGTCGGTGTAGCGGGAACCGGTCGCGCGCCGGAGCACGGCGGCGATCGCCGATCGCAGGGCGCGCACTTCCGTGTCGCCAAGCGAATCGGCGCGACGCATCGGTCCGATCCGGGCGCGCCAGAGCGACTCGGCCGCGTAGATGTTGCCCAGTCCCGCGACGAGCTTCTGATCGAGGAGTGCTGGCTTGATTGGCCCGCGCCGTGAGGCCAGCGCCGTGCCCAGCGCAGCGGCGGTCCACCCGCGATCCGCCGCGTCGGGCCCGAGCCCGAGGTCCAGCTCCGCTCCCGCCGCATGCACCTCCATCGTCCCGAGCGCGCGCGAATCGACGAGCACGAGTTGCGTGCCGTCGTCGAAGGCGATCGTGGCGCGAGCGAAGCGCGGCAGCGGCGCATCGCGCTTGCCATACGCCCAGTCTCCATTCATGCGAAAGTGCACATGGAGCACGCGCCCGTCGTCGAGGTGCAGCAGCTGATGCTTGCCACGGCGCTCGACCCGCGCGACCTGCGCGCCGCGCAGCGCACGCAGCGTGGCCGGTTTGATGCGCCTGCGCAACGCGGGGTGCAGCAACCGCACCTGCTCGATGGTGCGCCCTTTTGCTCGGCGACGCAGTACCGTCATCGCCGCTTCGACTTCAGGAAGTTCCGGCATGGCTGACCCATGAGGCGTTGACAGCACTCGTACGCACGACGCAAGATGCGCGGATGCTCGCGCGCGCTCAATCGGTCGTCGGCGCATCCCAGTCGCCGGAGGCGCGCGCTGCAGGCGTCCGGCGCGCCCTGCTGTTCGTCCTGTTCCTGAACGCGCTGTCGGCTGTGCTCAAGGTCGCCGTGGGCGCGCGCACGGGAGCGCTCACGGTCCTCGGCGCGGCGCTCGAGTCCGGGCTCGACATGCTGAGCAACGGCGTGGCGATTCTCGCGATCTCCGTGGCCGCTCGCGCGCCCGACGACGACCATCCATACGGCCACGAAAAATTCGAGACACTCGGAACGCTCGGCATCGTGGCGTTTCTCGCGATCACGTGCTTCGAACTGACGCGACAGAGCGTTGTCGCCATGACCGGTGACATCGCTCCGCCGAGCGCCACGCTCCTCGATGGCGTGATCCTCCTCGTGTCGCTCGCCGTGAGCGGATACGTCGTGAGGTACGAACGGCATCGGGGGCGCAAACTGGGCAGTGCGCTGCTGCTCGCCGACGCCGCGCATACGGCGAGCGACATTCTCGTCACGGCGCTCGCCATCGCCTCGTTGGTGCTCTCCCGCCTGGGGTACGTGCGCGCGGATGCCGTGCTGGGCTTGATCGTCGCCGTCATCATCGCCTGGAGCGGCTTCCAGATTCTTCGAGGATCAATTCCCATTCTCGTGGACGCTCGCGCTGTCGACGCAGAGCGTCTGGCGTCGATCGTCGGGATCATTCCCGGGGTGATCGGCGTGCGGTCCGCGCGGTCGAGACGCACGTCGTCCGGTCATCTGTTCGCCGAGGTGACGATCCTCGTCGACGGTTCGACGAGCGTTGCCGCTGCGCACGATTTCACCGACGAGGTGGAGCGTGCGATCTCGCGGGAATTGGGCACCGCCGAGGCGATCGTGCACGTGGAGCCGGCCTGATCCCTAAGTTCCGGAATTTGCGCTACTTGCGCCGCTGCCCTGGACCGATACTTTAACCTGTCCTTCTCCCGGAAACGCATGGCGTCTCGGCCGTCCCGATCTCTCAAGTACGAGTATGCGCTGTATCTCGAGCGAGAGATCGAGAATTACAAGGAGTCGGTATCGCGGAGCGTGTTGCTCTCCATCGGCGACGACGCGGTCAGTGCACTCGCCGCGCAGCAGCAGTTCGCTCTCACGGAGTTGCTCCTCGTCGACGAGGTGGACAAGATCATCTTCAAGCGGCTGCGCCTGCCGGCGTACGTTACCTGGCGCAAGCGTCGCGTGAAGCTGATGGAGGAGCTTCGACGCCCGGAACACTGGGGCTTGAGCCCCGACGATCTGGTGGTGCGCGCCGTACAGACGGTGACCGCCGATTCGCGTGTCCTGCTCGCGGGAGCGGCCGTCGAGACGCCTGCGCTATTTCTCGCCGCACGCGGATGCGACGTGACGGCGCTCTCCGCTCCGGACACCGTGCAGCGCGTGCTCGACGCCGCCGAAGAAGCGGGACTCGGCGAGCGGGTTCACGCGACGGCGCTCGCACTGGAGTCGTGGACGCCGGGTGCACCGTTGACCGCGGTGATCTATACCCCCGCCGCATTCGCTGGTCTGACAGCGGCCGAGCGGGCTCGCGTTATTCAGGTGCTGCAGAGCGCGACGGCAGACGGTGGCGTGCACCTGGTTCAGACGATTGCGGCCGGAAAGCGGACGCCGGTGTCGTTGGATGAGCTTCGCCGACGGTATCGCGGGTGGGAGGTGACGGTGGAAGAGGGAGCGCCGAATACCTTTCTCGCCAGGAAGTGTGTTGCGTAGTCGTGCGACGTTACGACACGCTTCGCTCGTTTTCGTTTCGCGTCACAGTGACACGAACGAGCCGTGTATCAGCCGGCGATAATTCGTATCTCGTTGCAGGACAAGTGATTGGAGATTCAGCACCCGGTGGCGTGCTAGGTGCTTTAGCAGGGTATGCCCCCGCCCGTTCCGGGGGCACCCTCCTTCGCAGGCGCCATCATGACCGATCTTCCCCTCCCCATCCCGTTCGACGAACCGGTTGGAATCGTGATCTCGCGTGGTCGCGAACCCGAGACCACGCCACGCTTCTCCGCGTACGTCTGGGCACCCTTTCCCGGCGATGTGATCGAGGATGAGGAGAAGGAAGAGCAGGCCGCCTGACATCCTGCCCGCTCGACGATCGACCTGAACGCCGCGGCGACTGCCGCGGCGTTCTTCATTGCAGTCGCGGGTACGCCCCTTGCCCCCCGGTTCATCGTGGAGCGTACAGCCTCGTGGGACAGCGAACGTATTCAACTGCTCGGGCGCAGGATTTCCGAGCTCGGTCTCTCGATCGCCGGTTCGCGGGTCGAGCGCCTGATCGCGCGGCTGTACGACGAGCTCGCGGAGCGCGGCGTCGCATTTCGTCCGCCCGTGTATCTCAGTGATCAGTGGGGTTGCCCTGATGGCACGCCGCTGATCGGCGTGCCGTTCTACCTGGCCGATGAGCGCCTCGAACGCATCGAAGCCGAGCATGCGGGTGCGATCGAAGGCGACGACGAGGCGATGCGATATCTGCGACATGAAGCGGGTCATGCGCTCAACTACGCGTTTCGACTTCACGAACGACCGGAGTTCGGTTTGCTGTTCGGCGACTACCATCGTCGCTACGACGAGCATTATCCTGCCGATCCGATGTCGCGCGAGCACGTGCGTCACATACTGGGGTGGTACGCCCAGAAGCATCCGGACGAGGATTTCGCGGAGACGTTCGCGGTGTGGATGACACCGGGACTGGACTGGCGCACCGAGTACGAGGGCTGGGGTGCCCTCGCGAAGCTCGAGTGGCTGGACGGCATCATGGCGGAGATTTCCGGGTTGGCGCCGGCGCCTCCGGAACTGACCGACGATGACCTCCCGGTGGGTGCGATGACGTGGACGGTGGCCGATCATTACGCGGACGACGAACCGTTCCCGATCGGCGATGCGCGGCAATTCGACGGCGACCTGCGTCGGGTGTTCGCCATGGCTGCTGATGCACCAGCGGGTGAGCCAGCCGAGCGTTACCTTGCGCGACACGAAGGCGAGCTCGTGGCGCGCGTCGCGTACTGGGCGGGTGTCGGGCCCAGCGTGGTGCGTTCGCTGCTTCGCGCACTGTCCGAACGAGCCACCACTCTGGGGCTACGCGTGGCAGGTCTCGAAGCGGCGACGCTGATCGAGCTCACCGCATTCGGTACGGCTGTCATGATGCACTGGCGCTACACTCATGCTTTTCGCGCCGCGCGCGCTGAGGTGATCTCGTGAAGGTCGTGTTGTTGCACGGCGCCGATGCGTCCGAACCCCCCGAAGATCCCGTGCTCGGCCAGATCGAGGACACGCTCCGTGGACTTGGGCATGAGACGACGCGGGTGCCAGTCGCCGGGGATGTGCAGGCGGTGTTTCAGGCGCTCGTCGCCGCCGCTCCCGCGATCGTATTCAATCTCGCCGAGTCGTTCGACGGCAAGAGCGCGCTCGAGTCGAACGTGGCGGCGCTGCTGAATCTGATCGGCCTCCGGTACACCGGGTCGAGTCCAGCCGGACTATTGATGGCCGGCGACAAGAGCCTGACGAAGCAGGTGCTCAGCTTCCAGAAGATTCTCACCCCGCAGTTCGCATCCGTCTTTCGTGGCGCGCTCGATCATGTGGGAGACCTGACGTTTCCACTCATCGTGAAGCCGCCGCAGGAGGACGCGTCACTCGGTATCACGTCCAAGAGCGTGGTGCGCGACATCAAGGAACTGTTCGGGACCATGGACTCGCTGCAGCGCGAATTCCAGTCGCCCATCCTCGTTGAAGAATTCGTGGAGGGACGAGAGTATTACGTGGGCGTGCTCGGGAACGTGAACCCGCAGGCGCTTCCGGTGATCGAACTGGACTTCAGTGCGTTTCCCGCCGATCGTCCCAAGGTGGCGAGCTACGAGGCGAAGTGGGGTGATGGCGGTACGGGAGGCGAAGGAGAAACGGGCGCCGAGTTCGCGGGAACAAAATCGATCTTCCCGACGGATCTCGACCCCGCACTCGGCAAGCGAATGCAGGAGGTGGCGGTGAGTGCGTTCAATGCGCTTCGACTCCGCGACTACGGACGCGTGGATCTGCGCGTGACGCCGGACGAGCGGATCTACGTGATCGAGGTCAATCCGAACTGCTATCTGGAGCAGACGGGTGAGTTCGCGCGGGCGGCGGCGGAGAGTGGCCTGGCGCATGGTCAACTGGTGGCTCGCATCCTGGAGCTTGCCCAGGCGCGCTACTCGCGCTGACGAAGGGCCTGAACGAAAGAAGCCGGCGCCAAGGCGCCGGCTTCTCCGTATGCGACAGCGAACTGCTTACTTCGACGACTTCTTGCGCGAGGACTTCTTCGCGCCCTTCTTCGCCGTCTTGCGGCGGGCGGTCTTCTTCGCGCCGGACTTCTTCGCCGACGACTTCTTGCGCGCCGATCCCTTCTTGGCGCTCTTGCGCCCGCTCTTCTTGGCAGCCATTGAAAACTCTCCTGTAACGGAGTGGAGCGCCCGATCGAACCCCCGGTGGTTCGTACGAGCCAGCGGTGTGCACCGAAGTGCCGTTCCGCCGCAGCACGACCTCGACACGAGATCGTGAAGACACAGCGACGCGACTCAGATTGCGTCGCTCAAACTCGTGAAATTGAAATCCCGCACTTTCATCGGTGGAACCATGACAGCCTGACCTGGTCCGCCGTCCTCGCTCGCGCTGACCCGCACCGGCGTGCCGAGCGCTTCGACATTGTTCAACATGAAGACGGGCGAGTCGTTAAACCGCAAATTCTTTACCGCGCGAGTGATTTTGCCTCGTTCGATCAGAAAGGTGCCGTCCCTCGTCAGACCCGTATAGAGAATCGTCCGCTGGTCCACCGGACGCAGATACCAGAACCGCGTGACGAGCAGACCTCGTGGCGTGGATGAAATCATCTCGTCGATGCTGCTGGAACCGCCGCTCATCCTGAGCGAACCTCCGCTCGCTGTAGGAGAGACGCCCTGCTTCTGCGCCCAGTAACGGTCGTAGTTGAGATTCCTGACGATACCATTCTCGATCCACACGCTGCGACGGGTCGGAAGACCTTCGCCGGTGAACGGTGCGCCGGCGATATCGGCGTCGAACGGATCCGAGAGCAGCGTGATGCGCTCGTCGACGACCTTCATGCCGAGCTTGTTGCCGCCGCCCGGCTTCGCGAAGAAAGACCGTCCTTCGTCCGCGGCGCGCGCCGCGAGCGCATTGGCGATGAACTGCACGAGATTCCCGACCGCGGTCGGCTCGAAGACCACCGTGTAGCGACCCGGCTCGACCGCGGCGGGATTCCGTGACGCGCGCGCCTTCTCCGCGGCGCGCGCGCCGAGGGACGCAGCGTCGATGCGCGCCCAATCGTGATGTGCGCTGCCCGCCCATCCTGAGCCGGTGCCGTCGGCGGTGCGCACGGTGGTCGTGAGCGCGGCCGCCGTGGCACGAGCGTATGCGACGAGCCCCTTCGTGTTCGCGACGGCATTCGCGCCGACGCGAGCGTCGAGGTATCCGGTGGAGAGCAGGCCGCCCTGCCTGGCCGGAGCTGCGATCGCACGGACCGCATCGGCCCGTCCCTGCGGATCGAGCGCCGCGGTGGCTTCGCTCCAGTTGCGACCGTCCTCGTAGCGCTGCGCATCCAGCTCGGGCAGAAACTCCGGATCTTCCGGTGCAAGCCGCGCGAGCCGCTCGGCCGTCTGCACCGCCTGCCGGAGCGAGGCATCATCGAGCTGATTCGTCGTGCTCGTCGCACTACGGCGACCAGCGTAGGCGGTGACGGTGACCGTGGTGTCGTAGTTGTCGCCACCGGTGGACGCCTGATTCACGGCGAACCTGGTATTCCCGCGACTCCCACTGCCGATGTTCACTCTCGCCGCGTCGGCCGCGCCGACGAATCCGAGCGTGCGCTTCGCGAGCGCCTCGCACTCATCGCGCGACAGGTAGCGCCCGGAGGCGGCGAGCGAGCGAAGTTCGCTCACGCCTTCCGGCCCGTGTTGATGACGTTGACGTTGCGGAACCGGCTCGGCACGCAGCCGTGGCTCACCGCATTGGACTGCGACGGCTGACCCTTGCCGTCGCCGAACGCACCGCCGAGCAGGTAGCTCCGAGCGCCGCCGATCATGTCGAGGCCACCCCAGAACTCCGGCGTGCGCATCTGGTACGCGACATCCTTGAGCATGCCGACGATCTTGCCACCCTTGATCTCATAGCAGAGCTGTCCGCCGAATTGCGCGTTGTAGCGCTGCTGGTCGATGGAGAAGCTCCCATCGCCGATGATCGCGATGCCACGGTCGGTCGCTGCGATCAGCTCGTCCCATCCCTGTTCCTTGCTGCCCGGCAATTGCGAGACGTTCGGCATCCGCTGAAACTGGACGTCGGCCCAGCTCTGGCCGTACGAGCAGCCGTGCGACCGCACCGGGCGGCCAGTCTTCCTGTAGTAATCCGCCAGGAAGGGAGCCTGCTCGCGGGTCGTCTGGTAGTCGACGAGGACTCCGTCCTTCACGATGTCGAAGCTCTCGGGCTTCACGCCTTCGTCATCCCAGCCGACGGCCGAGAGCGAGCCAGGTTGCGAGCGGTCTCCGCGAATGTTCATCAACGCGGAGCCGAACTTCAGCTTGCCGAGCATCTCGGCGGGTGGCGCAACGAACGAGGTGCCGGCGTAATTCGCCTCGTACCCCAGCGCGCGATCGAGCTCCGTGGGGTGGGCGACCGATTCGTGAATCGTGAGCCAGAGGTGGCTGGGGTGGAGGACGAGATCGTACCGCCCCACGTCGACGGGTTTCGCGCCGAGCTTCTCGACGGCCTCCGCGGCCCATCGCGGTGCGTTCTCCACCAGCCGTGCGTCGCGAACGTGCTCGTACCCCTTCCCCATCGGTGCGATTTCGTTCGACTGCCGCGTCTGGAAGTCACTCATGTCGCTCGACACCGCGGTGACCGTCACCGAGGGCTGGGTGCGATAGATCGTCTGGGTGATGAACGACCCGTCGGTCGACGCGAAGGTTTTCTCCTCGCGGAGAAAGAACATGCTCGAGTTCACGAATCGGGCGCCCGCCTTGAGCGCGGCGGCATTTGCCGCGAGCAGCACGCCGACCTTGTCCTCGATCGGTACGGTGAACGGATCGGTCTCGATGGCCGTGCTCCAGCGTCCGTCGGGGGTGGACGTGACCGGCGCGAGTACGACGGGACGAACGATCGTCACACTGTTCGCTCGCGCCTGGAGTGCCGCCTGGCGCGCCACGCGCGCGACTTCATCGCGCGTCATCTCGCGACTCGCGGCGAATCCCCATGCTCCGCCGACGAGCGTTCGAACGCCGAAGCCCTGCGTCTCGTTGTCGAGCAGGCCCTGAACGCGCTGCTCTCGCGTGAACAGGGACTGCGTGCGATTGCGATTGAAGCGGATGTCGGCGTAGGTGGCGCCGGCGGCACGAGCGGAGTCGAGTGCGACGCTCGCGAGCTCCCGGAGATCGGCGTCGCTGAAGGAGCGGAGCGGAGGCACGCCGATGACTGCGGCGCGGGCAGCGGCGGGAACGGCGGCGAGTCCAGCAATGGCAGCGGCGGCAGCGGCGCTGGTCCTGACGAACTCACGGCGGGTTGAACCCACGCAACTCCCTTTCGACTCGTGAACCTGCAATGCGCGCCCGGACGAGATCGCATGAGCAAACGAGGATCGAGCAACTGGCGCGAATATAGGAACGCGTGAAATCACACGCAATAGTGAATCGCGCGCGTTTCATTATGCCGCGCGACGACGTGAGCTGCCGCACACTTCCCTCCGCTCGCTGCGCCGGTTTGGTTTCGTGGGCGATATGGTGCGAGATCACCTCGAGTGTCACACGGTGCAGAGAGCGAGGCGGCGGTGAGAGCGCTGGTGAAAGCGACAGCAGGGCCCGGATTCGTCCTCACGGACGTCGCGCAACCACAGATCCGCGACGACGAAGTGCTGATCCGTGTGCGGCGCGCCGGCGTGTGCGGTACTGACGTGCATCTCTACGAATGGGATGCGTGGGCTCAGGGACGCTGTCGTCCACCATTCACCGTGGGGCACGAGTTCGCCGGCGACGTGGCCGCGGTCGGACGGTTCGTCACCGACGTGAAGGAAGGCGACCGGGTCACCGCTGAGGGGCACATCGTCTGTGGCCACTGCCACTTGTGCCGCACGGGCAATGCGCACGTGTGTCCGAACACGAAGATCATCGGTGTCGACCGCGATGGCTGCTTCGCCGACTACATCGCGATGCCCTCGACGAATGTGTGGCAACTGGATGACGCGATCCCGTTCGAGATCGGCGGTATCCATGACCCGATGGGCAATGCCTTCCATACCGCGCTGGTCGGTACCGAGATGCCCGGCAAGACGGTGCTCATCACCGGGTGCGGCCCCATCGGAATCTTCGCCGTCGGGATTTGCCGCGCCGCAGGCGCGTCGCGTATCATTGCCAGCGACGTGAACGAGACGCGCCTCGCGCTCGCCCGCACGATGGGCGCCCACGATGCGGTGCAACCGCAGGGCGCGGAGTCGGCCGTGCGATCGGCGACCAACGGGTTGGGTGTCGACGTCGTGCTCGAGATGTCGGGGGTGCCGAGTGCCATCCATCAGGCCCTCTCGCTGGTGCGCGTGGGCGGTCGCGTGCAGATGCTGGGCATTCCGGCCAAGCCGATGGAGCTGAACGTCGCCACCGAGATCATCTTCAAGGGCATCACGGTGTACGGCGTCGTCGGTCGTCGCATGTACGACACCTGGATCCAGATGACGCAGTTCCTCCGGTCGGGGCAGTTCGATCCCACGCCGGTGATCACGCACCGCTTTCCCCTCGAGCAGTTCGACGACGCGATATCCGCCATCAAGGGCGGCGAGGCGGGCAAGGTGGTGTTCGAGATCGGTTAGGCAGCACGGATCAACGCACCACCCCTCCATCGATACGTCATGACGCTCAACGCAAACTTCACCGCCGGTCTGGAAACGAGGCTGCAACAGCTTCGCGACGACCGCGTGTACAAGCGACTCAACCATCTCGACTCGCCACAGGGCGCGCGCGTCGTCATGGAGGGACGTGGGGAGGTATTGATCCTGTCGTCGAACAACTACCTGGGGCTGGCCAACGAGCCCGCGGTGGTGCAGGCGGGAATCGACGGACTCGAACGGTTCGGTGCTGGCACAGGCAGCGTGCGCTTCATCTGCGGCACGTTCACGGTGCACCGGGAGCTCGAGGAAGCGTTGGCGCGATTCGTCGGCACGGAGGCGTCGATGTCGTACGTCT
>JBDSSY010000248.1:0-6278 GCA_039928585.1 Gemmatimonadaceae bacterium | reverse complement strand
GGCGTGACGCCCGAGGCGTTCCGCAATCCGGGCAAGGGCAAGGAGCTCGCGCTCAGCCAATATCAGCAGGGCGTGAACGTGATCTTTCACGCATCGGGCTCCACGGGACTCGGCGTGTTTGAGGCCGCGCGCCAGACCGGCAAGCTCGCGATCGGTGTCGACGCCGATCAGTTCAAGGAAGCGCCGGGCTTCGTGCTCACGTCGATGGTGAAGGGCGTGGACAACGTGGTGTTCGACGCCATCAAGCGCGTGAAGGACGGGCGGTTCAAGGGTGGAGTGGACGAGTATGGCCTGGCCGAGGACGGCGTGGGGTACGTGTTCGACGCGAACAACGAGAAGCTGATTCCGCCTGCGGTGCGGGCGAGGCTCGAGTCGTTGAAGAAGGAGATCATTGCGGGGACGGTGCGCGTGCCGAGCGTTCGATGAAGGTCAAGGGCCAAGCGGTACTTGGTACTTCGTACTTGGTACCAAGTACGAGGAACTGGCTTTTCGACTCACGAACTCGGGCTGTAGTACTTGGTACTTCGTACTTGGTACCAAGTACCAAGTACTGGCTAGTCAACTCACGAACCGCTCGGGCTCGAGTACTCGGTACTCGGTACCAGGTACCAAGTACCAGGTACTGGCAGTTCAGCAAGGGACTCGCCGAGGCGGTAGTACCTGGTATCAGGTACTCGGTACCGAGTACCAGGTACTCGCTGGAACGACTGAATGGCTGACAACTCTCGTCACCCGGCCATTCTTCTCGAGGCCATCGACAAGTCCTTCGGCCCCGTCACCGCCAACCGCGGCGCCGATCTCTCCGTCGCCACGGGCGAGATCCATGCGCTCGTCGGGGAAAACGGCGCCGGCAAGTCCACGCTCATGCGGATTCTGAGCGGGATGTACGCCGCCGACGCGGGCACCATGGAGGTGAATGGGCGCGACGTTTCCGGCTGGACGACGGCAGCCGCCATCGCCGCAGGCGTCGGAATGGTGCATCAGCATTTCATGCTCGTGCCGACGCTGACGGTGGCGGAGAACGTCGTGCTCGGATGCGAGCTCACGCGAGGCGTCATGCTCGACCGTGTCGCGGCGGAGGACGCCGTGCGCGCGTTGAGCGAGCGCACGGGCTTGATCGTGCCGCCCGATCGGCTCGTCGCGGAGTTGTCGGTGGGCGAAGCGCAGCGCGTGGAGATCCTCAAGACACTCTACCGCGGCGCGAAGATCCTCATTCTCGACGAGCCAACCGCCGTACTGTCGCCGCCTGAAGTGCAGGAGTTGTGGCAGGTGCTGCGCTCGTTGCGCGATGATGGTGGCACCATCGTGCTCATCACGCACAAGCTCGACGAAGTGATCGAGGTGAGCGACACGATCACGGTGATGCGGCATGGCAGAACGGTCGCGCGGATGGCGACGCGCGGTTCGACGCCGCAGGCGATCGCCTGTGCGATGGTCGGCCGCGAGGTCGCGCTCGCTGGCGACGCGGAGTACGTGCGCGGTGGCTCGTCCGGTCAGGCGTCCGGCGCACCGAGCCTGCTGCTCGAGGTGCGCGACCTCACCGTGGCCGGCGCTCGGCGCGCCGCTGCAGTGGATGCGTTGAGCTTCGACATCGCGCCAGGCGAGATCTTCGGCATCGCCGGCGTCGAAGGCAACGGGCAGACCGAGCTCGTGGAAGCGCTGGCGGGACTACGTCGCGGCACGGGCTCCATCGTGCTCGCGGGGCGCGAGCTCATCGGCGCATCGGTGCGCGAACGTGGCGATGCCGGTGTCTCGCACATTCCCGAAGACCGGCACGAGCGAGGGCTGGTGCTCGACTACAGCGTGGCCGAGAATCTCATTCTGGGCCAGCAGCATCGCTTCGTGCGGGGCGCGACGCTCGACACCCGACGCGTGCTCGAGCACGCCCGGTCGCTCATCGAGGCGTACGACATCCGGCCCACCGACCCCGAGCTACCGGCACGTGCGCTCTCGGGCGGCAATCAGCAGAAGATCGTCGTCGCGCGAGAGATGGCGCGCGATTTCACCGTGCTGCTCGCATCGCAGCCCACGCGCGGCGTCGATGTGGGCGCGATCGAGTTCATTCATGCCCGCCTTCGCGAGGCGAAGGCGCAGGGCAAGGCCGTACTGCTCGTGTCGGCGGACCTCGCGGAAGTGCTCGCGTTGTCGGACCGCATCGCCGTGATGTACGGCGGCCGATTCGTCGCCGTGCTGCCGCGCGACAAGGCGACCCCGGACATCATCGGGCCCCTCATGACCGGCGCCGAGCGCGCGGCATGACGAGCGACCCGACGCTGCATCCCGTGGGCGAGGCACCATCGGCCGCCACCACGGCGTCGATCGAGAAGCGCGCGTCGCGGCGCGTTGCGTTCGAGGAAGCGGTGCTGCCCCCGCTGGTCGCGTTGGTGCTGGCCGCCGTCGTGGGCGACGTGCTCATTCTCTCGTTCGGTCAGTCGCCCAGCGCCGTGTATCGTCTCCTGCTCGATGGCACCTGGGGGAACGCGTACGGGTTCGGGCAGGTGCTGTACAAGGCGACGACGCTCACCTTCACGGGGTTGGCCGTGGGGCTGAGCCTGCGCGCCGGCCTGTTCAACATCGGCGCCGAGAGTCAGCTGGCAGCGGGAGGATTCGCCGCCGCCATGGTGGGTGTGCTGCTGCCCGCCGGCATCCCGGCGCTGGTGTGCCTGCCGATTTTTCTGCTGGCCGCCGGCCTTGGTGGTGGCGTGGTGGGTGCGATTCCGGGTGTGTTGAAGGCGAGGTTCGGTGCGCACGAGGTGATCGTCACGATCATGCTCAACTTCATCGTGCTGGCGCTGCTCAACTATCTCGTGAGCGCGAAGTTCCACGTGCCCGACACGCTGCACACGCCCGAGCTCGCGAGTGGAGCGCTTCCGCGCCTCTCCGATTTTCTGGAGCCGTTTCACGGATCCGCCGCGAACCTCACCATCCTGCTCGCCATTGCGACCGCGATCGCCGTCGGGTGGTATCTCTTTCGCACCCGCCGCGGCTTCGAGTTGCGCGCCGTCGGCATGCAGCCGGCGGCGGCCGAGTATGCTGGCGTCAGCGTCGCGGGCGTCACGTGGCGTGCGCTCGCGGCATCCGGTGCCATCGCCGGACTGGGCGGATTGAACTACGTGCTCGGCTACAAGCACTACTATGAGGAAGGCTTCGCCACTGGCGCCGGCTTCCTCGGCATCGCCGTCGCACTGGTGGGCCGTGGGCATCCGATCGGCATTTGTGTGGCGGCGTTGTTGTTCGCGACGCTGTCGCAGGGCGGGCTGGCCGTGAACGCGCTCGTCCCGAAGCAGATGGTGGACGTGCTGCAAGCGGTGGTGATCCTCGCTGTGGCGACGTCGGTGCCTGAAGTGCGACGGCTGCTTCGCGGCGCGCGTGCGGGAGCGAGTCGCGGATGATCCTCCTCGCCTTTCTCGCCCAGACGCTGCGCATCGCGATTCCGTATCTCTTCGCCGCGGCCGGTGGAACGCTGAGCGAGCGCGCGGGGCTGATCGCGCTCGCGCTCGAGGGCTACATGCTGGGTGGCGCCTTCTGCGCCGTGGTCGCGAGTCACTACACCGAGTCCGCGTGGATCGGCATGCTCGCCGCCGTCGGCGGTGGCGCGGCGCTGTCCCTGCTCTATGCCGTCTGCACGATCCGCTTTCGCGCCGATCAGGTCGTCGTCGGCATCGCGATCAATCTCCTGGCCATCGGGCTGACGCGGTTCTTCCTTCGACTGCTGTTCGACAGCTCGTCCAACTCCCCACGTGTCGCCGGATTCCAGGTAGAGGGAAGCGGAACAGGATTCGGCGCACTCGTGCAGAATCCGCTCGTGTGGATGGGCGTGCTCGGCATCGTGGGCGTGGCATGGCTGCTCTATCGCACACCGTTCGGACTGCGAGTTCGCGCCGTGGGTGAACATCCCATCGCGGCCGCGTCGGTGGGAGTGCCGGTGGCGCGCGTGCGCTACATCGCTGTGGCGCTGAGCGGGATGCTCGCCGGGCTTGGCGGCGCCTATCTCTCGCTCGACCAGCATCAGTTCACCGATGGCATGACGGCGGGCCGCGGCTTCATCGCGCTTGCCGCCATCATCTTCGGCCGGTGGGATCCCAAGCGCGCCGCCCTGGCCTGCCTGCTGTTCGCCGCTGCCGAGACCTTGCAGATCCGGTTGCAAGGGACGCAGGCGCTGCCGTCGCAGTTCGTGGAGATGATCCCGTACGTACTCACCATCGTGGCGCTCGCGGGCGTGGTCGGCCGCGCGGTGGCGCCCACGGCGCTGGGCAGGACGACGACGGAATGAGGAGGCGCCCCGGCCGCGTGCGGCGAACGACGTGCGGCGAACGGCGTGCGGCGAACCGCGTGCGGGGAACGGCGCGCGGGGAACGGCATGCGGCGAACAGCGTTCGGCGAGCGGCGAGCGGCGCACCGTGATCGATGAAGCGCCGGTGAAGAAGCCGCACGACAGCCGCAAGCTGTGGATCCTCATGATCACGGCCTTCATCGACATGGTGGGGCTGCTGATGGTGATCCCCATCCTTCCGTTCTACGCCAAGGAACTGGGCGCGGGGGGATTGATCGTCGGCATGCTCGTCAGCTCGTTCGCGGTCGCGCAGTTGCTCAGCGCGCCGATGTGGGGCCGATTCTCCGATGCCTACGGCCGTCGACCCGCATTGCTCGTTGGACTCGCCGCCTCGGCCATCGCATACGTGGTGTTCGGCTTCGCGCACTCGCTCGCGCTGCTGTTCGTCTCACGACTCGTGCAGGGCGCGGGGGGTGGCACGGTGAGCGTGATCCAGGCGTATGTCGCCGACGCCACCGAGCCGCAGGATCGTGCGAAGGCACTGGGTTGGCTGTCCGCCGCCACCAACGCCGGCGTCGCGATCGGTCCGCTGCTCGGCTCCATCTCCAGCCAGTGGGGACGCGAAGCGCCCGGACTGTTCGCCGCAGGACTCTGCGTGATCAACATGGCATTCGCGTGGCGATTCCTCAACGAATCGCGCGACATGACGGAAGCCGCCGAGGCGAAGGCGAATCCGGCACCGAGAGGCCGCTCGCGCGATGCCATCGTGCACGTCATCACGCACTCCGCCGATCCCGCGTCCCGGCTCATCTGGATCTACGCCATCGCGATGGGGGCGTTCCAGGGCGTGATGTCGATGCTGGCACTCTATCTCGCCGTGCGGTTCGAGGTGACGGCGAAGACGATCGGATTCTTCTTCGCCTACACCGGCGTGATCAGCGTGCTCACGCGCGCGCTCATTCTTGGCCGGATGGTGGATAAATACGGCGAAGCGCGGTTGTCGCGATTCGGCTCCGCGTTGCTCGCGATCGGTATCGCCTCGCTCGCCTTCATCCGCCCCCTCTCCGATCCCTCCGGCGTAGCCGCGGCGCTCGGCGGACTGCTCCCACCCAGCGCGGTGGTATTCCTCCCGTACCTGCCACTCGCACTCGCCGTCGCACTGTTGCCACTGGGCACGGCGTTCACCTTTCCGTGCGTGACGGCGATGCTCTCGCACGTGATCTCGAGCCGCGAGCGTGGACTGTACATGGGCGTGCAGCAGACGTTCGGCGGCTTCGCGCGGGTCTGTTTCCCGATCCTCTTCGGATGGCTGTTCGACAAATATCTACCGCTGCCGTTCCTGCTGGCGGCGGGATTGGTCGGACTGACGATATATCTCGGGCTCGGCACAGAACGTTATGTCAAGCCCGAGGTTGTCAGGGCTCATGACTGATGACTGAGCTCATTACTCGCAGTCGACAGATGACGGAGTGCGTTCCACGGCCGAGCTGACAGCTGCGAGCTGTGAGTACTCAGAAGTGAGAACTGCGGCACTGCAGTGGACGTTCCGCCGTCATGTCACGACCGCGCCCAGCTGCAACTCGATCTCCCCGCGCAACAGCCGACGATCAATTCAGACAACTGACAGCTTGAAGCTGTGAGCTCGGCAGTGCGAACTCCCGACTGCAGTCAGCAGTGAGCAGTCAGCAGTCAGCTATCAGCTATCAGCTATCAGCTATCAGCAGTCAGCAGTCAGCTATCAGCCGTCTTTCTGATTCTCCGGCAACCCTGGCTCTGAGGCCAACACCGCCCGGGCGATCTCCACCATCGGCACCGACCGATCCTGTGACGTCCGCTGGAGGATACGATACGCCTCCTGCTCCGACGATCCCGTGCGCCGCATCAGGATCCCCTTCGCGCGCTCGATCGTCTTGCGATTCTCCAGCGCCCCGCGCGCGGCCATCGCGTCCTTCTTCGCCACCGAGAACTCGCGCGCGCGCGACACCGCCAGGCGCAGCGTCGAGTC
>JBDSSY010000247.1:0-3987 GCA_039928585.1 Gemmatimonadaceae bacterium | reverse complement strand
CACGCAGGAAAGTACGAGTGATCCGGAGAAGGACGCTTCCCAGACCGATTCGTTTGTGATCTTACCGGCGTGTGTATGAGCACCATCAGGAAGCCTGAGGGACGTTCGGTCCGTCCTGATCACGCCGTTTGAGGGACGAACAACCGAGCCCCCTCAGAAAACTTGCGAGAAGTCTCTGAAGGGGCTCGCCTCCGGTTGCTGACCAGGAGGTGATTGTTGTTGCACGAGTTCGGACTGGATGACGAGTTCTTGGCCCTGTTGTCGTGGTGGGACGGCGAGATTGCGCGAATCGTGGCGGCTGCGGGTTGCCGACGCTGCGACGGTCCGCTTCACCAGGCCAACTATCACCGCAAGCCGCGAGGTGGTTGGATCTTCAAGATCCTGGCCGCGTTCACGCTGCGCCACTCGCTGTGTTGCGGTCATTGCCGCAAGCGTTCTCTCCCCCCGTCGGTGCTGTTTCTAGGGCGCAGGGTCTACATCGAGTCCGTGGTACTGCTCGCCTGCGTCGCGCCGGTGGTCGCCAAGACGGCGCGCGGTCTCGCGGAGATCACGGGGGTTCCGGTCGTAACGCTGCATCGCTGGCGCGCGTGGTGGCGCGACTCGTTTCCCGTGATGGCGCCCTGGTCGGTCCTCCGAGCGCGGTTCGCTCCTCCGGCTCCCGATGAGGTAGATCTCCCTGGATCTCTGCTGATTCGGATCGCGCAGGATCTGAATGCGCTGGCCCCGTCGGAGGCGACGCCCTCCGCAGTGATGCTGATGACCGCGAGATGCCTGGCACCGGTAACGACATCGCTCACGAATGCAGCAACTTTCGTGAGGGCCGTCGCCGCGCAGCTCTCGTCGAAGGGACTCACGCAAAAGATGTCGATAGCCGTCGGTCCCGTCGTTCCGTAGAGGTCGTGCGTCGGCGACCGGGTCACTTCACAACAAGACCCGGCCCGCACGGAGGAAAAATGATCGATGATTCGAGCACGCCCCCGCGCGTGCGATGGGCACGTCTGCGCTTCATGATCGTCGGGCCGCTGCTGGGCTCACCGCCGGAGGCGGGCGAGCTGCGGTCCACGATCGCCGATCTCGCGGATCGACCGTGGCGTCACCCGACGACCGATGAAGTCTTGCGCTTCAGCGCCAAGTCTATCGAGCGGTGGTTCTACACAGCGCGCGACGCGGTGGATCCGATCGTCGCGCTTGAGCGCAAAGTCCCGCAGCACGCCGGTACTCACCCAAGCATCACGCCGACGATCGCCGAGGTCATTCGCGCGCTGCGACAAGGTCACCCGCGATGGAGCTATCAGCTCGTGCACGACAACCTCGTCGCGATGGCACGTGAAAATGCCGAGCTGCTCCCATTGCCAGGCTACGCGACGGTGTGCCGTTTCATGAAGCACCACGGGCTCGGCAAGGGGCGCAAGCCGCGACGCCATGAGCTCGAGGCGGGCTTCGTCCCGCGCGAGCGTCGCTCCTTCGAGGTCACGCACGTCCACGGATTGTGGCACTGCGACTTCCACGACACGCGCCGCAAAGTGCTGGCCGCGAGCGGCAAGCCGTTGAGCGCCACGCTCTTCGGCGTGCTCGACGATCGCTCACGTTTGTGCTGCCACGCGCAGTGGTATCTGGACCCCGAGAACTCCGAGAGCTTCGTCCACGGCCTCTCTCAGGCCTTTCAGAAGCGCGGCCTCCCGCGCTCGCTGATGAGTGACAACGGCGGCGCGATGACCAACGCCGAGGTCGAGGAGGGCCTGCAGCGTCTGTCCGTGCTGCACCCGACGACCCTCTCGCAGACCCCGGAACAAAACGGGAAACAGGAGGTCTTCTGGGCTCAGGTGGAGGGTCGGCTCATGGCCATGCTCGAGGGCGAGCCGCACATCTCCCTGGAGCTGCTCAACCGCGCGACGCAGGCCTGGGTCGAGCACGAGTACAACCACCGCGTCCACAGCGAGACCCAGCAGACGCCCGTCGAGCGGTGGATAGCGGGCCCCGGTGTCGGTCGGCCTTGTCCATCCAGCGATGAGCTGCGGCGCGCCTTTCGCCTGGAGACGATGCGCCGACAGCGGACGAGCGACGGAACGATCAGCGTCTTTGGCGTGCGCTACGAGGTGCCCTCAGCGTATCGGACACTCCTGCGCCCGACGGTGCGGGTCGCGCGGTGGGATCTGTCGAGCGTCGAGCTCGTCGACCCTCGGCGTGGCACGCACCTCGCGACGCTGTACCCCGTCGACCTGGCGAAGAACGCCGAGCGCGCGCGTCGAGCGATCGAAGAACCCACCCCCGACGTGCCATCGCCACCGGCCGCCGGCATCGCGCCGCTGCTCCGCCAACTCATGGAGGAGTATGCCGCGACAGGGCTGCCTCCCGCCTACGTCCCGCACGATCCCACGACCGCCAGCATCACCGACGACGAAGAGGTACCGACGCATGAGTAAGCTTCAAGCCTTGTACGGCCTAAAATTCCAGCCATTTCGGCCCGACGTACCGGTCGACGCGCTGTACACGTCGCCCACCGTCGACTCCTTCCTCCGGCGCGTCGAGATGGGCATCACCGACGGCGGCTTCGTGATGCTCAGCGGAGATCCAGGCACCGGCAAGAGCGCCATCCTCCGACTCATGCACAAGCGCCTCAGCGCGCTGCCCGACGTCATGGTCGGTACGATTGAGCATCCGCAGTCGCGGACCATGGACTTCTACCGCGAGCTCGGTGATCTCTTCGGCGTCCCACTCAGCGCGCACAATCGCTGGGGCGGATTCAAGGCGCTGCGCGGTCGATGGAGTGATCACATCACCGCGACCCACGCGCGGCCGGTGCTGATCATCGACGAGGCGCAGGAGGCGCTCACCACCGTGCTCAGCGAGCTGCGAATCCTGTGCAGCAAAGAGTTGGATTCACGCCAGTTGCTCTGCATCATCCTCGCCGGTGATGCGCGCTTGGTGGAGCGCCTCCGCACCACCGAACTTTTGCCGCTCGGGAGTCGCATCCGTCGTCGTTTACCGATGGAGTACGCCTCACGGGATGAGCTGCTCGCCTGCCTGGAGCACCTGCTCGAGGTCGCGGGCAACCCGTCGTTGATGACCAACGAGCTGAAGGCCACGCTGGCCGACCACGCGGCGGGCAACTATCGGGTGCTGACGAACCTTGCGAGTGAGTTGCTCTCCGTCGCGATGGATCGCGATCTCCCGCGCTTGGACGAGAAGCTGTATCTGGAGGTCTTCCAGCAGGCGGCGCGAGCCAAGCCGGCACCGAAGCGCAAGTGAGACGGGAGCAGGTGCCGGTACCAGGAGCCGATCAGCTCCGCTACGCGCCGGAGCTGGCGATTCTGGCGTCGCTGGAGGCCGCGCTCGCGGCGACGATCAGCGCGCTGATATGCGTGCACCCAGCGCTGCTCGACGACGGCGTTGACGCGGGCGAACGCACTCTCGAGATCGCCGACGCCCAGGCGATCACCCGACAGGCGATGGAGTTGATCGCCAGCATCCACCGCTACCGCCCCGACGTCGATGAACGCGACGACGATGAACGCGACGACGATCAATTCTGACTCTTGATCGTCGCGGCTGTCGCGCGGGCGAAATGCCGCACTGCGTCCCGCAAACATCTCGCCGCCGCGTCCCTCAAAACACGCGATCATGCTCAGATACAGGGCCGAGCGCGCGCGGTCGGCGTAGACCGCGACCGTCACTCGAGGGTCGCCTCCTTCGAGGCGGACCTCCATGCGCGCGCCGGTCTCGCGAATACCGAGTGACGACGCGTGATCGTAGGTGGGTGCCAGATAGAAGTTCCGATCCTCGGCGCGCTGGACGACGGCCCAGTTCTCGTGATGCCGGTCGGTGTTCCCGATCCAGGCGTCCAGCAACAGGTAGCCCGTGGGGAGATCGCGAGCGTCTGCGATCTCAGCGGGAAGTGGCGCGTCGTCCCACGGTTTCGCGCGCACGTGAGCAAGGACGTCGAACACGGCGTCGAGGGTGTGCTCGCGAACGTGGTAGCCCTGGAGC
>JBDSSY010000246.1:0-18098 GCA_039928585.1 Gemmatimonadaceae bacterium | reverse complement strand
AAGTGCTTGATCGTCGCGACGACGCCCGCATCCTGCGAGCCTTTGACGAACGCGGCCGACAGGAGCGCCACGCGGTGTGCGTCTTCACCGAACGATCGGGTGTTGATCACCGGGTTCGCCGGATTGTTGTTCACGTCCACCGTCGGCGCGAAGTTCATCTGCATGCCGACCGCCCTGGCCTCGCGGCCGATCGCGCGTCCGACATCGTATGCGTCCTGCTCCCGGCCCGTCGCGGCGATCGCCATCGCATTGGGAAACACGGTCGCGCCGCCGGCGTCCATCAGGTAGTGCGTGAAGACACCCCCTTCCAGCCGCCCGAGATTCGGCTCGAGATCGGCGCCCACCATGAGCGGCACCCGCGCCGCGCGCTGCATGGCGTTGATCTTCTCCGCCACCTCGATCGGTGAACCGAGCGACATCGTCACGCCGCCCACCTTGTCGAGCTGGATCCAGCGCAGCACCTCGGCGAAGCTCGAATCACTCGTGTTGGTGTAGTCGCCCAGTACCCAGATGTTGACCATCTGACCGGCGCGCTCGCGCAGCGTGAGCGACGCGAAGGTGCGCTCCACCCACTCGCGCTGCGCCGAGGAGAGCGGTGTCCGCGGGTCGATGTTCCCGCTGGCGACTACCGGCGCCGGTCGGTCGAGCGGCATCCGCTCGGCACCGGCTGTCGACGCGGGAGTTGGCGAGCCGGTGGTGGAAACGGTCGCCGGCGCGCAACTCGAGAGCGCGGCAGCGATGAGCACGTACGACAGGACTCGCATCGGTAATGTCAGCGAAGGAGTTCGGGACGAGCGGCGAACGGTGTCAGGTCGACCAGTAGCGGGCGATGGTCCGACACCCTCGTATCGACGACCCGCGCCGCGGTGCAGCGTGACGAGCCGGTGATGTATAGGTAGTCGATGCGCTTGACCGGGACAGCGTCTGGGTAGGTGAACCCGTCGCCAGCCGCGCATTCGAGCCATGCGTCGCGCAGCCCACCGGCGCGCACCGCGAGCTGCACCGCGCTCTCCGGAGTCGAGTTGAAGTCGCCGCCCACGATCACCGTTGTTTCGTTGCGCTGGAGCTGCCTGGCGAGGCTGACGATGGAATCCGCTTCCTGCCGGCGCCATCGGTCGTCGCCGGAGGGATCGAGATGCGTGTTGATGATGGCGAGACGACCTCCGGGCGCTGCGATGATCACGCGCAGCGCGCCACGCGGCTCGTGCGACCCGCCCGCTCGCGCTTGCGGGGGTGTCACGGGCAGGTGCACGAGCGTGTCGGCGATGATCGGCCATCGTGAGAGGACGGCGACTGCGTGGCGCGAGGAACGGCGCAGCCCGGCAGTGCTGCGCCGAGCAGGCACAGGTGCAGTGTCCGCGCGATGCTCATCATGGCGCGCCGGCGTCTCCCGAAAGCCATCCCGCTCTCGCGAGCACTTCGCGCGCCACCGCGTCCGGCGGTCGCCCCTCGTTGTCGATCGAGAAGTGCTCGAGCGTCGCCCGATCCAGAATTGTCTCCAGTTCCTTCGAGCGCGCGAGATGCCAGTCTCGGCTGGCACTGTGCTCGCGCGCCTGACCCGGTCAAGCCGCCTCGCCCTGCTCCATCCACGTTTGCACTGCCGCGACACTCCCCAGTCGCCAGCGTGCGGTCGTCGCCCCGATGCCGACCTTCACGGAATACCCACCGAGCCCATTCACGACGGCGAATGCATGCTCATCGGTCGCGTCGTCGCCGACGTAGACCGCTGTACGCCGACGGAACGGATTCTCCCGCATGAACGCCAGCACGGCGCTTCCCTTGTCGGTGCCCGCCGGCTTGAGCTCGACGACTCGCTTGCCGCGCTGGACGGTGAATCCGCTGCCGAGCGCGACGCAGAGGGCAGTCATCGTCCGGTGCGCAAACGATGCGAGGAGGGGCGCGCCGCGATAATGCAGCGCGAGAGTGAGCCCCTTGTCCTCCAGCAGGAGCTCCGGATGACGCTTCACCACGGCGGACAAGGTGTCGCGCGCCCGGTCGAGCGCCTGACCGTCCGGCTCGAACTGTCGCACCGTCCCAAGCGCGTCGCGACGTTCGAGACCGTGCTGCCCGGCGACGGGCAGCGTCGGCAGGTGGAAGATCGAGTCGACATCGGCGATGGATCGACCGCTCACGAGCGCGACCGCACCCTCCGACGCACGGTACAGTCGCAGCAGCCGCGCAATCGTCCCGGCCTCCACGCGTACCTCGGCCGGCGTCGGTGCAAGATCGGCCAAGGTACCGTCCACGTCGAAGAAATACGCCCACGCAGCTGACGGCGCCGGTGGCCCCTCACTCCCGCTCACCATCCAGCGGCCCGGTCAACCGAATCGTGCGATCGCGCCGGCCGTACCATGGGCGTGTCCGTGACGCGAGTATGCTTGGCGGACGCCGGCGTCCGGCTC
Organism: Gemmatimonadaceae bacterium; assembly: GCA_039928585.1. Lineage (GTDB taxonomy): Bacteria > Gemmatimonadota > Gemmatimonadetes > Gemmatimonadales > Gemmatimonadaceae > AG11. Next base: position 15,696 of record JBDSSY010000246.1, on the reverse strand, counting down.
GTGATTCGGCCGCGTCGCCGCATCGTCGCCGCGTCCAGCAGCATGCGACCGGCCCACCGATACACGTTGAACTCCTGAATGAGGCCCCGCATGAGCCGGATTCGTGCACGCTGGGCCGGCAGCGGCATCGTGAGCGCGACGTTCAACGCCGACGCGCACTGGTCGGCGTCGTACGGATTCACGATGAGCGCTTCGGGAAGCTCGCGCGCCGCGCCGGTGAACTGGCTGAGCAGCAGCACGCCTCGCTCGTCATCGCGCGACGCGACGAACTCCTTGGCCACCAGGTTCATGCCGTCGTGCAGGCTGCTCACGAAGCACAGTTCGGCCGCGCGATAGTACTCGTACACCTCGCTCGGCTCGTGATGCCGCACGACGAGGAGGATGGCCGGAGGTCCGGTGGACGCGAAGCGCGCGTTGATGTCCGCCGCCAGCGCGTGCACGCGGTGCGCATACTCCTGGTATTGGCCGATGCTGGTGCGACTCGGTGCAGCGATCTGGACGAAGGTGAATTTGCCGATCCATTCGGGATGGAGGTCGAGTAGCCGTTCCACCGCCCGGAATCGCTCCTCGAGTCCTTTGGTGTAGTCCAGCCGGTCCACTCCCACGCCCATCGCGTGGTCGAGGGGAAGTCCGAGGCGCTCGCGGATCATGGTGCGGCACTCCGCGACCGATCGCGCGATCAGTGGTGCGGAAGGCGGCCATTCAACCGAGATGGGATACCGCTTCACCGATGTCCGCTCCCCACGATACGAGACGGCGAAGGTCTCGCGGTCGACGCGGGCCTCGAGCTGCCGATCGACGGTGTCGACGAAGTTGTTGCAATGCGACTGTGTGTGGAAACCGAGGATGCTGCTGCCGAGCAGACCATCGAGCAGCTCGTCGCGCCATGGACAGATGGCGAACGCCTCGGGATTCGGCCACGGGATATGCCAGAACGTGATGATCGTCGCATCGGGCAGCCGATCACGAACCATCCGCGGCACGAGTGCAAGATGGTAGTCCTGTACGAGCACGATCGGATCGGACGATGTCGCCTCGGCGATCACGGTATCGGCGAAGCGTTGATTGACGCGCTCGTACTGCTCCCAGTCGCTGCTGCGGAAGGTCGGTCGCACGTGGGCGATGTGGCAGAGTGGCCACAGGCCTTCATTGGCGAAGCCGTAGTAGTACCCTCGCTCCTCGTCCTTCGAGAGCCACACGCGGCGCAGCTGATAACCGGCGCCGCTTTCGGGGGCGGCCACGCGATCCTGGCGATTCACGACATCGCGGTCCGCCGAGCCGCTGCCGTGTGCGATCCACGTGCCCGAGCACGCGCGCATGATCGGCTCCACGGCGGTGACCAGTCCGCTGGCCGGCCGACGCACGACGATCGACGAGCCTTCACGCTCGTGAATGAACGGCTCGCGATTCGAGACCACGATCACATCGTGACCGCGCAGCTCCCGCTCCAGAATTTCTCGCAGACTGTCGGGCGTCCACCCCACCTGCTCTTCGTCGCGCATCCGGTGCTCGGCCTCGAGGTCGTGAATGAGCGCCCGAAGGTCGTCGGCGATCGGCTGCATGTCGCCGCCGTTCTCGCCTCGCGCGGATCGACCGAGCCGCTCGACGCGCACCAGCGATCTCATGCCGTTCACCCAGCCGCGAAGACTCAGTTGCGCCACGACGACCGTGATCAGCGAGACGGCGGCGCCCAGGGCAACGAACAGGTAAAAGAGATATCGCTTGGTCTCGTCGCTCCGCCGCTCCGCGAAGCTCATGTCGTGCACCAGCACGATGGTCCCGAGGCCGGCGGCGGCGGACTCGAGCGGCCGCACCGACACGAGCAACGGACCCCTGAGCGCCTGGATGATCTCGCCCGACCGGTCCGCGCTTCGGTCGATCGATGCGCAGCCGATCCCGGCAGGAAGCGTGGCGCTCGCGATCGGACGCGCCGTGGCGTCCGCGCAGAAGCCGACCGCGAACAACCGCTCGTCCTGCGTGAGTCTGGTGAAGTAGGCGCGCATTCCCGCCACGTCGTTCGCCCGGATGAGGCTCTGCAGCGGGCCGTCCATCGTGCGCGCCACCAGACTGGCTCGCAGGTCCAGATCTCGCACGAACCACTGGAACGTCAGCCTGTCGACGAGCGGCATTGCGGCCAGCGCGAGCGCCGCGAGCACGAGGACCAGCGGAACGACGAAGCGAAGGGAGAGTCTCAACTGCGCATTCCTGCTTTAACCGCCGAGTACGCGCTCGGAGACGGCATTTGCCACGGCATGAAGTCCCTCCGCTCGCCCGGATTGAAACCCTCCTCGCTCGCCGTGAACGGAATGTTCGGACGATTGATGCTGTCGTACTCCGCGGCGATCGCGCAAATCTCGGCACAGAAGGCGCGGAGCGTTCGATTGAGGGCGACCGTATCAGCGGACAGGTCACTGGTGCCCGCGGTTCCCTGGCAATGCACGAGTGCGTGCTGCGCGTAGATCGACAGCGTACGGTTCAGGTCTGCCGTGACGGTCATCAGACCGCGCATGCGGGCCAGACGACGCGCTTCCCGGAAGCGCAGGGGAAATCGCATCGTGATGAGCTCGGCAACTGTTTCTAGATCTGCCGGTGCGATCGTGATGTTCGAAAATCCTTCGTCCATGTTCACCACTCCCGAGTTGTGATGGTTCGCGCCGTGTTCCCGCGAATAGTTTGCGGGCGTGGCCGACTGCGTGTGCGCACAGTAGCGCACTCCGGTCACGCGATTCTCAGCCCAGTATCAGCGGGTCCTCAAACCGTGCCAAGTGCTTAGACTGCATACGTTTGGCAGCACGTACATCATTGGCGAATCTGGCGAACCAATGACGGGCGCGGCCACTCAGCGACGCACGCTGGCACTGCTCGCAGTGCTCGCGGTCGCTTCAGACCACGGGATGAGCCGCGACAAGTTGCTCGGACTGCTCTGGCCCGAGGCGGATGCAGAGCGGGCTCGGCACTCGCTTACGCAGGCGCTGTATGCCGCGCGCCGCGCGCTCCGGCGAGACGATTTGTTCGTCGCGGGAACCGACGTCAGGCTGGATACGGAGCAGCTGACGAGCGACGTACGCGAGCTTGAGCTCGCACTCGATGACGACGACCTCGAGCGCGGGGTCCAGCTTTACGACGGGCCGTTCCTGGATGGGTTCTTCCTGTCCGGCTCGACGGAGTTCGAACAATGGACGGCGGCACAACGCGACCGGCTGCACATCCGCGTCACCGATGCGCTCGAGCGGTTGGCGACTCGCGCTGCCGAGCAGGGCGATCCCCGCGGTGAACTCGAGTGGCGCCGCCGGCTCGCCGCTCTCCTGCCGCTCGATGCCGGAGCAGCGGTGAAGCTGATGACGGCGATGGCTACCGTTGGCGACCGGGCCGGTGCGCTCCAGCACGCCCGCGTACACGCCGCACTGCTCCGCGAGCAGCTCGACATCGATCCGGATCCCGTCGTCGAGGCGCTCGCCGCCCGATTTCGAGAGAGTGTCGACTGGACCCCGGCTCCGACCATCGTGCGTGAAATTGGTGTCGCGGCTCGTCAGGAATCGGTAGCTCCACAGGTGATGGCAAGTCGCACGAGCGCGACACCTGACGGCCCACACGCTGGCACCGCGCTCACCGCCGAGGTAGGGGTTTGGGTGCCGGTACGACGCGCGTCGTCATCCTGGTGGCGATGGGCGATCGCGGCCCTTCTCGTTTCGCTACTCGTGGGATCGGGCGTGCTCGTCGGTCGACGCGCGGACCGCGCGTCCACCGTCCTTGCGTTGGCCGCACCCCAGCGCGTCGTCGTCGCCCCCTTCCGCGTCTCTGGTGCGGACGCATCGCTCGCCTTCCTGCGGGAGGGCATGGTCGAGCTGCTGTCCACACGACTCGCTGACGACACCGCCGCACGTTCGGTGGATGCGGGCGCCGTGCTCGGTGCATGGCGCGCGGCGGGACTCACCGGCGACGCGAACGTCGGGAATGACAGGGTGGTGAAGCTCGCCGCGCAGCTTGGCGCGGAGCGCGTCGTGGTGGGCAGCGTGGTCGGGACACGATCGGGCGCCGTGCTGAGTGCCACGGTCCTGCTGGTGCCGCAAGGCACCGTGAGCGCACAGGCCAGCGTGTCCGGCGCCGCGGACAGTATCACGTCGCTCATCGACCGGCTCGCCGCCCGACTGCTCGTCTCCGAAGCGGGTCAAGATGAATCGCTGGCTCAGTACACATCGCATTCACTGCCCGCGCTGCAGGCCTTCCTCGCCGGTCAGTCCGCGTATCGGCAGGGTGAGTTTTCGCGGGCGCTCGTCTCGTACGATCGTGCGCTACGCCGAGATTCGTCGTTCGCGCTGGCGGGACTGTACAAGGCACTCACGGCCGATCGGCTGAACGTGGAATCGTCGTTTCGCGGCGGCGTGCGCATCGCGTGGACGTTCCGCGCGAACCTGAACGAACGCGACCACGCGTTGCTCGAGGCGCTCGTCGGACCGCGTGATGGCGCGCCGCCGACGGCCGCCGAGCAGACGGCCGCATGGCAACGCATCGTCGATCGCGCGCCGTCCAGCGCCGACGCATGGTACGCACTGAGCGTTCGCCTGCTCAAGGATGGCGCCTCGGCAGGCCTGCCGTCCTCCAGGCAACAGGCGATCACGTCGCTTCGACGTGCGCTCACGATCAGCCCGCGACACGAGCCCGCAACCGATCTTCTCGCACGGCTCGATCTGCGAACGCCGGCGACCGCCGCCGATACTTCGAGTGCCGCGTCGGCCGTCACGCGCTGGCATGCGGCGGCGGCACGTGGAGATTCGGCGACACGGCGACGACTGCGCAGCGAATTCTCGCGGTTCCCTGCGGCCGATCTTCGTGCTGTCGCCACCATGAGTCAGTTCGAGGGCATCGCGTTCGATGATGGCGCCCGCGCCGTCGCCGTCCTGCAGTCCCGCGTCGGAGTCGACGTCGATCGTGCCGATCTGCTGCTCGCCCAACACAGCATGTCGTTGAACCAGGGACGGATCAGTGAGGCCCTCGAGAGCACGACGCGGCTTCGTCGCCTGCAGCCCGGATCCGACGCGTGGCTGCGACTTCGTGTACTCGATGCGATGTACGCGGACGGTGATGCGTCGGCAGGGATGGACGCCGCCCGTGCACTGGCGGAACGGACGAGTGCCACACCGGTGTCCGTGCCGACGAGCTGGGACGGATGGCTGGCCAACGCCTGCGTCGTGGGACAGTGGCGACTCGCTCGAGACGACACGACGGGCGTGCGCACATTCGTCGACCTGCTCCGCGCTCGACCCACAATCGATCCGTCCACGCGAGTGAGCGCGAACCCTCGTGCGTGTGCCGAGTTGCTCGACGGCGCGCTCGCCGTCACGACTGGGAAGCGCGATGCCCGAATGCGAATTCAACGGCTCGACTCGCTGGTCTTCACTCCCCAGGGTGCTGGAGACGCCAGCGCCTATGCGTCGATCGCCATCGCGCGGCTGCTGGAACGAACCGGTGACCCGAGCGGTGCGCTTCGCGCGATTCGGAAGCGACCGTACCTCTCGGGGTGGCCACGATATCTCGCGACGGCATGGCGGGAGGAGGGACGTCTCGCCGAACGCGCCGGTGACCCACGCGCCGCACGACTCGCGTACGATCGGTTCCTCATGCATCGTGGCGTCACACCGAGCGCGACGACGGACCAGGTACGGAAACGGCTCCGCGAGCTGGCACGCACGCCATGACGCCTGACCGCCGGAGGTCGCGACCGTGTCCGTGACAATGGACAGCGGTGTCCGGCCGAGTGGACGGTCGCGCGGTTCGTGATTCGAATCACAGTCTCGTAAACCGTTTGCCTGTAGGGCGTTTCGACTTCGAACACGTGGCGATTGCGTGGCCTTCTCCATGCTTTGCAGTGGGTCATCCACCGCTGAGGAGATTCGGCATGTCACGACTCAAGTCATTTCTGTTACTCGCGCTCACCGCCCTTGCCATCGATGTGCTGGGTGCCGCGCCGGCCGACGCGCAGGTTCGGCGAGATCGTGGGGCGCAGTCGTCACGTCGCGACGATGGTGTCCTCGTATCGCGTCGCTCGGACCGGAATCGTGACGATCGCGACGGTCGATACGACAGACGTCGCGGTTCGAATCAGGACTCGGACGCCGATTCGGATTCGGAGGACAGCGACGACAATCGCGGTCGCCGCGGGCGGCGTAATCGCGACCGGCGCGACCGTCGCGATGCGTGCGTCGACGTGAATCAGGATGGCCGCTGCGACAATCGGCAGACGCGTCGCAACCCGAACGGACGGGTGCCGGATGTCAACTTTCCCACACGCTTCCCGATGTCGCAGGTGCTCGGCGCCGTGCTCGGCGGACGATAAGCCTGGCCTGACTGGACGTCGATGGTACGACGACCTATCGTGGCGACATGACGCTCGACGCGCCTGACAAACACGACGGTTCGGTGAACACGGGTGGCCTCGGCTTATCGAGGCCACCCGTGTCGCTCGTGGTGCACGCGGCTGCCCTTGGCTGGATCGCGGCGATGCTCCTGTTTGCGTACCGTGCACCGGATCAGTACGCGGCGGCCATGCAGGAAGATCGCGTCGTCGAATGGTGGACGGCGCTGCTGTTCGCGTCGGCCGCTGCCGTTCGCATCACGCTGGCCGTGCGAGAACGCCGCGTCTTCGACGGGTTGATCGGCCTGTTCTGTCTGTTCGTGGCGGGAGAGGAGTTCAGTTGGGGTCAACGCCTGTTGGGCTTTACGCCACCCGTTCCGTTCCTCGCGCACAACACGCAGCAGGAATTCAATCTCCATAACTTCGCTGAGGTGTTTGGCCGCCCGAAATGGACGCTCGCCGCCGCCCTGATCGGCTTCGGCGTGGTTCTCCCGGCGGCCATGTTCACGCGCTGGGGACGAGCGCTTGCCGATCGACTCGGTGCCACCGCTCCCCCGCTCGCGATCACACCGTGGCTCATCGCCTGCGTCGCGTTGCTGATTGTCTACCCCGTCGAGTTCACCGGCGAGTGGGTGGAGTGCCTGGCGGGCTTCCTCTTCCTCGCATCGGCAACGCTGCCACTCGTCCGCCTCTGGAGCCTCGTGGGCGCAACGCTGGTGGCTGCAGTCGCATTGACGTTCGTGAGCGCCCGCCGCGCTGGCGACGATCCACAGGGCGTCGCATGCGCGCGTGCCGAGATCGATGGACTGGTGAATGGCGCCATCGCCGACTCGATGACGCGCGATCAGTTGCTTCAGGGCGGCTCGATCCACAAGCGAGTCTGGACGGCGGCGCAGGACGGATACCTCGAGCTCGCCGACTTGCGCTCGTTCCAGGAGGCCGGGTGCGCGGGTCCGTCCGGCACGGACGCGCAGGCACGCCGTCAGTACGCGGTCGATCCGTGGGGTACGGCCTACTGGATCAAGACGGTCCGCGCCGGGAGCGATGACCGCCGCGTGCTCATCTATTCATTCGGTCCGAATCGGCGGCGCGACGGCGATGCCGGCGAGACCGGGCCATCGAGGGCGGACGACATCGTCGCCGAGCGAACTGTCTCCGCGCCCTGAGCACCGGCCGCATGCGACGCGGGACCCTGCCACGAGTATCGCAGGGTCCCGCTTCCGTTCCAGAAGTACTTAATCGGTTATGGTAGCGCGACGTCAGGAGCGGTCGCTATCGGAATCCTCGTCGTCGCCATCGCGATCGTGATCCTCGAATGCGCGCAGCGTGCGCTTCAGGCAGTCACGTACGCCCGAGCGCAACGTGCCATCCGTATTCAGGCGGCGCGGATCGATCGGCGTGCCCGCCGGGTCGACGAAGCAACGGCCTATGTCCACGTTCAGCGTGACGTTCTGCGCCGGGTGATCGGCGTCGATCACGAGCGGCGGCCGCAGCCGGATTGCCAACTCGCGGTCAATCCGAATCGTCGCGTCGAATGGCTGGGCATCGTACGTGCCGCGGAGGCGCAGGAATTCGAGATCCGCTTCCAGCTCGTCGTAGGTGCCGAACGGAATCTCGCCAGTGAACGGCGTGAGCATGCCGCCGTCGAGCGGCAGCGCGACAGTGACCGGGCCGCTCCGAAATACTCCATCATTGCTGTGACGACCGTCGCTGTCGCTTTCCTCGTCGCTACCACCGTCGCGAAGATCCAGGCGGATATCGCTGACCGTGAGATCGGCGGACTGGACTTCGAGCAGATGACCGTTGCCACTGATGCGTCGAAGCGGGATCACGGTCGTCGTTGTGCCGGCTGCCGCTCCGGACACGGAGGTAGATGCGCTCGTGGTGGAGGGCGCGGATGAAGGGCGCGGGGTGGACACGGACAGAGTCACGCGGGACCGTTCCTGCAATCCAGCCACGTCACGGCACGCAGCGAGCCCACTTGCGCCCGCGACCAGGGCCGCCAACAGCGCGAATCGAATTCGAGGACGAATCATTGGTGTATGTGGCTCCAGCGAAGGACGTTTGACCTGCGTTGACGAACGTGATACCCGTCGAGTTGCAGGATGTGCGCCTCTGCAACCTGCGCGTCGTCAATGTGTTACCAATGTGACCCTCATCACGCTTGGTTCGTGCGTCGTGCGTAACTCACATCGTGTTCTCGCGTCTATAACGAGAGGTGACGCGTCGCGTCCCGCGCCGTGAGTGACGTCGCGAAGCAACTATCCAACAACTGCGTCCATGCCGTCTCTGACTTCCGGTGCCGACCGTCTCTTCCTGTCGCCTGGCGACAACCTGCTCGGTGGCGCCACATCGGAGATGGCCGCATCTGCTCCCGTGTCCAACGGGGCGCCAGTCGCGAAGGTCACCGTCTTTCCCGACGGCACGGCCACCATTGCGCGCATGGTTCGCCGGGCGGTCGTACGAGTGAACAAGCGCAACGTCGGCGTGACGCCGCTCGTGCTTCGGCATGGTGTCCGTGTCGACATCGGGCGGCACCGGTTCGTCTACGACGCTGCACCGACATCCGAGCCGGCACCACGTCGTCTTTCCACTACGCCCGTTGCCAGCTCGAAGGCCGTTACCGTGTTGCTCGCCGCACCCGTGATCCCGCCCGCTGCGCAGGAGTTCGCGAGGGAGCAGCCCGTGTCCACTCCGCTGCCACCGCCCCTCGCCATGCTCGAGGTCACGCGGGGCAAGCTCGCGGGTGAGCGCTGGCGAATCGATCGTGCCGTCAGCACGCTGGGCCGAGGCGTCGAGAACGATGTGCGAGTCGCCGATCACAGCGTATCGACGTCACATGCCACGCTGCTCCTGAAGGGCGATGAGTGGTTCCTCGTGGACTTGCGTTCGTCCAACGGCACCTACGTGGACGGCCATCGGATATCAGGCGAGCGCGCGTTGGTGCGTGGCAGCTCGCTCCGCCTCGGCGCCGTTGAGATGACGTTCACCCCGACGGTGAACCGGAAGCCGTCGGCAAGCCGCACGCAGCACGTGGCCGGATTCGCGGAGCGATTCTCGAAGCTCTGGTAGGTCCGCTCGTTCGAGCCGGAACCGGGACGGGTCCGCCGTCATTCGCCTGGCATGACCGGTTCCCCAGCATACCTCGTATTCGCCGCGACGAGCGGCATCGGTACCGCGCTCGCCCGCCGGCTCGCCAGCGGTGGCGCGACACTCACGATCACAGGCCGCGACGGCGACCGGATCGCCGCACTCGCACGTGAGGTCGGAGCGGCGTACGCGGTCGTCGACGCAACGGACTTCGACGCGGTGGATCGCTGCGTGCGCGAGGCCGCCGAGCGTACGGGACGACTCGATGGCGTGATCAACTGCGCAGGTTCGCTGTTGCTCAAGCCGGCGCACCTCACCAAAGCCGACGAGTTCGCCGCGACGATCGCTGCGAGCCTCACCACGGCCTTCGCGGTGACGCGTGCCGCGGCGCGCACACTGGGCGAACTCGGAGGCGGCAGCATCGCGCTCGTATCGTCTGCTGCCGCGCGCACCGGACTCGCCAACCACGAAGCGATCGCCGCGGCGAAGGCCGGCGTCATCGGCCTCACCCTGTCGGCTGCAGCCACATACGCAGCGCGCAACGTGCGCGTGAACTGTGTGGCACCGGGGCTCGTGCGCACGCCGCTCACCAAGCGGATCACCGGTTCACCCAGCGCGGAGCAGGCGTCGATCGCGATGCACGCGCTCGCGCGGCTGGGCGAGCCTGACGACGTGGCCTCCGCCCTGGCGTGGCTCGTCGCACCAGAGAACGCATGGGTCACCGGTCAGGTGCTGGGTGTGGATGGCGGACTCGGCACCGTGCGAGCCCGCTGACCCACGAGCGGTCACGCCAGCGATTCGCGCGGGGCACGCTCGTTGCTCGACACGTGCGTTCACTCATCGATCACGGAGCCATCATGCATCCCTTCCCCCGCGCCAGTCTCATCGCGCTCGCGCTCTCCGCCTGCTCCGCGTACGGAGGGTCCACCATGGAGCGTGCCGATGTGCCGATGCGCGACGCGATGGGGCGCGACGTCGGGACGCTTGTCCTGACGAATACGGCTGGGGGGCTCATGCTGGGGGGCGTCGTTCGCGGCCTTCCGCCGGGCATGCACGGCATTCACCTGCACACGACTGGCCGGTGTGAGGCGCCCTTCGAGTCGGCAGGATCTCACTGGAATCCGATGAGCCGCATGCACGGTCTTCAGAATCCGGAAGGTCCACACCTGGGTGACATGCCGAACGTCAACGTCTCGGCCGACGGCTCCACGATGGTGAGTCTCGTGACGGCGGGCGGAACCCTTCGCGGCCGCGACGCCTTACTGGACAGTGATGGTGCGGCGGTGGTGATTCACATGAGCGCGGACGATAATCGTTCCGACCCCGGCGGCAATTCCGGCAGTCGGATCGCCTGCGGCGTGGTGCGCGGTTGACTCTCCGCAGTCCGATGCGTGCGAGCATGCCGACATGATTGATTGGAGAGGAACGCCATGAGCGCGGAACAGACGAAGGGCGGCGCGGCCATCGCGACCGCCAGGCAGACCGAAGTGGCCGTCTTTGCGGCAGGCTGTTTCTGGGGCGTCGAGGAAATTCTGCGCGCCGTACCCGGCGTGCTCGACACCGACGTCGGGTACACGGGTGGCTGGCTCGAGAATCCCACCTACCACGACACGCACGACAGCAAGTCGGGACATGCGGAGTCGATACGCGTCACCTTCGACCCGTCGGTGCTGACCTACGAGACGCTGCTCGAGCAGTGGTTCTTCAAGCTGCACGACCCCACCACGCTCAATCGACAGGGGAACGACACCGGAACGCAGTATCGCTCGGCGATCTTCCCGCAGACGCCTGAACAGAAAGAGATGGCCGAGCGAGTGAAGTCGCGAGTGGACGCATCGGGAAAGTGGAAGCGTCCGATTGCGACGACGATCGAGCCGGCGTCCGCGTGGTACAGCGGCGAGGCGTACCACCAGGATTATCTACGGAAGAATCCTGGCGGTTACACCTGCCATTTCATGCGACCGTAGCGCGCAGGCTCTTCTGCTTCGCACCCGCGCCGGATGCGGCGTCGAGATTTTCGTCGTCGGCCTGATGACGGATGCTGCCGAGCGCCGCAGTGCCGACACGCACGGCTCTTGCCTCTGCGGCGTGCAACTAGAATCCGGAGACGATGTGATGCGGCTGGTTTCGTATAAAACGTTCAAGATGGTTGCGGTGGTGAGTGCCATGTTCGTCGCGGGCTGTACCGTGAGCGACGCAAGCGACAGCGCGAATGCGGATACCGCGCGGGTGCCGGCGCAATCCGTGGCCGTGCCCACGCCAGTAACGACAAGCATGCCGCCCGCCGCGCCGATGCCCGATAGCGCCAAGGCTCCCGTCGTGTCCTCGACGACTCGCGTCGAGGTCGATCTCGCCGCGCGCAAGCTGTACCTGTACGAAGGCGATACCCGCGTCGCGACGCATGCCGTCGCGGTAGGTTCGTCGAAGTGGCCGACCCAGACGGGCGAGTGGACCATCAAGCAGGTGATTTTCAACCCTGAATGGGTTCCGCCCGACGAATCGTGGGCCGAGGAGCGCGAGCCCAAGAAGTCCGGCGCGCCGAACAATCCGCTGGGCAGGGCGCAGCTCGTCTATGATCTGCCACGCACGATTCATGGAACGAATCAGCCCAGCTCGATTGGCCAGGCGGTATCGCACGGTTCCATCCGGATGACGAACGGTGAGATCGTACCGCTGGCGAAGCGCATCATGGAGGCGACCGGTGCGGGCAAGGACGACGCCTGGTATGCCAAGGCATCGTCGCAGCGCACGGAGAAATTCGTCGTCGACCTGCCGACGCCAGTGCCGATCAAGGTGTTCTAGCGGGGCGCCGGTACGCCTATCGTTCGCACCGCCGAATTGACGAGCAACTGTCGAGGCGACAATGACTTCTCTGGTGCGACGCTTCCTCAAGACCGCGATCCTCTTTCTCGCCGTTGGCCTTGCAATTGGCGGATGGATGATGGCGCGTCGCGAGTTATCGGGAAAGCTCGCATCCTCCTACGTTGTGAGCGCGCACACGCACGCCGTCTTCGTCGGCTTCGTGATGCTGATGATTCTGGGCGTGGCACTGTGGATGTTTCCCCGTCCGCAGGCGGGAGATGACAGGTACCAGCCGGCACTGGTTGAGACAGCGTATTGGCTGCTCACCGTTGGAACCGCCGGTCGCATTCTGGGTGAGCTTTTGCGCCCGTCGCACGACAGCATCGCGCTAAGAGTGGCGGTGCTGGCGACGGGCCTGGCGCAGATTGCAGGCGTTTCGGTCTTCTTCTTCACCATGTGGACGCGCATCCGACCAGTGGGGAGCGCGGCACGCGAAGCGCGCGGCGAGCGATTCTAGCTGCACGTCATGGGCGAGAGCAAGCTCGCCAGCAGGAAAGCCGTGGACGGCTGCTCATACATGCGGACCATGCTCGTCTCGCCGTTCGGCGTACGCAAGACTCAGTATCCGACTCGCACGCCCGCGTTGACGACGAACCCTTCCAGCGGCGCCCAGACGTCGGTCGTCCACCGCCCGCCGGCGCCGCGCTCAGGGAGGATGAGCGAGTCTTCCCGCGTTTGGCGCACGTTCGTCAGGTTCTCTGCATTCACGAACACGCGTGCCGGTCCTATTCGGCGCTCGCCGAGCACGCCGACGAGCAGGTACGGCTTGCTCTCCCGACGAGCCGGATCGTGCTCCAGCGACTGCCTCCCCGTGTAGTACAGCTCGAGCCCCACGCGACTCTCACCTTCATGCTCCATGCTGGCGACGAGTCCGCCGGCGTGACGCGGATTGAGCGGAACATCGCGACGAACGCGATTTGCCGACGCCGTGGCGGGATCCCATTCGGTGGCGCGCAGATACGTGTACGTGGCCGTCACGCGGAAGGGATCACGTGCCACGCGGGCCAACAGCTCGCCACCCCATGTGCGCGTCGGTGTTGGCGCGTTTGTCAGGCCCAGTCGCGAGGCACCGTTCAGCGTCACACCCGGTTCGTCGCGGACCTGAACGGCGTGGTCGATCACGGAGCCGAACAGCGTTCCGTTGAACTCCACGCCGCCGACCGCCGTCCGCACCGGTCCGCCGATATCGAGCGACGCGCTGCGCGCCCGTTCGGCGCGAAGACCGCGAAGTGGCGTGACGGGAGAAAGCCCCGTGACCTCCGTCTCGTCCGTGAACGGCGTGGGTGCGAAGGCGCCCGTACCTCCCGAGAGGCGAGTCGTCCAATTCGCGAACACGCCGTCCGCGGGGCCGCGCACCAGCACCGAGAGCCGCGGATTTACGAAGGTGCCATAGTCGCTGTGCGCATCCACCCGTGCATTGGCCGACAGCGTGAGCCGCCCGCTGACATCGATATCCGCCTGCGCGAACACTGAAGGTATGTCGTACGTGTAGTCGAAGCCGGGCACGTCGGCGGCGCGATACGTGTCCTGCTGGAAAGCGAGACCCACCAGTGGCGTGACCCGTCCGCGCGGGATCGCGAGCGTGGCTTCGGAAAACCACGTTCGATGCTGGTCGTGCTCACGCACGTCACCGAATGCGTGATCGTGTCGCTGCTCCATCGCCGAACCGCGCACGGAGACGAGTGCGCCCTTCAGCGGACCGCCGGCGATCAGTGCGCGTCCCAGGCCCCCGAGGTCGGCACGCCGGGTTCGCAGTCGTTCATCGTACGGCCTGCCGTCCGGCGCAACGCCGCCAATCGTTCCGCCTTCACGACTTTCGCCGGTGAATCCTCCGGTCAGGAATCCCGTGCGCCCGCCGTGATCGTCGAAGTGGAGGCGCGGGCGGAGGACGACGCGACGGAAACCCGGCACGTCGGTCCACGCATCGCGATCGATGTCCTGGCGTCGCTGACGATGTGCACCGGCGAGCATCGTGTACCCCCACCGCTCGGTGAGCGGCGCGGCCGAGAAGAGCACGAGGTCGGTGCCGTCACGGCTCGTCTGGTTCACCAGGACTTCGCGTTCGCGTTCACTGCGCGGCCGGCGCGATACGAGGTTGATCACTCCCCCCAGTGCCGAGCTGCCGTAGAGCGCCGAGGCCGCGCCCTTGATGATCTCCACTCGTCCCAGATCGACCGGCGGAACCTGGAGCAATCCCAGGCCGCCCGCTTGTCCGCCGTAGAGTGGGAGGCCGTCCGCGAGCAGGAGCGAGTAGCGGCCGCGCAGCCCTTGCACGCGAACCGCCGCGCCGCCGAGCGACGGCGATGTCGTCTGCACCCGCAGTCCTCCCGTTTCAGCGAGCAGCATCGCGACCGATCCGGGTCGCATGGACGTCTTCTCCGCGACTTCCTCCTCGTCCACGATCTCGACGCGCAGTGGGGTGTCCTCCACTCGGCGCTCGCTGCGCGTGGCGCTCACCACCATCCCTTCCAGTTCTGTCGCCTGCTCCACCAGCATGAGCGACACCGTCGAGTCCATGCCGGCGCGCAACGCCAGGAGCACCGAATCGGGACGGAAGCCGATACGCGTCGCGCGCAGCACGCGATTGCCCGAACCGAGCCGCAGCGTCGCGCGACCGTCAACATCGGACTGCGCAGCGACACGTTCCACTCGTAAGAGCACACCTTCCACCGGCGTTGTGCCGCTCGAGTCGCGAGTGACGCGGATACGCACGGTGGCGAGCGTATCGCGCATGGCGGCAACCGGCGACGCCGGCTGTTGGGCGCCCGCCGAATGCGCAATGGCGAACGCAAACACGGTCGTCAGCAGCAGTCTGGAAATCAGGTGTTGGAACACTCCTGCGCCACTCGGACGATGCAGCATGCGCCACGGGCCGCCATCTCGGCGGCCCGTGGAGTGTTCAGGCTGCATTGCGCTGCTCAGCAGCAGCAGCACTTTCCGCAGCACGGGCCGCTGTCGCAACCGCAGCCGCAATTCGGACAGTCGCAGCAGCAGGCGTCGGAGGTGAGTTCGGTGATCATCGATCGCTCCCGGGTGACTGGGTTCCTGCTCGAATCGGGACCAAACCGCCTCCCGTTCGTTCGATCTGATAGGTATTGTACACCTTGTAGTCGCTACAAGGTCAACCCCTCCACGAGGATCGACAATGGCGAACGGAAGCGGGGACACAACGCTGTCGATCGGCGAGCTGGCTACCCGGTCCGGTGTGAGCGCGGAGGCCATCCGCTACTACGAACGGGAGCACGTGGTGCCGGCGGCCGCGCGGGGAGGGCCCGGGCGTTATCGCCAGTATGACGAGGCCGACGTCGAGCGCCTGCAATTCATTCGCCGAGCGCGGGAGCTCGGGTTCAGCCTTGACGAGGTCCGCGAGCTGCTCGCGTTGAATGACGGCA
>JBDSSY010000245.1:0-42936 GCA_039928585.1 Gemmatimonadaceae bacterium | reverse complement strand
TGCGGGAGTACGACCTGACGTCGGTGCGCGAGGCGATCGGCGTGATCTTCCAGGACTTCGTCCGCTACGACATGCGCTTCGACGAGAATGTTGGTGTCGGCGAGATCCAGGGCGTGAGCGACTACCTGAAGCGGGCGCGCGACGCCACGTCCGACGGGCCGGAGGTGCCGCCCGACTCGCTGGTCGACGCGTCGGAGCGGTCGCTCGCATCGAGCCTCCTGCCGAAGTTCACCAGCGGCTATCGGCAGATGCTCGGCCGGCGGTTCGACGACGGTGTCGACCTCTCAGGCGGCGAGTGGCAGAAGATCGCACTTGCCCGGGCCTACATGCGATCGGCCCAGCTCCTCATCCTGGACGAACCGACGGCGGCGCTCGATGCCCGCGCCGAGTACGAAGTCTTCGTGCGGTTCAACGAGCTGATGGCAGGCCGGATGGCGGTCGTCATTTCACATCGATTCTCCACCGTGCGGATGGCCGACCGCATCATCGTGCTAAGCGACGGACGGGTTGTGCAGGAGGGGACGCACGCCGCTTTAGTAGCGAACGGGGGTCTTTACGCGGAGCTGTTCGAGATGCAAGCCGCCGGGTACCGGTAGGCCCCAAAAAAGCTGCCAGAAAGGCGACCGAAACGCGTTACCGAGGGCCTATTCCACCAGTCACTTCCACAAGCGGGCCCAACCGCGACGGTTGGCGCTGGTTGAGGCGCAGTTCGAGCCCCGAGTGACCCGTTGGAGGATCCGTTATGCGCAGCAAGGTCCGTCTGGTCGTGACAGCGTACGTGGTCGTCCTGGCAGGGTGCAGCCACGCTGGAGGGGGCACGCAGGCCCCAGTCGCCTACCGCGGCGAAGTCGTCCAGCAGGGCGGCCCACTGGACGCGTCCCCTGCGCCCGTACGCCTCCCGCGCGCCCGGGTGAACGATTCCGACACGCTGAGCGTACGTGTGACGGGCCCCGCCGCCGTAGCGTCGCCAGGTGTCATTCACTACACGGCCGCCGTACGGAACGGGACTGCGAGCCGGCACTACTACTGGTGGTTCGTGGCGTCCTGCGCGAAGACGGCAGGCTGCGCGCCCTCGTCGTATCGCCTTCTGGCGGAGGGGGAGGGTCGCACCGTGGTGGAGATTCCATTCGCCGACACGCATGTCGAGCGCGACATCGTGGTGCAGGTCGCCGAGATCGACGGAGACGGTCAGACCGGCTCGAGCGCGGAGTTCGCCGTCTCGGGTCCGAAGCCCGCGAGAATCGGCGCTCGCCGCACGAGTTCGAGCGCCATCTGTGACTGGTTCGCCGGCGAGTTCTACCCGCACACCGGGATCTATACCGATCCGTTCACCGGCCGCACGTGGGAGCGCGGATTCCGTCGTGACTACTGCAGCAACCGACTCGCGTGGAGTCCCGATCGCTGATCCTCTGGCCATGCCCGAACGTGAACAGCGCCGCGCACACCTGCGCGGCGCTGTTCGTTTTCAGGATATTGGTCAGCTCTTGGCGCGAACCGCTTCGATGTTGATCTCCACCTTGACCTCGTCCCCGAGCATGGCGCCGCCCGCTTCGGCCGCGCGGTTCCACTTCACGCCGTAGTCAACGCGATTGACCGTGGTGGAGGCCTCGAAGCCGATGCGATCGCCCTGCGTCGACTTCATGACGCCCGTCAACGTCCCGTCCAGCACGACAGGGCGCGTGACACCGCGCATCGTGAGGTTGCCGTGAATCTTTGCGTTGTCACCGCTGCGCTCGATGCGCGTGCTCTTGAAGCGGATGACCGGGAAGCTATCGGCGGCGAAGAAATCGGGAGACTTGAGATGACCGTCGCGGCGGTCGTTGTCCGTGCTGATGCTGGCGGTCGCGATCTCGACGTCGATCACGCCGTCCTGCCACGCGCTGTCGTCAGCCGTGATGGTGCCCTTCACGTCCTTGAACTTGCCGCGCACCTTGCTCACGAAGTGACGAATCTGAAATCCGACGCCGGAGTGCGTGTTGTCGATCGTCCACACGCTGGGCGCCGCGGGTGCGGGCGTGCTCGATGCTGGCGTGCCCGGTGCGGGCGTCGTGGTCAGGACGAGCGTCGGAACGAGTACAGCGGCGGCGAACAGGCGTGCGAGCATGCGGATCTCCTGGGTGTGCGGATCGAAGCGGTTCGCGGCCCCGACCATCGGGGCGACCCCGAGTAGTCCCGCTAGCGACGAATATGTTCCCGCACTTTCTACCCGTACTCCCCTAAGACCGTTGGCCGGTCAGCTGACTCGAACGGGTGCCGAGCCCGGCTCGGTGCGAGCCATCTTCTCCGCGGGCGTGACCGCATCGGGGGCTTCGCTCCGCATCGCCCGCTCCACTTGCGCTGACGTGGCGGTCGCGCTGGATGCCGCCTGTCGCTTCACCAGCGTGAGAATCGTGTAGACGGCGACCGGCTCGCCGTCCTGGTTGGACACTTCCACATCCCAGTGGACGACGCCCTGGGGAATTTGTCCGTCGCGGTCCTCCTTCGCCGTCTTCTGCTTGCAGGTGAGTCGCGCACGAATCGTGTCCCCGATGTACACGGGCTTCACGAACCGAAGGCCTTCCAGCCCGTAGTTGGCGAGTACGGGACCCGGTGCGGGATCGACGAACAGTCCTGCGGCCGCGGAGAGGACGAAGTATCCGTGTGCCACGCGCTTCTCGAACAACGAGTCGCGCGCGGCGATGTCGTCCATGTGCGCGTAGAAGAAGTCGCCCGAGATGCCGGCAAAACTGACGACGTCGGATTCCGTGACGGTGCGGCGATGCGTGATGAGCGTCTCGCCGATCTCCAGTTCCTCGAAGTACTTCCGGAATGGATGGATACGGTCGCCGCGCTCTGTCGCCCCCTTGCTCCACTCGCGTGTGACCGCCGCGACCGTCTCCGGCGACCCCTGGATGGCCGTGCGCTGCATGTAATGCAGGACACCACGCACGCCGCCCATCTCTTCCCCACCACCCGCTCGTCCGGGTCCGCCGTGCACGAGATGCGGCAGTGGTGAGCCGTGGCCAGTGGACTCTTTCGCGCTGTGCCGGTTCACCAGCATGAGCCGGCCGTGATAGGCGGCCGTACCGAGCGCGATTTCGCGCGCCACGTCATCGCGCGCGGTGAAGAGCGATCCGACGAGACTTCCCTTGCCCAGCCGCGCCAGCGCCGCGGCTTCGTCGAGGGTGCGGTATGGCATGATGGTGTTGACTGGTCCGAACGCTTCGACGTCGTGAGGCGCAGCCCTGTCGAACGGCCGATCGTTATACAGCAGCATGGTGGGAAAGAAGGCGCCCGCCTCCGCGTTGGCGCCGATGAGGTCCAGGGTGCCGGGACCGCCGTACACGAGCTCCGTCGCTTCCCGCAGCCGGCTGACGCTCTTCTCTACCTCGCGCACCTGTCCCTTGCCGGCCAATGGACCCATGCGCACGCCCTCCACGGCCGGATCGCCGATCTTCACGCCGCTCAGCCGCTTCGTCAGCGCCGCGACGACGTCGTCGACCATCTCGCCGGGCACGAACGTGCGGCGGATCGCCGTGCACTTCTGTCCGGCCTTCACCGTCATCTCCTTGGCGACCTCCTTGATGAAGAGATCGAACTCGGGGGTGCCCGGCGCGGCGTCGGGGCCGAGCATGGAGAAGTTCAGCGAGTCGGCCTCCTGGTTGAACCGCACGCTGTGCTCCAGCACCGCCTTCCCGCTCTTCAGCATCAAGCCGGTCGTCGCCGAGCCGGTGAACGCCACGGAATCCTGGCAGGTGAGATGGTCGAGCAGGTCGCCGGCGCTGCCGCAGATGAGCTGGAACGTGCCGGCCGGCAGCAGTGCGGATTCCACGATGGCAGTTGCGACCGACTCGGCGAGGAAGCTCGTGACGGTAGCAGGCTTCACGATGGTGGGCACGCCGGCGAGGAACGACGTCGCGAGCTTCTCCAGCATGCCCCACACGGGAAAGTTGAAGGCGTTGATCTGCACGGCCACACCTTCCATCGGCACGCAGATATGGCGGCCGATGAAGGTACCACCCTTGCTCAGCGCTTCGGGCCCGCCATCCACGAAATAGGTCTCGTCCGGAAACTCCCGTCGACCGCGGCTCGCATACGCGAACAGCGTCCCGAAGCCGCCGTCCACGTCGATCCACGAATCGCCTCGCGTCGCCCCCGTCCAGCTCGACACGCGATAGAACTCTTCCTTGCGCGCCGTGAGATACTGCGCGAGCGCCTTGAGGATTCTCGCGCGCTGATGGAAGGTGAGCGCACGGAGCGCCGGTCCCCCGACGGTGCGACCGTGTTCGAGCATCGCCTTGAAGTCGAGCCCCTCGCTGGACGCACTCCCGATCGCCTCACCGGTGACGGCGTGATGGAGCGTCGTTCCGGCACCCGTGCCAACGACCCATTCATCCATGGCAAAGTTCCGCAAGCGCATCACGATCTGGTCTCCTTCCATGTGCGGTAGGCGATCTCCGTCGGGCGACTCTCTTCGTCCGAGGAGCGCACGGCACGCAGGGGCTCGCACGCGCGCAACGTGGCGTGTAGTCGGCTCGGCAAGGCTTGATAAAGGGCTGTGCCTTCAGTCTTCCACGCGAGCATCTCGTCACTCACGTCCTTCACGATCTTCGCTGGATTACCGACGACGACCTTCCGTGGGGGAATGATCATCTCGGCCGGCACGAAGCACAGCGCTCCCACGATGCAGCCAGCGCCCACGTGCGCGCGATCCATCACCACGGCATTCATCCCGATCAGCGCATTACCGCCGATGAAGGCACCGTGCACGATGGCGCCATGCCCGATGTGCGCGCCCGCCTCCAGCACCACGGTCACGCCGGGGAACATGTGCACGGTGCAATTCTCCTGCACGTTGCAACCGTCCTCGATCACGATACCACCCCAATCCCCCCGAATCGCCGCGCCCGGCCCCACGTACACATCCCGCCCGATGATCACGTTGCCGGTGACGGTGGCGTTGGGATGCACGAACGAACTCTCGTGGATGACCGGGATGAACTCCTCGAAGGCGAAGACGTTCGACATCACGACACCCGCTCCAGCACGGTCGCCATCCCCTGCCCCACGCCGATGCACATCGTCGCGAGCGCGTACCGCCCGTTCGTGCGCTGCAACTCGTGCGATGCGGTGAGCAACAGACGCGCACCACTCATCCCGAGCGGATGACCGAGCGCGATCGCGCCCCCGTTGGGATTCACGCGGGCATCATCATCCCCCAAGCCGAACTCGCGGACACACGCGAGCGCCTGTGCCGCGAACGCTTCGTTGAGCTCGATGACGTCCATCTGGTCCATCGTGAGACCGGCCAGCTGAAGCGCGCGTTTCGTCGCGGGCACCGGCCCGATCCCCATGCATCGCGGCTCCACACCGGCTACCGCGGTGGCCACGATGCGCGTCATCGGCCCCACGCCCAGCGCCGCGACGCCGGCGGCCGAAGCGATGAGGAGTGCCGCGGCACCGTCGTTCAGGCCGGACGAATTGCCCGCGGTGACACTTCCCTTGCCGTCGTGACGGAACGCCGGTTTCAGTCCGGCGAGCGTATCCGCTGTTGTGTCGGGCCGAATGAACTCGTCGGAATCGACCCGTCGCGCCGCTCCCTTTCGCTGTGGAATATCCAATGGCGCGATTTCGATGGCGAAGCGGCCCGACGCGCGCGCGCGCGCCGCGCGTTGCTGCGATCGAATCGCGAACGCATCCTGATCCGCCCGGCTCACGCCATACTGCTCCGCCACATTCTCGGCCGTCTGCCCCATGGCGTCCACGCCGTAGCGCTCCCGAAGTAGCGGATTGATGAATCGCCACCCGAGCGTCGTGTCGAACAACTCCACGTCGCGTCCGAACGGCTTGCTGGCCTTGCTCATGACGTACGGCGCGCGTGTCATGCTTTCCACGCCACCGGCGATGAAGTAGTCCCCCTCACCGAGCTTGATGGCGCGTGCTGCGTTCGCCACGGCGCTCATGCCCGACGCGCACAGCCGGTTCACCGTCTCGCCCGGAATGCTCACTGGCAGGCCGGCAAGCAGCACCGCCATGCGTGCCACGTTGCGGTTGTCCTCACCGGCCTGATTCGCGCAGCCGAGGATCACGTCCGTGAGCCGCGATTGGTCGAGCGCTGGATGTCGAGCGACCAGCGACGCGATCACGTGAGCGGCCAGGTCGTCCGCGCGTACCTCGCTGAGCTGTCCACCGAGGTTGCCGACGGCCGTGCGCACGCCGTCGACGATGAATGCGTCAGTCATTGGATTGGTCGAGATGATGCTTGTGCGGCGTGCGATAGACGGTGGCGTGCATCAGGGCGACACACGTGCCATCCTGGCGCGCGACGGTGACGCGGTAGAAGGCCAGTCGCGTGCCGGCCGTCTCCTCCTCGGCCACGGCGATCAACTCGTCGTTCAGCTCCACGGACACCGGATACGAGATGGTGTTGTCCACGCTCACCGTCACGTGCCCATGGGTGTTGCTCGCGAACGCGAGCGCGCTGTCGGCCAGCGAGAACACGATGCCGCCGTGCGACACGCCGAACCCGTTGAGCATGTCTGCCCGCACTCGCATGCGGAGCGTGCAGGCGCGCGGACGCACCGTGACGACCTCGACGCCGAGCCACCGGGAAAAAGCGTCTCGGGCGATCATCCCGGCGGTGATCGTATCGGCCAGCCGCTGCTCCTCGGATTCCGTCGTCATGCCAGCAGCGGCTCCCCGGCGCGTACGCGCCGGCGCAAAAGTGGACTGGGGCGATAGCGATCCTCACCGTATTCGGACTGCAGCGCCTCAAGGCGCGCAAGCACCGTGGCAGCTCCGATCTGGTCGCCCCACGCGAGCAGGCCCCGCGGATAGTTGACGCCCTTCGTCATCGCGGTCTCGATGTCATGCGCGCTCGCCACGCGGAGATGGACGGCCTCGACTGCCTCGTTCACCAGCATGGCGACGACGCGATCCAGCATCGCTCGACCCAGCACGTCGTCCTTCACGGGCTCGGGTTTCGTGGCGCCGGGGCGGTAGTCGAAGTACCCGCGCTCTCGCTTCCGTCCATACATCCCTGCCTCCACGAGCCGTCGCTGGGTGATGGCAGGACGATACCTCGGGTCCTGATAGAAGCCCTCGTACACGCTTCGCGTGACCGCGTAGTTCACGTCGTTGCCGATGAAATCCATCAGCTCGAAGGGACCCATCCGAAAGCTGCCCAGCTCACGCATGGCCCAGTCGATCGTCGATGCGTCCGCGACGCCCTCCTCGAGCAGACGCAGCGACTCGCCATAGTACGGACGCGCCACGCGGTTCACGATGAATCCAGGCGTGTCCGACGCGAGGACGGTGAGCTTGCCCCAACCGTCGATGAGCGCGCGCGCTCGTGCCGTCACGTCGGCATCAGTCGCGATACCGGGCACGATCTCCACGAGCGGCATCACCGGCGCGGGATTGAAGAAGTGCACCCCGACGACACGGTCGGGTCGCCGGCATCGTCCCGCGATGGCGGCGATCGAGAGCGAGGAAGTATTTGTGGCGAGGATGCACTCATCGCGTACCACGCGCTCGAACGCCGCAAAAAGGTCTTGCTTGGTGGCAAGATCCTCGAGCACCGCCTCGATGACGACTCCGCAGTCGGCGAACGCATCGATGTCCGCCGCGGATACTCCCGCGCCCGTGACCCGCGCGAGCGTCGCATCGGCCACGTCCTGATTCACTCGGCCCTTTGCCACGTCGCGAGCGAGCGTCTGGCGCATCGCGTCGCGCGCGCGAGCAACTGCGCTAGCGTCAACATCTGCCAGCCGAACCTCGTGGCCGGCCGATGCCGCGACGAGTGCGATACCGCTCCCCATGGCACCCGCGCCGACCACGCCGACCGGAGGGCGCGAATGCGATTTCATCACGAACCAGTGAATCGGGGCTGCCGCTTCTCGACGAACGCGCGCACCCCTTCCGCGTAGTCGGCTGTGCGCCCCGCCTCGGATTGCAACTGTTCCTCCAGCGCCAACTGCGCGTCCAGATCGTTTCCGAACGCCGCATTGAAGCCGCGCTTCGTCAGCCCGAACCCGCGCGTGGGCAGGCAGGCGAGTCGCTTGGCGACCTCGAACGAGGTACCGGCGAGTACCGTGTGCGGAACCACGTCATACACGAGCCCCCAGTGCTTCGCCTGATCGGCGGTCAGCTTCTCGCCGAGCATGGTGAGCGCCGCCGCGCGCTGGAGGCCCACGATGCGCGGCAGGATGAACGTACCGCCACTATCGGGAATCAGGCCGATCTTCCCGAACGACTGGATGAACACCGCGTCCTCGGCTGCGACGACGATATCGCAGGCGAATGCGATGTTCGCGCCCGCACCAGCGGCGATGCCATTGACGGCGCAGACGACGGGCTTTTCGATCGTGCGGATGGCGCGCACGATGGGCGTATACTGGCGGCGTACGATCTCGCCCAGATCCGGCGCTGGCTGGCCCGGCGTCGGCAGCACCTCCGCGAGGTCCTGCCCCGAACAGAATGCGCGGCCCGTGCCCGTGATGAGCACCGCGCGGATGCCCGGATCGCCCACCGCCTCGCCCAGGGCACGCTTGACGTCCTCGGCCATCGCCGCGTTGATGCTGTTGAGCACCTCCGGACGGTTCAGCGTCAGGAGCATCACGCCATCACGGCGCTCGACGACGATGTGCAGGTAGGGCATGACGCTTTCGGGAGAGGCGAGCCGGCGGTGGGGACGACGGGAAAGATATTCCCGCGCGGAGGCTCCCGCACGGGAGCGAGACGGGTGGCGCTCCCGTTCCCGCCGTGCAGAGGCGACATTAGTCGCCAGCGGCAGCCGACGTCCGGACTGACGCGTGCCGCCCTTCCATCGATCCGATGCCGCCATCCGCGCAGCCCGCGCACCGCCGTACGTCCCAGGGCGATTCCCGCGTCGATCCCCGCTTCGACTGGCGGCGGATCGCGTACACCGTGCTGGCGTCGCGCGCACTCGACGATCTGGAGGAGGCGACAAACCGCAATCGCGGCAGCGTCCCGCGAGAGCACGTCGTGCTCTATCAGTTCTCGGCGCGGGGACACGATGTCGCGCAGTGCATTCTCGGCTCACTCATCGACCGCGCACACGATGGCGTGGGCGCATATTATCGGTCGCGGCCACTCCTCCTGGCGCTCGGGCTGGCGATGGATGATGCGCTGGGCAGTCCACTGGGCCGGGCCGGTGGCTTCAGTGATGGCCGCGACATCGGCGTCGTCTGCAACCTGCCGGGATGGGCCGGTCCGACGGTTCTGCCGATGGCCGGTGACGTCGGCTCGCAGTACACGCCGGCGGCGGGATGGGCGCAGTCCGTCGTGTACCATCGGGACGAGCTGGGACAGGCCGGGTGGAATGGGTGCATCTCCCTCGCGCTGGGCGGAGAGGCCTCGGTGGCCACCAACGGCTTTTGGGCGGCGCTCACGATGGCGACCACGCTCAAGCTGCCGATGCTCTTTTACATCGAGGACAATGGGCTCGGGATCTCGGTGCGGGGCGACATGCAGACGCCCGGCGGGAACATCGCCGCGAATCTCGGCGCGTTCGCGAACCTCTTTCTGCGCGATGGAGACGGGTGCGATCCGGCGCGCGCGGCGGCGCTCATGGCGGAGTGCGTGGACCACGTTCGCACTGGTGCGGGACCCGCACTCGTACGCCTGACGGTGCCGCGTCTTTCCAGCCACTCCGGACCCGACAACCAGAAGGGTTACCGTACGGATGATGAGATCGCGGCCGACTCGGCGCGCGATCCCCTGCCACGGCTGCGCAGTCATCTCGTGCCGGCGTTGCTGAGCGAGGCGGAGTGGTCCACGCTCGAGGCGAATGTGACGCGCGACGTGGACATCGCGCTGAAGGCAGCACGCGCCCGGTCGGTACCCGATCCGACGACCGTAAAGCGGTTCATCTACGCCGAGGCACCGCAGCCTGGGGATCGACCGACGTTCGGTGGGCTGACGTCGGACGAATTGGCGGCGCTGGGCGGCAGCGGGTCGGCCGACGAGAACGGGGACATGGTGCGGCTCGCCGAAGCGGTGCGTCGCACGCTGGCCAGCGAGCTCGCGGCGAATCCGAAGCTCGTCGTGTTCGGGGAAGACGTCGGGCGGAAGGGCGGCGTGCATCTCGTGACGGAAGGGCTGCAGAAGCGATTCGGAGAACGGCGCGTGTTCGATACGAGTCTGTCCGAGGAGGGGATCATCGGTCGCGCCGTCGGCATGGCAGTGAGCGGACTCATGCCTATCGCGGAGATCCAGTTCCGGAAGTACGCCGATCCCGCGCACGAGCAGCTCAACAACACCGGAACGATGCGGTGGCGCACCGCGAATCAGTTCGCCGCCCCGATGGTCGTGCGGATGCCGGGCGGTTTCGGCAAGGACGTGGGCGACCCATGGCATTCACTGAGCGGCGAGGTCACCTGGGCGCACAACGTTGGCTGGCAGGTAGCGATGCCGTCGAACGCCGCCGACGCCGTGGGCCTGCTTCGCACCGCGATGCGAGGTTCGAATCCGACGATCTTCTTCGAGCATCGGTCGCTGTTGATGACCAGCGACGGCAGCGCACGTTATCCGGGTGATGATTACGTGCTGCCATTCGGACGGGCGAACGTGCTTCGCGAAGGCGATGGCGTGACGGTCGTGACGTGGGGTGCAATGGTGCACCGGGCGATCGAGGCGGCCGATCGATACCCCGGTGAGGTACACCTGCTCGACTTGCGGACGATCATGCCGTGGGACCGCGCCGCCGTGCTCGCCTCCGTGACGCGGACGGGCCGATGTCTCATCGTGCACGAGGACACGACGACGGCGGGGTTTGGCGCCGAGATCGCTGCCGTGTTGGCGCGCGAGGCGTTCTGGCATCTGGACGCGCCCGTGGAGAGGCTGACGGTGGACGATGTGCCGATGCCATACCACGAGGTACTCTTGCGCGCCGTGCTACCCGATGCAGACGCGATCGCGGCGCGGATCGATGCGCTGTTGCATACGTAGACCGCCTCTCGCTGACCGCCATGTCTTCCTCCGGTGACGCCGTCGCGGCATCCGCCGCGCCCGTGCCCTCCGTCTGGTCGGCGATTCGCGAATCGCTCGCGGGCGCCCACGGCCGCGACTTCACGGAAGGGCCCATCGGGCGTTCCATCTTCATTCTCGCCGTGCCGATGGTGCTCGAGATGGTGATGGAGAGCATCTTCGCCGTCGTGGACGTCTTCGTCGTCGCTCACCTGGGCGCGGAGGCAGTCGCGACGGTCGGGCTCACCGAATCGATGATGACGATGCTCTACGCGCTCGCGATGGGTCTGAGTATCGGGGCCGGCGCGATGGTCGCGCGCCGGATCGGCGAAAAGAATCCGGACGAGGCGGCGCACACCGCGGCGCAGGTGATTCTCTTCGGCGCGATGATCGCCGCACTGCTGGGAGTGCTCGGCATCGTCTTCGCGCCGAAGCTTCTTGGCGTCATGGGCGCGTCCCCGGGGGTGCTAGCCAACGCCACGTTCACGCGCATCATGCTCGGCGGCAACATCAGCGTCGTGATGCTGTTTCTGCTCAACAGTGTCCTGCGCAGTGCCGGCGATGCGGCGATCGCGATGCGCGTCCTGTGGCTGGCGAACGCCATCAACATCGTGCTCTGTCCCACGCTCGTGCTCGGGCTGGGACCGGTGCCCGCACTCGGCATCGAGGGCGCGGCAATCGCGACGACGATCGGACGGAGCATCGGCGTCGCGTTCGCGCTGAGCCGCCTGTTCCGGCCCGGATCGCGCGTGGAGCTCCATGCACGCCACTTCGCCTTCGATCCGGCGCTCATCGCTCGCGTCGTCCGTCTCTCGGCTTCGGCCACCGTGCAGGTGGTGATCGGGATGGCGAGCTGGATCGGTCTGGTGCGCATCCTGGCGACGTTCGGCAGCGCTGCGCTGGCCGGCTACACCATCGGCATCCGCATCGTCATCTTCGCCCTGCTGCCCTCGTTCGGGCTGGCCAATGCCGCGGCGACGATGGTGGGTCAAGCCCTTGGCGCGGGGAAACCTGAGCGCGCGGAGCAAGCGGTGTGGACGGCAGGGCGCTACGGCATGTGGTTTCTCGGGAGTATCGGCGTCCTGTTCGTCGCCTTCGCGCCATGGATCGTGTCCATCTTCACCGCGGATGCAGCGGTCGCCAGGTACGCCGTCGCGACGCTGCGCACCGTCGCGCTCGGATTTCCATTTTACGCCTACGGCATGGTGCTGACGCAGTCGTTCAACGGCGCGGGGGACACGCGAACGCCAACGTGGATCAACCTGATCGTCTTCTGGCTCTTCGAGATTCCGCTCGCGTGGATCCTCGCCAACACGTTGGGATTCGGTCCGCAAGGTGTGTTTGCCGCGGCGACCGTCGCTTTCTGCGCGCTGGCCGTGGTGAGCGCCGTCCTGTTTCGCCGCGGGCGCTGGAAGACCCAGCGCGTGTAGCGCGCGTCAGATCGCCTCTACGCGCGTGTAGCGCACGTCAGATTGCCTTGAACTCCTCGAACGGCTGACGGCATGCGCGGCACCAGCACACCGACTTGCACGCCGTCGACCCGAACTCGCTTCGCAGTTCGGTCTCGTATGAATCACAATACGGGCACTGCGCGGTCGCTCGGCGGCGGAACAGCTGGACGAGCTCTCCGCGTTCCGCGAGTCCGGGCGGGGCGATGCCGTACGCCTTCAATTTCGCCTTCGCCTCCGGCGCGATCCAGTCGGTGGTCCAGGCAGGCGCGTACGTGGTGCGCACTCGCGCCCCGGGATAGCCGGCCTGGTCGAGCGCTGCGACAATGTCCTGCTCGATCACGCGGATAGCCGGGCAACCGGAGTACGTCGGCGTCACCGTGACAATGACGCTCCCCGCCGGATCGACCTCCACATCGCGGACGATGCCGAGCTCCCGCACACTGAGGACGGGCACCTCCGGATCCATGACCCGATCGAGTACCGACAGTAGCGCCTCGCGTGTGGCGCGCACGGCCTGGGCTACCATGCTGCACCAGGATGCGACCGGGCGATGATCTGCATCTCGGCCAGCAAGTGGCCCAGGTACTCCGTGTGCGAGCCCGTGCGGCCACCGCGCGTGCTTGCCACGCGTGGCAAGTCGTTGGGAATGGTCAGTGTTGCGCGCGAGACGACGTCGCGGACCAGCGACTCCCACGTCGGCCGAAGCGCGGCGATGTCGGGACCGATTCCGGCGGCCTGCATGGCGCGATCGACGTCATCCGGTGCGAACAGCTCGCCGGTGAATCGCCACAGCTCGTCGATCGCCTTCTGCACCCGGCGATGACTTTCGTCGGTTCCGTCGCCCAGCCGGAGCATCCATTCCCCGCTATGACGCACGTGATACTTCGCTTCCTTCAACGATTTTGCGGCGATTGCCGCCAGCTCCCCGTGAATGCTCCCCGTCAGCGCGTCGAGCATGACGACGGCGTACACGTCGAACAGGAACTGGCGTGCGATGGTGAAGGCGAAGTCGCCCTTGGGAAGCTCCACCAGTTGGCAGTTCCGGAACTCCACGACCTCGCGAAAGTACGCCAGCGCATCCTCGTCGCGCCCTCGTCCTTCCGCTTCGCCAGCGAGGTGCAGCAGCATCGTCGCCTGACCGAGCAGGTCGAGCGAGACGTTGGACAGTGCGATGTCTTCCTCGAGAATCGGCCCGTGTCCGCACCACTCGCTCACGCGATGCCCCAGCACGAGGCGATCGTCACCGAGGCGCAGCAGGTACTCGACGAGTGCGTTCGTCGGCATTGCGGGCGCCGGAACGACCGAGGGCGGTGCGGCCGGGCCGCTCATACTCCGCGCACGCCGCGCGGCACCTTGTAGAACTGGGGATGCCGGTAGGGCTTGTCCGATCCGGGATCGAACAACGGACCGCTGTCGCTCGGGCTCGATGCGGTGATTGCGCCAGTGGGAATCACCCACAGCGAGATTACGCCGCCGCGTCGCGCATAGACATCGCGCGCGTTCTGGAGCGCCTGCTCCGCGTTCACGGCGTGAAGGGATCCCGCATGCTCGTGCGGCGCGCCTTGCACACCCTGCGTGAACACTTCCCACACGGGCCACTGCGCGTCACCGGCAATAGTCGCGGCCTGGTCGCCCACGAACTGCCGTCCGTCCACCGGGCTGGCCACGCGCTAGGCCGCTTCGGACGCCGCCCGTTGCCGCGCGGCGTACGCGGCCGCCGCGTCGCGAACCCACGCGCCCTCGTCGTGCGCCAGGCGACGCGCGTCGAGCCGCTCCTTGTTGCACGGGCCGTTGCCACGAATCACCTGGTGGAACTCCTCCCAGTCGATCGCGCCGAACTCCCAGTTCTCCGACTCGGCGTCATACGTCATGTCCGGATCGGGGAGCGTGAGCTTCACCGCCGTCGCCTGCGGCACCGTGAGGTTCACGAAGCGCTGGCGCAACTCGTCGTTCGTCTTCCGCTTCACCTTCCAGCGGATCAGTTCCGCCGTGTTCGGCGAGTCGGTGTCGCTCGGGCCGAACATCATGAGCGACGGCCACCACCACCGGTTCACGGCATCCTGCACCATGGCCCGCTGCGCCGGCGTTCCATTCGCCAGCGTCGCCACGATCTCGTAGCCCTGCCGCTTGTGGAAGTTTTCTTCCTTGCAGACGCGAACCATGGCGCGCGCATAGGGACCGTACGACGCCTTGGCGAGAATGGTCTGGTTGACGATCGCGGCGCCATCCACGAACCACCCGATGACACCCATGTCGGCCCACGACAGCGTCGGGTAGTTGAAGATGCTCGAATACTTCGCGGTGCCGTCGAGCAACTGCTGAATGAGCTCGGAGCGGTCGACGCCCAGCGTTTCGGTGCCGCAGTAGATGTACAAGCCGTGACCGGCCTCGTCCTGGACTTTCGCGATGAGCGAGATCTTGCGGCGCAGGCTCGGTGCACGCGTGATCCAGTTGGCTTCCGGGAGCATCCCCACGATCTCGGAGTGGGCATGCTGGGACATCATGCGCACGAGCTGCCGGCGATATTTCTCTGGCATCCAATCCTTGGGCTCGATGCTCTCGCCGGCCGCGATGCGCGCCTCGAAGGCGGCGCTTTTCTCAGGGTCGTCGGCGGGCACGGTGCGAGTCTGGGTCATCGGGACAGCTCCGTCAGGCCTCGTGGGCGTCGGCTCGGTACCAACCAGAACGCCAACAGGGACAATGGGTTGGGTTGGCTCGGCTCATCAAATCTACACCACCAATGCGGAAACGGACACTCGGCGTTCCCATCGAGTGACTTGCGTTTTTCGGATCGTCCGGCAACGAAGTGGGTCGACCCGGGGTGTATCGGGCCTGGTGACGCCACATGAGCCGCGAAAGACCCTATCTTGCTTGCCATGCTGACCAGACCCGACACTCCTGGCACGCGCGTCGCGGGTGGAAACGTGACCGTCACGGTCGCCGACGGAGTCGGCACGGTGCGCTTCGGTCATCCCAAGGGGAACTCGCTGCCCGCACTGTTGCTCGCACGACTGGCCGAGGCCATCGCGTGGATCGGCAAGGACCCGGCCGCACGCGTCATCGTCCTGCGAAGCGAGGGCGCGGGTCCGTTCTGCGCTGGCGCGTCGTTCGACGAGTTGATGGGGATCGACGACGCGCAGGCGGGCGAGGAGTTTTTCAGCGGCTTCGCGCGCGTGATCCTGGCGATGATCCGAGCGCCCAAGTTCGTGCTCGTGCGCGTGCAGGGCCGAACGGCCGGCGGCGGCGTCGGGATCGCGGCGGCGGGCGACTATACCTTCGCCGTCACTGGCGCCTCGGCAAAGCTGAGCGAGCTGGCGGTGGGCATCGGGCCGTTCGTGGTTGGACCGGTGATCGGTCGGCGCATCGGCCAGGGACCCTACGCAGCAATGTCGGTGGACGCCGACTGGCGCGATGCGCAGTGGTGTGAGCGCCATGCCCTGTACGCGCGCGTCTTCAACGATGTCGCGACCATGGACGCGGAGCTGAACGGATTGGCCGGGGTGCTGGCGGCGTCGCATCCCGACGCGATGGCGGCGATGAAGCGGGTGTTCTGGGCTGGAACCGATGAGTGGGATTCCCTGCTGGCGGAGCGAGCGAAGATGAGTGGATCGCTCGTGCTCTCGACGTTTACGCGGTCGGCGATCGCCAAGTTCAAGAACAAGTCCTGAGTACTGAGTCGTTAGTGGCACGGCCGAGCTGACAGCTTGCAGTTGTCTGTCGACTGAACTGATCGTAGACGAAACTCGTCCGAGAGCTCCGACGAACCGGGCGCTGTCGTGACGAACGGCGCAACGGCAACACCGTCCGTCCACAGTGCTCACTTCCGACGCTGACAGCTCCGAGCTGTCAGCTCGGCCGTGGACCTAAACTGTCCCCTCGCCACTCACAGCTCGCACCTCGTCCTCAAAACTTGCGGTAAAACCCCCGCTGATCACTCGCCGTGTAGCCTCGTACGCCGGTCGCTCCAGCAAGCCTGCCGCCTCCATCATCGACTGCATGTCGAACTTCACGCGCTCCAGGCGCGAACAGTACTCCTCGACCGCGGTCAGGTACCCCATCATCCCGCCGAGCGCCGTGGGACAGTAGGCTTTCTTTGCCCCGCGCAACGCGTCCGAGCCTGCCGCGTGGTCGGCCATGACGAGATTCTCGGCGCCGCACACCACCGTGAGTCGTGCATTGGCCGCTATCGCCGCAATGCCGGGTGCGTCCAGCGTCCCGCCCGACGCGTTCACCACTACGGCGTCCATCGGCCGGCGCAGGAACGCAACTTTTTCTTCGGACGGCCAGACCTCGATGCCGAGCGCGCCGACCTCCGCGCGACGTGCGGCATTCGATTCGAGGGCGAGGATGGTCGTTCCTTGCTCGCGCAACCTCTCGACCAGGAGCATGCCGATGTTGCCGCAGCCGATGAGCCCGACCGTCGCGCGCTCGATCGGGACGCCGAACGCGAGCAGCATGCCGACCAGCACGTGGAAGTTGCCCTCGCCCGTTGGCTTCGACGTGTCCGCGACGACGCATCCATCGAACCGCGTGTTGAGATACCGGAGCGAATCCGCGTGGCCGTCGAACATCATGCCGTGTCCAAGGTCCTGCCCCGTGATGAGTCGAAAGCCGGCGCGCGCCTCGAGATCCTTGAAGCAGGCGACGGCGAAGTTCAGCAGCTCCGCGTCGCGTGGCTGACCGACCCGAGCGTCGGGCGTCGGGTGCAGCACGCATTTTCCGCCCACGAGGCGGCTCATGTCGCGCCGCGCGAGCGGCCCGCCCACGCCGAGCAGCCGCGACCATGTGACCGTCTCTTCCATCCCGATCGCCAGCGCGACTGCCTCACGGTCGGTGTCGAAACCGGGCACTGACGTGCGCTCGTTCGGCGCAATGCGAAAGCCACCGAGCGATAGCTTGCCCGATCCCGGCTCGGCGTGGGTCGCGATGCTCAACCGCCACCGCGTGAACGGATGCAGATAGCGATACACCCACAGCTTCGGCGCGCCCATCGAGTGCGCGGGAACGAGCGTGCTCGCGGCCGCGGGCTCCAGGATCGTCGGTGCGGCGATCGGTACGCCGATGGTGGATGCGTGAAGCGGCACGTCAGGTCGTCGGAGGGTTGAACGCTTCATGCTGCGCGTCCACCCAACTGCGATGATATGCCGGATCCTCGATGTCCAGCGCCTGCTTCGCGACGCGCAGCGGACGGAAGGTATCCATCATCACCGCGTACTCATCCGTGCCCTTGGCACCCATCGACGCCTCCGCGCGCCCCGGATGCGGCCCGTGCGGAATCCCATCGGGATGCATCGTGATGGATCCGAACTCGATGCCCTTGCGGCTCACGAACTCGCTCGACGCGTAATAGATGACTTCGTCCGAGTCGACGTTGCTGTGGTTGTACGGCGCGGGAATGGCTTCCGGATGGAAGTCGAATGGCCGTGGGCAGAACGAGCACACGACGAACCCATCGCCCTGGAATGTCTGGTGCACCGGCGGTGGCTGATGCACGCGTCCGACGATCGGCTCGAAATCGCGGATGTTGAACGCCCACGGATAGAACTGACCGTCCCAGCCGATCACGTCCAACGGATGATGGTCGAGCACGATCTCGTTGATGCCGTCGTACTGCTTGACGAGGATGCGGAAGTCGCCTTGCTCGTCGAACGTGCGCAGGGTGCGCGGAATGCGGATGTCGCGCTCCGAATAAGGCGCACCCTCGATGAGCTGCCCGTACTCGTTGCGATAGCGTTTGGGAGGACGGATATGTCCCTTGCCCTCCATGATCAGCAGCTTCGCCTGCTCGCTTCCGTTCTCGAACCGATAGCGGTGCATGATGCCGCGATGGATCACGACGTAGTCGCCCTCGGCAAACGGAAGGTCGCCGAACTGGGTCTCCAGCGTGCCCTTTCCCTTGGCGACGTAGACCACCTCGTCAGCTTGCGCGTTCCGATAGAAGTGTACGTCCTCCTTCGTGGGCTCGACGTACAGCATCGCGACGTCTGCGTTGAACATCAGCGGGATGCGGTCGAGCGTCGGACTGCCGCCGCGCCTGGCCTTCGACGTGCGAAAATGCCGGTGCCGCAACGCCTGGTCGTCGTCCGCCTCGTACTTCTGTTCGCTCAGCCGCTTCACCGACTTCACGGTCGTCGGTGGGTACAGGTGATAGAGCAGCGCCGACGTGCCGGTGAATCCCTCGTGGCCAACGAGCTGCTCGGCGTACAGTCCACCATCGGGCTTCCTGAAGGCGATGTGCCGCTTGCGTGGGATCTGGCCGAGCGTGTGGTAGTAGGGCATCGATGCGCTGTCCCGGACTCGTGTCTAGAGGTTGCCGCGAAGGCCCTGTTCTCGTTCGATCGCCTCGAACAGCGCCTTGAAGTTTCCGGCGCCGAAGCTCTTGGCACCCTTTCGCTGGATGATTTCGTAAAACACCGTGGGGCGATCCTCCACGGGCTTGGTGAAGATCTGCAGCAGGTATCCGTCGGGATCCCGGTCGATGAGGATGCCGAGTCGAGCCAGCGACTCCACGTCCTCGTCGATCTTTCCGACGCGATGCTGCAGGTCGTCGTAGTACGTCGTGGGCACGCTGAGAAACTCGACGCCGCGATCCCGCAACGTCGTGACCGTCGTGATGATGTCATCCGTCGCGAGTGCCATGTGCTGCACGCCCGGACCCTTGTAGAAATCGAGATACTCGTCGATCTGCGACTTCCGCTTGCCCCGCGCCGGCTCGTTGATCGGAAACTTGATGCGATCGTTCCCGTTCGCCATCACCTTGCTCATCAGCGATGAGTACTCGGTGCTG
The DNA here is from genome assembly GCA_039928585.1 of Gemmatimonadaceae bacterium. Lineage (GTDB taxonomy): Bacteria > Gemmatimonadota > Gemmatimonadetes > Gemmatimonadales > Gemmatimonadaceae > AG11. The sequence goes on along the minus strand of JBDSSY010000245.1, from coordinate 23,730 downwards.
ATGGTCTTGTCGTCGAAGGTGAGCAGGTTCCGAAAGCCCATCACATGCGCGTAGAACTCGACCCAGACGTTCATCTTGCCCAGCTCGACGTTGCCCACGCAGTGATCCACGTAGCGCAGGCCTACCTCCGGCGGATTGTACGATGGAGTGACCGCCTGAAAACCCGGGAGGAACAGTCCGCGATACCCACCGCGCTCGACGAGCGAATGAATCGTCTCGCCGTAGATCTTGAAGGCGGCGATCACCACTTCGCCATCATCGTCACTGAGGACGGTCGGCTCGTGCACCGGCACCGCACCGCGCTCGATCGCCTTGCGAAACGCGTCGCGCGCGTCATCGACCCACAGGGCGAGATCGCGCACTCCATCGCCGTGCGCGTACACGTGGTCGGCGATCCGCTTCGCGTCGGAGCTCAGATCCGGTCGAATCGCCGTCGTGAGGACGAAACGGATCTTCCCCTGCTGCAGCAGGTAGCTGGCGCGATCGCGCGTCCCCGTCTCGGGACCTCGATAGGCAACGAGGCGAAAGCCGAACGCCGCGCGGTAATAGTGGGACGCCTGCTTCGCATTCCCGACGTAGAACTCGATGTAATCAGTCCCGTTGATCGGGAACGTGTCGTGCGGCTGTGCCGCGACCTCGAGCGTACCACTCGCCATGACGTACCGCCGATGACAGGGACATCCGCAATTTAGTGGCTGTCCCGGTGCTTCACCACGGCCGGTCGCCCGCGTGGCCAGCCTAAAGGGCGAGCTCCGGACGATCGCGAAAGAACGCCAGCGAGTCCGGATTCGCCAACGCATCGACGTTCGTCGCTGTGCGCCCATGCACCACGTCGCGCACCGCTACCTCACTGATCTTGCCACTGACCGTGCGCGGGATATCCGTGACCTGAACGATGCGCTTCGGCACGTGATGCGGCGTCGCCTGCTCGCGGATCGTACTCCTGATGCGCTCCCGCATGCTGTCGTCCAGCGTCTGGCCCTCCGCCAGCCGTACGAACAGCACGACACGCTCGTCCGCGCCGATCGCCGTGCTCGTCCGCTGGCCGATCACGACGCTCTCCACCACGTCCGGCAATTGCTCGACGAGCCGGTAGATCTCTGCGGTCCCGATGCGTACACCGCCCGGGTTCAGCGTGGAGTCGCTGCGACCATGGATGATCAGTCCACCGCGCACGGTGCATTCAGCCCAGTCGCCATGCCGCCAGACGTTCGGATAGGCGCCGAAGTACGCGTCGCGGTATCGGCGGCCATCGTCATCGTTCCAGAACGACACCGGCATGCTGGGAAAGGGCGCGGTGCAGACAAGCTCACCTGGCGTGCCGATGACCGAGCGACCGGCAGCATCGTACACCTCGACTCGCATCCCGTATCCGCGCGTCTGCAGCTCGCTGCGATACACCGGCAACGTGGGATCCCCCAGTGCGAAGCACGAGATGATATCCGTGCCGCCACTGATGCTGCTGAGGCGAGCGCCGGGCGCCACCGCCTCGTACACATAATCGAACGACGACGGAGCGAGTGGGCTGCCAGTGGAGAGGATGACGCGAATACTGGATAGATCATGGGTGTCCCGCGGCCTCCCACCGTCCTTCTCCATCAACGCGATCCACTTCGCACTGGTCCCGAATATCGTGATGCGCTCGGCGCCCGCGAGATCCCACAGCACCGGACGGTTCCTGATGATCGGGGCACCGTCGTAGAGCACCACCGTTGCCCCGACGGACAGGCTCGAGACGAGCCAGTTCCACATCATCCATCCGGTGGTGGTGAAGTAGAAGATGCGATCGTCGCGGCGAAGATCGGTATGCAGCACGAGCTCCTTCGCATGCTGCAGCAGCGTGCCGCCGGCGCCATGAACCATGCACTTCGGCAGTCCGGTCGTCCCCGACGAGTACATCACGTAGAGCGGATGATCGAACGGCAGGCGATCGAAGTGGAGCCGAGCATCGCCGCCGATCGCCAGCGCTTCATCCCACGTGACCGCATTCCCGAACCCTGTCACCGTCGCGAGTTCGATGGCCGCGAGATGCGGCACGAGTACGATCCGCTCCAGACTCGGCAACGCGCGAGCGATCTCCCGCAGCCGGTCTATCGAGTCGATGTTCCTGCCACCGTATCGGTATCCGTCGGCCGCGACCAGCACCCGCGGTGCGATCTGGCCGAACCGGTCCAGCACACCAGTCACGCCGAAATCGGGCGAACACGACGACCAGATGGCGCCGATTGACGCGCTCGCGAGCATGGCGACGACGGCCTCCGGCACGTTCGGTACGAATCCGGCCACGCGATCGCCCGCGACGACGCCGCTGGCGCGAAGGAACGCGGCAAACGACGCGACCGCGCGCGCCAGGGCGGCATACGTTAGGCGTCGCCCCGCCCCTTGCTCGGTCCACAGCACGAGTGCGTCGCGCTCGTCCCGAAAGCGCAGCAGGTTTTCGGCAAAATTCAGTCGTGCCCCCGGGAACCAGCGCGGGCCGTCGACCGGATTGGGCGGCGCCATGCGATCACCACCGGTCAACACCCGATCCCACGGCGCGGCTCCCGGGCGCTCCTGCGCGATCACACCGGTGAAGCGCCAGACCGCCGACCAGAACCGCTCCGGTTCGGCGATCGACCACGCGTGCAGCGATACACTGTCGTACACGGCGAGCGCCGCACCGCCCAGCGGGCGGACCGTATCCAGAATGAACCGGGTGACGTTGGCGCTCGCGATCTGCTCGGCGCTCGGCGACCAGAGAGGCGCGTGATCCTCGTCGTGCGCGCCTCCACTGCTCACGGCACCACCACCCGGTCCCTCGGGATTGCCGGCGATGGCTCCTACAGCCCGACGGCGAGCTTCGTGTAGATGAACCGCCCGTTGAAACCGAATGGCGAAATGCCATTGTACGGGAAGATGCCGAAGTTCGCGTTGCCACCGTTCTCAGACGGGGTAAAACTGCCGGCGTTGTTGTTGCGGTCGGGATAGACGTCGAACAGGTTGTCCGCGCCCACCGTGAGGGTGGCGCGACCAAATCCGTACGATGCGCTGACATCGGAAATCCACTTGGACCTGAAGACCTGGTCGAGAGGACGGCCGGCGTTGATGGCCGTGGTCCCGAACGACGTCACCTGCCCGAAGCGCTGGGTGCGTGCGAGGATGCCGAAGCCCCGATAATCGAAGTTGCCCGACAGGATGAGGTTGTTCTCGGGATTGCCATCCTCGATGCGGCCCTTCTCCACCCGGTCGAATAACGAGCTCTTGAGACCGGAGAGGTTGGATGGCAGCGTGTCCACGCGCGTCACGAGCGTGCGGTTCTGATTGTAGGCCGCACTGAGCCGCACGACACCACTGTTGGAAAGCGTGATGCCGTAGTTGGCGATGACGTCGAATCCGCGGGTCCGGGTGTCGATCGCGTTGGTGAAGTATCGCCCGCCCTGCACGCCGAGCACTCCGATCCGCTGGAGCGCTGCAACGGCGGAATCACCCGTGAAGTTGTTGGACAGGACGATGCGATCGTCGATGTCCACGTAGTAGTAGTCCGCCGTGAGCGACAGGCTCGACATCGGCTCGAGCGCGAACCCAATGCCGTAGTTGCGCGATTTCTCGGCCTGCAGGGGCGACGATCCAAGCGCCTGCGCCTCGGCCGATCCGGCCGGGAACGTCTTGATGTCGAACGGTACGCCGCCCACGAAGTTGGTTGCCGTGGACGAGAAGTATTCCTGCATGAGCGAGGGAGCGCGGAACCCCGTACTCGCCGATCCGCGCAGCGCGATGCCCCGCGCGACCTGGAACCGTGTGGAGAACTTGCCCGTGGTCGTGGAACCGAAGTCGCTGTAGTTCTCGTAGCGACCGGCCAGATCCACCAGGAGCCGGCTGGTGAGATCCGACGCCACATCGACGTACACGGCGGCGTTGCTGCGCGAGTGCGACCCGGCATCGCCTTTCTTGGAACCGCTGTCCGCCTTGAAGCCCGGGAACACCTGTGCACCTGGCGCTCCGGGCACCGGTCGTGTGACGCCGCCCACCACCTGGGTCTTCACCGACCCGTCGGGATTCAGCACCGGAAACCCGCCGTTTCGCCACGAGTCGTACTCGCCCGCGATGATGCGATAGTTGTCGGCGCGAAACTCGGCGCCGGCGGCCACGTTCACCGGAAAGGGGAGCGACTCCTTGAAATCACGATTCATGTCGAACGTCGTCGTGCTCTGGCGAAAGCGCAGCTTGCCAGCGTCGAATTGCGTGGGTGACGTAGGCCCGAGCGAGACATTCGCCGTGTTCTTGATCTGGAAGCCGAACTGGTTGCCGCCGTAGACCGTGCCGAGGTCCCAGGTCCAGCCGCTTCGCGTTCCCTTCACGCCCACGGCGGCCGATGCGTCGATGATGTCCGATCGGATGATCGGCAGAAAGCCGTCAGGATAGATGTTGCGCAGCGTGCGATCATCGCGCGGGCGCCGGAAGAACCCCGTCGCTTCGCCGCGTCGCTGACCGACCCCGCCGAAGGTGTAGAGATCCATCGACGAGAACGACGTGCCGCCGTTGAAGAATCCCTGCACGTCGTGCGTCGATGCGTCGCCTTGCCGGTGATTGACTCGTCCATTCGGCAGTGGATAGGCCGGGTCCACTTCGCGCGGATCGCCGGCGAAGTACTGGACGCGTGGATCCTCGAGGCTCCGATTCGTAAGGCCTCGATCGCGCAGTTCTCCGGCGACATGCAGGAACCCGTTCCGCGAAAAATTCCAGCCATGGTCCAGCGCCAGCTGAAATACCTTTCCGTCGCGCGCCTTCTCCTTGCCGAGCTGGATCGGGAACGGGGTAATGTTATCGACCCGATTGTACGTGGAGTAATCCTGCCCGAGTGTCGTGCGCGCCTCGCCGGCCCCACCCTGCTTGAGCACCACGTTCAACACGCCGGCAATGGCGTCCGAGCCATACTGTGCCGCGGCGCCATCGCGCAGGATCTCGATGTGGTCGATCATGCTGGACGGGATGGCGTTCAGGTCCACCGGCGCAGCTCCGCGACCGACGAACCCGTTGACGTTGACGAGCGCGCTGTTGTGCCGTCGCTTGCCATTCACGAGCACGAGCGTCTGATCGGGCGCGAGGCCTCGCAACGTGGCTGGCCGCACATGATCGGTTCCATCGCCGATCGAGGTGCGGGGAAAGTTGAAACTTGGCGCAATGGCCTGGATCATCTGCGCCGTCTCCGTGCGGCCCGTCGCCTTGATCTCGCTGGCCGACAGCACGTCGATCGGCACGGGCGCATCGATCACGGTGCGCGCTTCGCCGCGCGTACTGAGCGTGGAGACCGCCTCGAGCGTCGCGATGGCGCGCGTCAGCGTGAAGTTCGCGGTTGCGACGTCGCCGGCGGCAACGGACACGGAATCCGTAAGGGTATTGAAGCCGAGTGCCCGCACTCGTACCTCGTAGCGTCCAGGAGGCAGCGCGAGCCGATAGCGGCCATCGGTTCGTGTTGGTGCAGCGCGGCCCCCGGCGCGCACGGTGGCGCCGACGATGGGCGCATCGCCTCCCATGACCCGCCCAGTAAGGGTCCCGGTAGTTTCCTGCGCGACCAGCACCGTGGGCAGGACACCCAGGAGAAGCGCGAACCGGAACGATGAGGCGAACGACGACAGAGTGGGCATTGCGGCGAGTCTCCGAGCGTGGGAAGCCGTGCGAGCATGCGAGCGCACGAGCACAGCGCGAGCGATCGGCTAGGATACAGCCCGCAAAGCTCGACGGCCAGTGTAGATGCGCAAGCAGACGAGTGCGGGACAGCCCGTAAATTTCTCTTCTCCAACGAGTGCGGGGCCGGCGAACACCGCCGGCCCCGCCATCACCCGACACGAACGTCGTTGCAGCAGCATGGCTACTTCGTGCGAATGACGAGCAGGCGCAGTCCCGGTGTCGTCGTGGATGCGCTGGTGACGGTGAGCGTCGCCGTTCCTGTCGCCGGCACGGCGAATCGGAAGTGCGTGGATCCGCCCGCCGTGAGGTCGCCCGCGTAGGGCGTGCCGGCGATCATGGTCGTGACCGGCAACGGATACGCCCCGGACGTGCCCAGCGCGGAGTAGATGCTGTGCCAGTTCCAGCTCAGCTGGAAAAATTGGTCGCGTACCAGCCCGGAGATGTCATCGACCGCGTGGGATGCGGACCAGTCACTCACCACAACGCTGGCGTCGACGCCGAACACCTGCTGGACGTTGGCGATGCCGACGACCGTGTTGTTGACGAGTCGAAACCAGAGATCGCCGTCGGGGGACGCGATCGGCGCTGCGCTCACCGAAAACCGGCCGCCCTGCGGCACTTCGTCCTGGCTGAGACGCGACCGATACCATGAGCGGGCGGCAGCGAGCCGTGGCAGCGCGATCGCCCGCTCCTCACTGCGTAGCCGCGCCTCGAAGCTGGCGTCACGCTGCAAGGGCAAGGCGGTCGTGCCGAGCGCCGTCGCGCGATTGAGCGAGGGACCGCCGACCGGAAGACGTGAGGCGACCGGCGGAATGACGCTCGTGGCGCTGATGCCGTAGCTGATCTTGAGATCTTGTGTCGTGGAGCTGTTCACGAGCGTGGCGTAGTACTCCGCACCCGTCGCTCCGCCGTCCACGCTCACGGAGCCGGCGCCACTCAGTTCGGTGGCCGCGGCCGGCGCTCGCGCGATATTGCCGACCTTCTGGTCGGCGAGGTATCGCAGCCAGCTCCACGTCGCCCCTCGTGTGGAAAGCGAGTCGCCGCTCGCGTACGGAGAGGACGTCGGTGTCGCGGTGAGGTACGAGCGATAGCGGCCGGCGTTGCCGAGCATGTCCATGTTGAACGCCCGCACGATCGCCGAGCGCGAGCGCAGCACGGCAAGATCGATGTTGGCGCGAGGGGCGACGCCCGCCTCGCGATAGAACAGCAACTCCTCGGCGATGTGCGCCAGTCCCTCGTCCAGCCACTTGTCCTCGAAGTCGTTCGCCGCCGTGTTGATGTACAGCTTGCGCGACGCGTTGATGAGATGCTCCAGTTCGTGCGCCAGAACAGGAATTGTCACGGAATCCACGAAACCGGCCGTACGCTTGTTCCCGTTGATCGTGCCCTGCGGATCCGGCGCGAGCGAGTAGAAGTACTCACCCTGATTGCTCGTCGCGCAGGCCTGCGCGCGAGCACTTGCGACCTTGGGAAAGAGATCGCGCGAAAAGGTGAAGCCGCCCACGTACGACGTCGAGCCTACCGGCGTCAGCTTATTGACCGCGGTCGTGAAGATGATGCCGACGCGGCCATTGTTGTCGATGTCCGTGGGCGCGCCGAACGCGCCTTCGTCGATGGGATAGACGAGCGTGTCGAACTTGGCTGCGAACCGCTGGTAATCCGCCGCGGTGAACCCGCCAGCTGGATTCAGGGTGTCAGCGAGGATCATCGACTTGCCGCCGATGGCCTCGACACGCGCAGCGCGAATGATCGCGTTCGTGCACCCGTCCTCTCCATTCACGTTCACGCGAACGAGGTCGCCCACCTTCAAGGTCGCGGGAAGCGGTGTGTTGAAGGGACCCGTTGGCTGGGTGGGACCGTCCTTGCAGGCAGCGACACTCGCGAGAATGACCGTGGACAGCGCTAGACGGAGTCGAACGCGCATTCGGGTGGTGCTCCGGAAAGGGCGAATCCCGCGCGGGCGCGCGGGAACAGATTCGGACGGGGAACGAGCGACACCGGCACCAGGTTCGCCCACCAGGTTAGCCGGCAATGTGATTAATAAACCTCACGCCCGGACGCGTTCCACGCAAAGCGTACGACGACGACCCGGGCGCGGTACGTCCAGACCCACGGTAATTGATGCCGGTCACGGCAAGATCTTCGCCGTGACCCATCGCACAGCGATTGCGCGCTGGACGCCTGCGGCCGTGGCGCGGCCGAGCGCTCGATCGTCCCCGGTGCATGAACGATTTCGCCTGACGCGCTCATGCCACTGTTCAGCCGTCGCGGCGATCCGTTCGTCGAGCAGATTGCCCGCGACATCTACGCACTCTTCCCGCACTGCCACCTCTGCGGCGCGCCCATCGCGCAGTTCGAGGATGCGGACGTGCGCGTGTTGGTACTGCGCGTCGTGCATCGGAGGGCGTGCCCGGGGCCTGAAGTGGCGGTAGGTCGGTAGGTCGGTAGGTCGGTAGGTCGGTAGGTCGGTAGGTCGGTAGGTCGGTAGGTCGGTAGGTCGGTAGGTCGTACCCACCTACCCACCTACCCACCTACTCACCTACTCACCTACCGTTTCCCGCCAGAGGAACCGCGATCGCGTGCTACTCGTTTGATCCCCATGAACGCCGCATCGCTGTTTCACGCCGCTGAGCGCCGCAACCCGACCGCGCTCGCGCTGCGCTGGGACGACGGAGCGATGTCCTACGGCGACCTTGGCGATGCGTCGCGCCGCTTCGGAAGTGTGCTGGCGACGTTGGGCGTCCGAACCGACGAACGCGTCGCCATCCTGCTGCCCAATCATCCCGCGTTCGCCGTCGCCCTCCTTGGCACGTTCTGGCACGGCTCGACCGCGGCGGTCCTCAGCCCGGCCTGGCAAGCCACGGACGCCGATCGTGCCCTCGCGAATGCCGACGCGCGCGTGCTGGTCACCACGCGCGCCGTCGCCGCCACGCTCGAGGCGTGCCCGCCAACGGTCTTCGTGGTGGACGACGACGACGCGCGCTCCTTCGTGCGCGAGTGCGCTCGGCAACCGGCCGGACTGGCGGGTCTACCGGCGCCACGCACTGCGACGGAGCCGGCAACCATTCTCTACTCGTCCGGCACGACGGGCGACCCCAAGGGAGTCGTGCTGTCCCATGGAAATCTGGTGTTCAACGCCCAGTCAAAGGTGCGATACTGCGCAATTCAACCGGATGACGCACTCGCGCTGGTGGTGCCCATTTCGCACTGCTTCGGACAGAACGTCGTGCTGCTGGGCGCACTCGCTGCAGGCGCCAGCGTGCGGATCTACTCGCGATTCCATGCCGAGCAGGTGCATGCCGGCATTCGCGCTGGCGAGGTGACGCACCTGTACGCGACGCCACTCGTATTCCAGCGCTTATTGGATGCCGGAGCAGCGGAATCGCTGCGAAGCCTGCGCGTTGCGCTTTCCGCCGCTGCGCCGCTGCCACCGATGCTTGCCGCACAATGGCGTGCCGCAACAGCGAAGCCGCTCCGTCAGGGGTACGGCCTCACCGAGAGCTCGCCGTTTGCGACATTCGATGATGGACGCGAGGGGATGACCGGATGCGTGGGCGCAGCCATCGACGGCGTGGAGATTCGCATCGGCGAAATCGAGGGCGATGCGTGGCTCGGCGAGGACGCGCTGGGTGAGGTCGCGATCCGCGGACCGAATGTGATGACCGGATACTGGCGCCGGCCCGAAGACACGGCGCTCGCGCTGCGCGGCGGATGGCTGCGAACCGGTGACGTGGGCCGGCGGACCGCGAACGGCTCGCTGTACCTGACCGATCGGCTCGACGACGCGATCAACGTTGCCGGCTTCAAGGTCTATCCCTCCGACGTCGAGCGCGCCATCGCGTCGCATGCCTCAGTCGCGGAGGTGGTGGCGTACCGTGTTGCGGGCGACGGCCGCGGATCGAAGGTGGCGCTGGACGTCGTGCCGGCTCCCGGCGCCACGATCACAGCGGAATGGGTCCACGCACACGCGACCCGCACACTCGCGCGCTTCCAGCGCCCGTCGTTCGTTCGCCTCGTGTCCTCATTCCCCCGCAGCCCCTCGGGAAAGGTGCTGCGACGGGTGCTGACCAGCTCCTTCCAGCCTCCCGTGTCATCGTCGTGAGCGGGTCAGCCGGCTAGCTCCGCAGTGCGCCCAGCAGCTGCGGAAGTGCGCCAGCGATCCACACCAGCACACCGGCGATCGCCGCACGCGAACGCGGAATGCGGCCGGTGACGGACAGTCCGATCGCGAGCAGTACGGTCACCCAGATCGTGAAGACGTCCACGCGACCCAGCAGCGCCAGGAGCACCGGCGACGCGGTATCCGGATCCAGAAAGCGCCCCAGTCCGAGCGACAGCTTGAACCGTCCGTTCAGCGTCGAAGGATCGAGGATCAGTCCCTGTACGCCCGAGATCACGCCCTCCAGTATGCGAGGCACGAAGGAAAACGCCGACACGGTGATGGCGGCGGCGAGCGTCTGCTTCGCGTCGAAGACCTTGCCGCAGAGCCACAGCACGAGGCCCGTGAGGAAGATGCCGACCGGGACGAACACCACCGCACCGAACTTCGCGATTCCCTCACCAATCCCGCGGCCCTTCTCCATCATCTCGGCCGTCAATTGCGGGTTGTTGCGCATCTGTACGGCCGATGCGCGAGCGAACTCCGCGTCCATGATCGGCTGCATCACGCCGCTGTTGGCGAAGGCGATCAAGGCAATCAGGACCGTCACCACCAGCATCGGGATGCCGAAACCGGACCGTTCGCGTCGCGCGAAGACGTCGGACGGCGCGTAGAAAATGTCGATGAAGTCCTCCCACCAGGCCGCCGGCGCGGTGGTCGAGTCGGGCGCTGGTTTGGTGCCGAGCCCGTCAGGCGACGTGATTTCATTCATGAGCAGTCCGTTGGTAGAAGTTTCTGACGAGCGCCGCCACCGGGTCCTCCATCGACAAGCCGTCGAGTCCTGGATCGTTACGTGGGCCGACAGGGCCAGTGCCGACTCCCTGAAACCGACCGCCGCGCGCGAGAACGGTAGAGAGAACGATGGCCGCGAGGGTGATTGCCGGACGGACATGCCATGTCGTGAGTTTCACGCCTCCTCTAGTGCGAGACATGTCACAAGATCCGCCTGTTTACTGCCACAAGGTGTCCGCAGCGGCATTCCAGCGAATGGCGACCGCTTCCTGACCCCGCCGACGCGCGACACTGGCGCGCTGGCGCATCAGGCGACCGACGAGCGCCGATTCCATCAGATCAGTGGGCGGGCCGTCCGTCAGTGCTCCAAGTTGCTCGAGCATCGTGTCCATCTGTCGCTCCGCCCCCGCGGTGTCGGCGGCGATGAGTCGCAACCACGAGAGCAGGTACGCGCCGTCGATCGAGAGCGAAGCCGCATTGCGTGCCCGCCGCAAGTGGTCGACGGTGCGGAGTCCTCGGCGCAACCCCGTCATGTCGCGCGCCAGCGCCAGCCGAATGAGCCCGGCAAAGAGATTGCGCCCCGGATCGAGACGCGCGAGAGCCTCAGCGCCCAGCACTGGCGCGGCAAGTGTTAGCGCACGAATCATGAGGGAGGTCCGGACGGCCGCGATCATGTCCGGCGCGACATCGCGCCTGATCGCTTCGTCGAGACGACCCCGCGCGACCAGGATACTGTCGGGCGAGCGACCGACCGACGCGAACGCCTCCAGCGTCTTCCATGGAATCATGACGCTCGCCGGCACGGTCCACTGTCTCCCGTCTGTCAGGAGCACGTGACCGCCGTCGCCGAACATCGAGAGAAGCACCACCGCACCGCGCGCATCGCCCCGTAAGGTCGACAGCGCGGCGAGGATCTCGCTCTCCTCGGTGTTCTGTGGGGCTGCGAACCGGATCAGCGTGTCTGCCAGTGCACGCGCCTCACCAATGCGTCCGGCGCGAACCAGCAGTCGTACTTCTATCGCGCCGCAGGAGAGCCTCGCCGTGGCACCGCGCGCGAGCGTGCGCGCGAGTCTGATTTCACCGACGGCATCGGGGGCGCCCGCGCGCGGAGCGGTCAAGACTCCCTCTGCGGCGAGTGCGATGGCGTAGGCACGGTGCGCAGCCGGGTCATTCGGCAGGTCGGCAACCCAATCCACGGCCACTCGGCGCAGTCGAGTGCGATTCCTGCGATGTGCTTCCGTCAACGTCGTGTTCCGCGACTCCGCGATTCCCGAGGCGACCTCTGCGTGCGGATACGGCACGTACGCGAGCGTCTCTGCATCGAGCGCAGGAAATCCGGCGAATGCGCGCTCGTCGCCCGACCTCGCTCGACCGGAGCGAAAGCGCGATGAGGTGATCAGAGCGTCCTCCAGCCGATCGTAGATGGCAGCGCGCATGAGCGGGGAGCTGGCTTTCAGATCCAGCGCGGACTGCAGAACACGCACGCCACCCTCCCAGCTGCCACGAAAGCGCCACGACGACACACTGGCTGTGTCGCGCTCGACCAGGCTGTCGGTGAGGAACGCATCGGCGAGGGACAGGCGCGTCGCGATATTGGCTGGCTCCAGCACCACGAGCCGACGGTAGCGCTCTCGCGCGACGTCGTGCGCACCATCGGCATAGGCGCGCAGTGCGCTGAGCCGAAGGAGCTGGACCGAATCCATCGTCGCGCTGCCGTCCTCCGCGAGCACGATCGCCGCCTTCCATCGCAAGTCAGGCTCCTCTGCCAACGTCGCGGCAAGGGCGCCCGTCTGTGCCAGCCAGAGATGGGCCACCGCGTTTGCCGGGTCACGACCGACAATGGCACGGAGCGTGACGTCCGCGCGTGCCCAGTCGCCCCGCGCCACGTACGCGATCGCACGCTCGATCGCCCTCTCGTTCATCCACGCGCGGAGCGGTGTCCATCGCGCGCCGGCCAGATTGATGGCACCGAGCACCGCACTGCCAACCAGGGCTGCGAGCGCGAGCGCTCGGCGCGCGCCGAAGCGAGGCTGGTGCACCCGGACTGACCACGGGTCCGCGGATGCAGCCGCAGTGAGGGACGCAGACATTTCGGCGGCCGTCTGGAATCGCTCTGAGAGTGCGCTCTGCATCGCCCGGGCAATCGTGTCGCTGAGCGCGGACGGCGCGTCCGTCCGCAACACGTGCACGGGGGGCGGGGGCGGGCCAAAGCGTCCGGCCATGACGGCCTGCGGTGTCGATCCGGCGAATGGTGGCGTTCCGGTCGTGACCTCGTACAGCACGCACCCGAGGCTGTAGATGTCGCTCCGTCCATCGCATTCCAGCTCCCCACTCGCCTGCTCCGGGCTCATGTACGTGGGCGTGCCGAGGATGAAGCCGGAGTCGGTGGTGCGCACTCCGGCCGTCTCGTGGAACAGCCGAGCGATGCCGAAGTCGACGACGTACGCATTGGCATCAGCCAGGAGGATATTCCCCGGCGTCACGTCGCGGTGCAGCACCCCCTCCCGGTGCGCATAGTCGAGCGCTTCAGCTACCTGCGCGCCGAGCCGGGCGACGTCGCCGAGGGGTAGTGGCCCCTCTCGCCGCACGCGTTCCTGCAGTGTCTCGCCGTCGATGTACGCCATCACGTAGAACGGCAACCCATCGTCCGTGCCGGAGTCGTGCAGGGGAACGATGTGCGCGTGGCGGAGTCGGGCGATGACACCAATCTCTCGCGTGAAGCGCTCCATCGCGACCGAGTTGGCCAGCTCGCGGCGCAGGATCTTGAGCGCGACCGGCCGGTCAACGAGGCGGTCGTGAGCGAGGTACACCGAGGCCATGCCGCCCCGCCCCAACAGGCGCTCCACGATGTAGCGGTTGGCGATCGTCGTGCCGTGTGCCGTCGAGAGCCGGTAGCGCTCTCCGCCAGCCCGCCCATCGGGCGCAGGTGACCGGTCGATCTCCGCTCGGTCGTTCATGGCCAGGCACCAACGATATGAGATGCGCCAGTATAGCGCGCCAGACCGTCTCACAACAGAGCGGCTAGGCCCTGAACGACACCCCCGACGCCTCGTCGAACAGGTGCAATCGCTCGGGCGACATGCGAACCGCGACCGTCGAGCCCACTGCCGGACGCACTCCTGGCGCGCCGCGAACGGTGAACGACATCGCTCCAGCGCGCAGATGCAGGAGCTGCTCGTGGCCGAGCGGCTCCGCCAGCTCCACGGTGGCGGCGAGACTCTCGCCAAGTGGCCCGTCCGGCTGCATCGGGCGGGCGATCAGATGCTCCGGTCGGACACCGACGATGATTGACGGGGCTCGCGAGCGCCGCGCCACCTCGGTGAGTTGCTCCGGTAGCGGAATCTCGAGCGCCGGCGCATCGGCGAGCTGCACGAACCAGCGTCCGTCGCGCTGGACGAGTGCGCCCGGCAGGAGGTTCATCGGCGGACTGCCGAGAAAGCCGGCGACGAAAGTATCGTGCGGGTGATCGTACAACTCGCCGGGTGAAGCGACCTGGCGTACGCGACCCTCGTGCATCACGACGATTCGGTCGCCGAGCGTCATCGCTTCCACCTGATCGTGCGTCACGTACAGCATGGTCGCCCCAAGCCGGCGATGGAGCGTCGCGAGCTCGCGACGCATTTCGCTGCGCAACGCCGCGTCCAGGTTGGACAACGGCTCGTCGAACAGGAACACGCTCGGCTCGCGCACGATCGCGCGGCCGATCGCCACGCGCTGTCGCTGACCGCCCGACAACTGCCGTGGCGTGCGGTCGAGCATCGTCGCGAGACCCAGCGTCGATGCAGCGGCGCCGACCCGCTCGGCGATTTCCGCGGCGGGACGTTTCCGCAGCTTGAGCGCGAACGCCATGTTGTCGCGTACGGACATGTGCGGATACAGGGCGTAGCTCTGGAACACCATGGCGATGTCACGATCGGATGGCGGCACGTTATTCACGACTCGCCCGTCGATCGTCAGCGTCCCGGCAGTGATGGACTCGAGTCCGGCGACCATGCGGAGCGTGGTGCTCTTGCCGCATCCCGACGGACCCACGAGCACGACGAACTCGCCCGCGTTCACCGTGAGGTCGACGCCGTGGACAGCCACGACGCCGCTCTCGTATTCCTTGCGCACGCCCTGGAGCGTCACGGTGGCGGCGTTGCTGGCGCGCGTCGCGCCGATGCCCGTCATGATGAGCACCGTGGAGCGTATCCTCGCCGTGCCGCGTCGGTGCTATCTTGTCCCGCATGAACGAATCGCATCGCTTCCCTGAGTCTTTTCTGTGGGGCGCCTCGACGTCGGCGTATCAGATCGAGGGGAGTCCGCTCGCCGACGGCGCGGGACCGAGCATCTGGCAGCGCTTCGCCCATAGCCCGGGTCGCACGACGAACGGCGATACCGGCGACGTCGCCTGCGATCACTACCGGCGGTACCGCGATGACGTGGCGCTGATGAGCGAACTCGGCCTCCAGGCGTATCGCTTCAGCATCAGCTGGAGCCGTATCCTGCCCGAGGGGACCGGAAGGGTCAACAAGGGCGGTCTCGATTTCTACGAGCGCCTGGTGGACGCGCTGCTTGCAGCGAACATCAAGCCCAATGCGACGCTGTTTCACTGGGACCTCCCGGCTGCACTCGACGATCGAGGCGGCTGGCTCAATCGCGACGTGGCGGACTGGTTTGGTGAATACGCCAGCATCGTCTTCGCGGCGCTCGGTGATCGCGTGCCGATGTGGGCCACGCTCAACGAGCCCTGGGTCGTGACGGACGGAGGCTACCTGCATGGTGCGCTCGCACCCGGTCACCGCAATCTGTTCGAGGCGCCGATCGCAAGCCACAACCTCATGCGGGCGCACGGCATGGGCGTGCAGGCGTTCCGCGCCGAATCGCGCGCCGGCCAGGTGGGCCTCGTCGTCAATCTGGAGCCCAAGGACCCGGCGACTCCGCGTGCCGAGGACGCGGCCGCCGCGCAGCGGGGCGACGCGTACATGAATCGGCAGTACCTCGATCCCGTCTTCAAGGGCGGATACCCCGACGAAATGCGGGACATCTTCGGCGTGGCGTGGCCGGACTTCCCGAGCGACGACTTCGCGCTCATCGGCCAGCAGATCGACTTCCTCGGCATCAACTACTACACACGCGGCGTCGTCCGCGACGATCCGCTCGCGATGCCCGTCCGCATCGCGTACGTCCGCCAGCCGGAGCATGCGTACACCGAGACCGGATGGGAGATGCATCCGCAGTCGCTCACGCGAACCCTGCTCTGGGTGACCGAGCGCTACGGTCGCATTCCACTCTACGTCACGGAGAACGGTGCCGCCTTCTACGACGCGCCGCACGCCATCGACGGCGTGGTGCACGATCCGCTGCGCGTGTGGTACTATCGCGAGCATCTCAAGGCGTGTCACGCAGCGATCGCCAAGGGCGCCGACCTGCGCGGATACTTCGCCTGGAGCCTGCTCGACAACTATGAGTGGAGCCTCGGCTTTTCCAAGCGGTTCGGCATCGTCCACGTGAACTACGACACGCTGGAGCGCACCCCGAAGTCGAGCGCGCTCTTCTACCGCGACGTGATCCGCAGCAACGGAACGGCGCTCGACGCTCAATAGCGGAACTCCACGGTGGCGGCACCGCGAAGCCGCACCGCACGCCCAGCATCGATCAGGGTGCCGCGGACCCCGTCGACGAGCACCTCGCGCGGCATCGCGCCGAACGGCGCTCGCAACTCGATCCCCCCCGGTGGCATCACGCCGCTCAGCGTGACTCGCACTGCGGCATTGGCACTGCTACGCACACCCTGAACATTCAGGCTCAGCGCGCCCCACCAGGTGCGCAGTCCTGCCACGACGACCCCGCTCTTCGACCGGGCCCACCCGATGGGAATCCCGGCGCCGATCACGAGCGTGGAATCGGCCTCCCGTTCGAAGGCCATCATGTCGAGGGTCGCGCGCATGAAATCGGAGGCGACCCATCCGTGCGGCATGTCGCCGATGAACTTCGGCGTGCGCGGTTCGCGCCACACGGCTTCGCTCCACTGGTTCCACTCGGCGGGACGCCGCATGGTCATCAGCCAGGCGGCGTACGCGTGGGCGCGCTCCGGCTGACCGAGCCGGATGTACGCGCCGACGTCTCGCCACTCGTACGGCGTGAAGATGTCCCAGGTCGAACCCGGCTGTCGACGGCGTTCGAGTGTCGCCCACGCACTGTCGAAAGTGGCGAGTACCGCGGCACGCGGCAGGTCGGAGAGCGCCTGTGCCGGCTCGAGCGCCATCGTCGATGACGTCGGGTCGAGATCGCCCAGCTCCGCCGCGCCTGGTAACGCACTGCGGCCGAACAGCGCCATCGAGCGTGCGATCGACGCCACGACGTCCCGGCGCATCTCGCGCCCCGCTACCGCGAACCGTGCGGACGCGGACGCGTCGCCGACCACCCGTGCGAGCAGCGCCGCGTCGTCCAGTCCACGCACGCCCCACCAGTCGTCCCAATACGAGTACGCCGGTTTGGCCGAGTAGCCCTCGTGACTGATGGAGGGTGGCAGCAAGCCGAAGACGAGCAGCGAGTCCGGTGTCCGGTATGCAGATGTTCGGCGCGAGTGGCGCAGTGAATCGAGATGTGCCGCCACGCGCGCGAGCGTGGACCAATGACGACGAACGGTGGCTGAGTCGCTCGTGATGCGGAAATGTTCGGCCGCGAGATAGAGCAACTCGCCATCGGCGTCGTTCTCTGTGACCGGATCGGCGCCGCGGTGATCCACGCAGCAGGGCACCTTGCCGTTCGGAAATACGTATGGCACAAACCAGTCGAGGAAAGCGCGCGCGTCGTCCGCGTGCCCCATGCGCATCAGCGCCGACGAGGTGAGCGCGCCATCGCGGATCCAGCTGCGTCGGTAGCTGCGGGTACCAGGTTGGAGCGCCGGCCCGCGCGCATTGATCAGCACGTGAGCCAGCGCGGTGCGCAACGTGCGCGCGAACGCGGCGCCACTCTCCGGCAGGTCGATCGATGTCGAGCCCACCTCTCGATCCCAGAGCGCGCGCGCCTCCGCGAGCCGATCGCTCCCCATGCTGCGCGTGCGGGCGGAGAGCCCAGCATCCGGGAGATCGGGCACTCCGACGCGCACACCGCGCGCGGGGAGCATCAGCCATACCTGCGCGCTGTCGCGCGGACGGAGTGAGAGCGTCCACGAGAACGCCGCTTCCGCCAGCCCGGCAGGGTCATTCACCGAGACGGCGGGCGGTACGACACCGCGTCGCATCACGTCGACGACCGAGCCGGAGTCGAATGGCGTCACTCCCACCGCGGTCGCCGGTGTGAACGCCACGACCAGGTCGCTGTCGTTCACGACGAGCTGCCGCGTCGTCGCGCGCAGCGTGCGGACGCTGGCAGCGCCACCCGCGGTGCCGAGGAACTGCCACGGCGGGTTCACCTGGACAGGACGCACGGCCGCGAATAATCGCACCTCACGTGACCGTGGGCCTGCGTTCACCACGTCGTACCGGATCCAGACGACGGAGCCGCCTTGTCGCCCCGATGCGTACGCTGTCGTGGCAAGCGCGAGATCGCCCACGACACGGCGGGCGGTCGGAATTGGGCGCGAGCCGCCATCGAGCGAGTGCGAGGTGAGACCGTCGCGCCACGTCAGCAGACGGCCGTCGGCGTGGAGGAAGGGCTCGACCGAGAAGCTCCCGGGCCCCGACTCGACGCTGCCATCCTCGCTGAATAGCGCGTCGCGTTCGTCGCGCGGCAGTCCGACCACCGTCCAGTACGACTGCTGCCCTGTGAGCGGCCGCGGCCACGCACCGGGCGCGCTGCCGTCGGCGACGCGTTCCAGGAACGCGCTGCGCGTGGAGGCGACGCTGTCGGACAGAATGCGAAACGCACCCAGGGCGTATCGCGTACCGCGGCTGCTGCGCTTGAGCGCGAGTCGCACCTGTCTCGGCTCGGCACCCGGCAGGTGGATGTAGCGGCGTCCACCACCGCTGCCGCGTACCGCACGCGCGAGCGTCCACGTTCGGCCGTCGTCGCTCGTCTCCACGTCATAGTCCACCGGCCAATCGCTCGTCGACCAATCGAGTACCAGTCCGCCCATCGAGCGAGGACCGCCGAAGTCCAGCGCAAGCCACTGTGTGCCATCGCCCGCGCTGCGCCATCCCGAGCCGTCGCGAGCGAGCAACGGCGTGCGCGGGGCCGACGCGAAGTCGACGGGGATGACGAGCGCTGGTGGCCGGCCGAGCAGGCTCGAGGAGGCCGAAACGCTGGGCCGCACACGGTCTGGAACAGGGGGCGCCAGCGACGTCAGTGTCATGTCGTCGAGGGCGATCCAGCCCTTGCCTCCCTGCCCCGCGGTGAACACAATCTCGAGCGCCGCGATGCCTCGCGGTGGACCGCCGCCGAGCGGACCCCACGCGTAGCTGAGGTCCGATTTGCGGAAGCGCAGCTGCGTCCATCCGTTGGAGATCGACAGCTCGGGGCGCCGCATCCACCAGACGTTCTGGCCACTGGAATCGGCGAGCTTGATCTCCAGCGTGTTCGGCTTGGCCGCTCCGCGAACCCAGAGCGTGATCGACCAGTACGCCGGCAGCGGTGGCAGCGCAAAGGCGCGTCGCGCGACCGCATAGCCGGCGCGCCCCTGAAAATCGTAGTCCATGCGAAGCGCGCGGCCCACGACACCCGAGTCTGCCGACAGTGACAGTCGCACTCCGTCCGACGGCAGGGCTGTGTAGGGGCCGGCGGCATCGAACGACTCGAGCACGCGCGGCGAGGATTGCGCAGGCGCGGTTGAGACGCCGGCGAGCAGTGCGACGCCTGTGACGACCGAGATGACGGCTTTCACTTGACGCTTCCCTCGGTGACGCCTTCCACGAAGTACCGCTGCAGCATCAGGAAGAGGATGAGGACCGGCAGCACCGTGATCACCGCGCCGGCCATCATCAGCTCGACGTCCTGCGCATGCTCTCCGACGAGTCCCGCGAGCGCCACGGGCAGGGTGTACTTCGCGTCATCGCTGAGCACGATGAGCGGCCACATGAAATCGTTCCAGGTCGCCAGGAAGGTCCACAGCGCAAGAGTGGCAAGAACAGGTTGGATGGTGGGCAACACGATGGAGCGGAAGACGCGGAACTCGCTCGCGCCGTCGATTCGGGCCGCGTCGAGCAGATCGTCGGGGATGGCGAGCGCATACTGCCGCACGAGGAAGATGCCGAAGATGCTCGAGAGGCCGGGAATAATGACGCCGCCATAGTTGTTCACGAGACCCAGCGACTTGATGAGGAGGAAGAGGGGTAGCATCGCGACCTGCACCGGAATGGCGAGGCCGGCCGCCATCGCGCGGAAGGTGGCATCGCGTCCACGGAACCGCAGCTTGGCGAACGCGTATCCGGCTGACGCGTTGATGGCCAACGCGCCGATGGTCGTGACCGTGGCGACCAACGCGCTGTTCATCGCGTAGCGACCCAGGGCGAGCCGTCCAAACAGGTCGCGATAGTGCACGAGCGTCGGATTCCGCGGCAACAACGCGGGCGGAAAGGTCGTCGCCTCTCCCTGCGCCATGAACGACGCGCTCAGCATCCAGAGCAGCGGCAGAAGTGAGAGGGCGCCGAAGACGACGAGCGCAGCGTAGAGCGCCACCGTGCCCGTCTGGAACTCTCGCGCGCGTGCCGTCGTCATGCCGCGCCGCGCGGAGAGATCCGTCGTTGCAGCAGGGTGAAGAGCACGATCACCAGGAAGAGCAGGAAAGCGATGGCCGCCGCTACACCGAGCCGCCACCATCGGAATCCTTCCTCGTACATGTAGAGCACCAGGCTCGTCGTGGCGCGCAGCGGCCCGCCCTGCGTCATCACGTACGGCTCGGTGAAGAGCTGGAGATATCCGATCATCGTCACGATCACGACGAAGAACATCGTCGGCGCGAGCATCGGGATCGTGACGTGCCGGAATCGCTGGAACGGCGTCGCGCCGTCGAGCGCGGCCGCTTCGTGCAACTCGCGCGGAATGTTCTGCAGCCCCGCGATGAAGATCAGCATGTTGTAGCCGAAATTCTTCCACGTGGCCATGAGAATGATGGCCGGCATCGCCCAGCGCGGATCACCCAGCCAGTCGATCGGTTGCACGCCCACATGGCCGAGCATCCAGTTCAGCAGGCCGTACCGCGGGTGGTACAGGTATCGCCACACGATCGCCACGGCGACGAGCGTCGTCACGAAGGGCGCGAAGAACACCGCACGCGCCGTTCCTTTCCACCGCAGCGCGCGCGCGTTCACCAGCAGGGCGGCGCCGAGCGAGGCCGCGACGGTGAGCGGACCGCCGACGAGCGCGAAATAGAGTGTGTTGCGCAGCGCCTGCCAGAAGAGCGGCTCCTGCAACACGCGGGAATAGTTGCGCAGCCCAACCCAGCGCGCGGCGCGCGGATCGGCGAGCGCGTAGAGATCGAAGTCGGTGAAGCTGAGCACGATGGCCGCGAGCACCGGCCCCACGAAGAACACGACGATGAGCGTGAGCGCCGGTGCCACGAACCACCAACCCGGCGCGATCCACGCCGAACGCGGTGCGCGTGCGGAGGGAGCGGTCATCTCGCGACGCGTCGCTGCGCCGCGAGCCAGCGCCGCTTCTCCAGGATGCCGTCGACATCCGCGTCGAGACTGGCGAGTGCGACATCGATCGTCTGCCGACCGCGCGCGGCGCGCTCCGCCGCCTGCGCCATCCGGGACGCGATCAACTCCCACTCCGGGACGGCGGGCGAAGGAAGCACACGCCCAAGCTGCGTGCGAAAAGCGGCGAGCTGCGCATCGCGGGCGAGCGCCGGCGCGTCCCACGCCGAACGGCGGGCAGGCAGGTCGCCTGTTGCCTCGAAGAAGCGCGCCTGGCGTGCGGGGTCACTCAGGAAGGCGAGAAATTTCCACGCTGCCGCCTGATGCGCCGACTTTCTCATGATCACGATGCTGGAGCCGCCAGCGAACGACACGCCCGCGCTGTCCGGCCCGGGAAGGGGCGCCGTCATCCACGCGCCCTGCAGGGAATCGGGGAGCCGCTTGCGGAACGCACCCACATTCCATGGTCCGGTGATGTACATCGCCACGCGACCGGCGGCGAACTCCTGGTACACGTTGCTGATCTGCGTGTTGGCCAGCGCCGGCGCGAGACCGTCGTTGAACAGGCTCACGTAAAACTCGAAACCTCGGCGAAAACGGGCATCGCGAAATCCGCCGCGCGTCCCACGCTCGGCGAGCAGCGGCGCGCCGGACTGGAGGCCAAAAATGAGCGGCTGTGCCCACTCGTCGAGTGGCAGGAGCACCGGAAAGGATCCGCGTGGCTGAACGCGCTTCACTTTCGTGAGCGCATCGCGCCACTGCGCCCACGTGACGGGCGGGGTGGTCACGCCCGCGGCTCGCAGCAGGTCGGTGCGGTAGAACATCACCCGGGTGTCCACGTACCAGGGCACCCCGAAGAGCGTGTCGTCCACGACATTCGTCGCGAGCACGCCGGGGAAGTAATCGCTGATGGAGATGGCCGCGGTGTCGCGCGCTACCAGCGAATCAAGCGCCTGGAGCGCGCCGAGCGCGGCGAACTCGGGAATCCAGGTGTTGCCAAGCTGAGCGACATCGGGCAGTGCATCACCCACGTAGGCGGTGAGCAGCTTCTCGTGCGCCGCCGTCCAGGGGATCTGCTGCACCCGAACGCGGATGCCCGGCTGCGATCGTTCGAACTCGCGCGCGAGGGGAGCAAGCGCTTCTCCTTCCGAACCGAACGCCCATACCCGCAGTTCAACGTCGCCGCCTGGCGACGCTTCCCTCGCGCATCCGGCACTCACCATGGCGAGCGCAACGCCGACAAGATGGCGCACTCCGCTGTGCATCAGCAGCGGCCCGCGATCCACCCGCCGGTGAATCCCGCCCTGCACAGACCGCGGACGACGTCTGCATTGCGTCGCATCAGCTTCCAGACCAGATCGGATCGCCAGTTCTCCACCATTGCGAGGATTGGTCCCTGATCGATGCCGAGATAATCGGTGTCGAACCAGGACTCGCCCGGCACGATTCGACCGTGCTGCAACCGCGGCCCGGGCGTCCTGAGCGTGGGATTGAACGCGTCGAGAAAACCATATCGGCCGAACAACGGCTCTCCATGGCGTTCCCGCATGGCGACGAGTGCGGGAATGGCGATCTCCGGTGCGAACGGCACCGATCCCCCCGCCGCTGTCGGCACGATCGTCCCGTCGTCGTTGATCTCGTCCGTGCCGGCACCGCGAGCCCAGTACGTATGGAAGGTGCGCGCACGTCCATCGATCACCAGCGTCGAATCGAGGGGGCCATCGCTGGCTGTGAGACCCCACACGTTGGGGCCGTAGCCGCGCCACTGCGCTGGATTGGCCGTAGCGTAGGCGCGCTGCGAGAGGGTCGCGCGGCGCGCGTTCTCGAAGTAATCGATGCCTCGCGCGCGCGTGTACTCGTCCTGGATGCCGCGGAAGTCGACCCAGAGATGAGAGTACTGGTGTCCGAACAACGGCGCGAATTGCACGAACTCCAGGCCCTGGAACCGATCCCATTTGTAGGTGCTGGTCCAACGCGACCACGCGGTAGGTTCGATGGGATGTGTCGGTGAGCCGAGCGCGAGGACGTACAGCAGCATCCCCTCGTTGTAGCCAGCCCACTCGCTGACGATGAAGCCACGCGCGTTCTGATGCTGCGCGCCTTCCGGACGCCAACCCATGTTGACCAGCGCGTCACCGTCGCGCGCCCATGCCCAGTCGACCCGATGATAGATCGAGTCGGCGAGCGCGCGCACCTCGCGGTCGCCCGCGTCCTCCCTGTCGAAATACTGCCGGCAGGTGAGCGCACCCGCGAGCAGCAGGGCGGTATCGATGGTGGAGAGCTCGACGGTGGCGAAGCGGCGCCCCGAGTGCATGTCGAGAAAGTGATAGAAGAAACCCTTGTACCCGGTCACGTCGGTTGACTGCGCGCCCTGCGGCGCCGTCCAGAAGAAGCGGAGTGTCGTGAGCACCCGCTCGCGAGCAGCGTCTCGCGCCACCCATCCGCGTTCGACGCCGATCGGGTATGCCGTGAGGGCGAACCCCACGGCGGCGACGCTGGAGAACGAGGGCGTGGGCCAGCGGTCGGGCGTGAGGCCGTTCCGCGGATTGGTCGTCTCCCAGAAGAAATCGAAGGTGCGGCGCGACAGCGTATCGAGAAAGGCGCGTTCCCGCA
>JBDSSY010000244.1:0-2554 GCA_039928585.1 Gemmatimonadaceae bacterium | reverse complement strand
TGGTGGTGCCTGCTCCCGCGGTGTTCTCCACGAGGAGGCGCGTGTCACCTTTCACCAGGTTCAGCGCGTGGATGATGGCCGACGCGATCCGTTCGGCCGCCGCATCGCGGTCTCCGTCCGTGGCGGCGCCAGGATGAAAGCAGACGGCACCCACGCCGAGCGTGGTCGACCGCTCCAGCTCCTTCGCCAGTCCGTCGCGCGCCCGCGTCCACTTCGCGTCGTCCGGTGTGGCGGTGTTGAGCACGTATGCCGCGTGTACGACGATTCGCTCCGGCGCGATCTTCGTGGCGGCGATGGTCTCGCGAAATCGCTCCGCGCGCTCCGGGCGCACACCCACGCGCTCGTTGTAGTACTTGGGAATGGCGGAGAAGATCTGCAGGGCACGCATGCCCGCATTGGCGGCACGGCGCGCCGCCATGTGGATGCCGCCGGTGTCCACCGTGTGCGCGCCGAAGTAGTGCTCCACCGATGCTCCCGGTTACGTGGGGCCGCTGGACCGCATGCCCAGATCGAGCATGCGTGAACCGGCGAGGTATTCCACCGATTGGGGATTCTTGAGCTTCGCCAGGCGACGCACGACGTCGGCGATGCGCGCCGCCTGCTCCTGGATGATGCGGAGCGAGTCGAGTTGTTCCGCGCTCAGCCCCTCGGACATCAGCAGCAGCTCGGCATGGCCCAGCAGCGCCGAGAGCGGGTTGTTGATCTCGTGCTCGAGCGCGATGGTCGTTTCGCCGATGCCGGCGAGCCACCGCGAGCGGGCGACCTCCGCCTCGGCGGCGCGGCGCGCGGCGTTCTCGCCGATGCGCTGGCCCGCGATCTCGAGGCGCGCCCGCAGGTTTTCCGGCGACGCCGGCTTGGTGACGTAGTCATCGGCGCCCGCGGCCATCACGGCCCGGAGATCGTCGCGGCCGTCGCGGGCCGTCACCATGATGACGAACGTCTCGCTCGACGCGGGGTGATCGCGGATGAGCCGGCAGACGGTGAGTCCGTCCATGCCGGGCATGTTGATGTCGAGCACGACGAGCGGCGCCGGCGCGTCCTGGAAGCTCTCCCACGCATGTCTGCCATCTTCGGCCATGACGGCCTCGTGGCCACCATCGATGAGGACGGCTTCGAGCAGTGCGCGAGCTATGACGTCGTCGTCTGCGCAGAGCACTCGCATTGGACGGCGGCTCAGCGCACCGTGCCGATGCGCACGGCAAGCGTGGCTGGCATGGCGGCCGACGAGTCGGCGGCCCACGCGACCGCGATGCGACGTCCGCGCGCGGCCGTCAGTGGTCGAACGGCGGTGCCGTTGTCGTCGGAGACGGGCAGGATGCGGTGCTCGAAGATGTGTCCCATGCTGTTCGACAGTGCGAGACCGATACGTGGGACTCTGCTGTTCGGATCCTCGAATCCGATCACCACGAGATCGCCATCCGCGGCGACGCTGGTGCGACCGAGTCGTTCTCCGTACAGGATCGCCACCGGAGCGTGAAAGGTGGCGCCATCATCCATGGAATGCGAGAAGAAGAGTCCCGGACCCTCGACGGCGCGGAGGGCGTAGGTGACATGCACGTAGCCGCTCATGGAGTCTGCGGCGATCGCGGGCGGTTCGCGGCGGCATCCGGTGGATCCGGCGTCGGTAGTGTCCACCGGCGCGGCTGCGCTCCAGGTGCGTCCGTCATCGGTGGAGCGCGCGGCGAGGAGTCGTGCGCCGCTATCGGGTCGAGGCGCCCACCAGACACCGTAGATGGTGCGGCGAGCGATCGCCACGCGGAGCGAGCCAGCGCACAGCGGCCCGGAGGGCGGCGTGAGCCGAGCGGCGAGTGCCGTCAGGCTGTCAGCGCGCACGATGCCGTCCGCGCCCAGCACCACCGCAGCGCCTGTGGGGCGGGCGACCGACTGCTGTACCGCCCAGTCGACCGGCGGCGGCGCGCACGCCGTGCTCGCGAGCACGAGCAGCGCGGCGCTCGCAACGAGAGTGGCGTGTGGCATGTGCCGAGGGCGATGATTGGGCCGGCGGGTCATGTCGGAGAATAGCCGCGGCGCGGGGGACGGAGAAGCAATCGCCGCGTGCCAGGACGGGGCTGGATTATCTTACAGGCGCACGCTCTGCGGTCCGACTCGTCGCTCCTCCGTCACCCCGCACCCGCTCTTCCATGGCCACGCCCGTCGCTTCGCCCACCCGCAGTGCTTCCACGCGCGCCGCTGCCGAGCCGCGCCACTCCGCGGACATCGTCTCGACGTCCAGCGCACCCGTGGCCGGGTTCTCCGGGGCGCGCCGCGTGCCGCCGCCGATGAACGAGCCGGTGAAGAGCTACGCGCCGGGCTCACCGGAAAAGCTGGCGCTCAAGGAGCGGCTCGCGAGCATGGCGAAAGAGCGGGTGGACATCCCGCTCATCATCGGGGGGCAGGAGATTCGGACGGGCGACCTCGCGCAGAGCGTGATGCCGCACGATCACGCGCACGTGCTCGCCGACTGGCACAAGGCCACGCCTGCGCACGTGACGCAGGCGATCGAGGCGTCGAAGCGCGCGTCGGCCGATTGGGCGAACTGGGCGTGGGAGGATCG
>JBDSSY010000243.1:0-4079 GCA_039928585.1 Gemmatimonadaceae bacterium | reverse complement strand
CCGACGTCGGCCTATTTCGGCATCAATACATTCGGCGCGCGCCAGATGCGCGACCGGCTGCCCAAGGACGTGTCGAAGAAGCTCGCCGCGTCCATTCGGCTCGGGAAGAAGCTCGACGTCGAGATCGCGCCCGTCGTGGCGCAGGTGATCAGCGAGTGGGCCATCAGCCGCGGCGTCACGCACTTCACGCACTGGTTCCAGCCGCAAACTGGACTCACGGCGGAGAAGCACGACGCCTTCCTGAGCTTCGACGACAACAAGCATCCGATGGAAAAGTTCACCGCGGCGCAGCTCATCCAGAGCGAGCCCGATGCGTCGAGCTTCCCGAGCGGCGGGCTGCGCGCCACCTGGGAGGCGCGCGGCTATACGGCGTGGAATCCGGCGAGCCCCGTGTTCATCATCGAGTCGGCCGAGACGCGGACGCTGTGCATTCCGTCGGTATTCATCGGGTACAACGGCGAAGCGCTCGACGAGATGACCCCGTTGCTCCGCAGCTCCGACGTCCTCTCCGACAAGGCCATCGCGCTGCTCGAGCTGCTCGGCGACACCGGCGTGCAGCGCGTCTACACCACGCTAGGCGCGGAGCAGGAGTACTTCCTGATCGATCGCGGCCACTTTGCGCAGCGGCCGGATCTCGTCATGGCGGGCCGGTCGCTGGTGGGCGCGCCGCCGCCGCGCGGGCAGCAGCTCGAGGATCACTACTTCGGCGGGATTCCTGAGCGCATCCAGGCGTGCATCAGCGAGGTGGAGCACGAGCTGTACAAGCTCGGCGTGCCCATCATCACGCGACATAATGAAGTCGCGCCCTCGCAGTTCGAGATGGCGCCGCTGTTCGAGGAGACCGACATCGCGGTGGATCACAACCAGCTCGTGATGGCGACGCTGCGGAAAGTGGCGCTGCGGCACGACCTGCAGGCTATCCTGCACGAGAAGCCGTTCGCCGGGATCAATGGATCCGGGAAGCACTGCAACTGGTCGCTCTCGATTGCGGCGGACAATCCGGAGCTCGATGGCACCAACCTGCTGAAGCCGGGCAAGACCCCGCATCAGAACCTGCGCTTTCTTGTTTTCCTCGCCGCCATCCTCAAGGGCGTGCACAAGCATGCCGGGCTGCTGCGCGCGGGCATCGCGTCGAGCGGCAACGAGCATCGGCTCGGCGCGAACGAAGCGCCGCCGGCCATCATCTCGGTGTTCATGGGGTCCACGCTCACCCAGGTGATCGAGTCCATCGCCGCCGGCAAGGCGTCGACGAACGCTGTGCAAGCGATGATCAAGCTCGGTGTCGCGCGGCTGCCCGAGATCGAGAAGGACAACACCGATCGCAACCGCACGTCGCCGTTCGCGTTCACGGGCAACAAGTTCGAGTTCCGCGCCGTGGGCTCGTCGGCATCGATCGCTTTCCCGATCGTGCTGCTGAACGCCGCCGTCGCCGAAGCGCTGGACGAGCTGACCGAGCAGATCCGCTCCAGCATGAAGCGTGGCAAGTCGGTGGACGATGTGGTGCTCGGCGTGGTGCAGGAGGCGTTCAAGGAGACAGCGGCCATTCGCTTCGAGGGCAACAACTACTCCGAGGACTGGGTGAAGGAAGCGAGCAAGCGCGGGCTGCTCAACCTGCGTCGCTCACCCGAGGCGCTCGAGCAGCTCACGACGCGCCAGTCGCGCGCGCTGCTCAACAAGCTTGGCATTTTCAACAAGGCCGAGCTGGAATCGCGGTATCACGTGCGCCTCGAGCGGTACGTGAAGGACATGCTGATCGAGATGCATACGCTGAAGGAGATCATCGACACGCTGGTGTTACCAGCAGCGTTCAGCTATGCGGGGAGTCTCTCGTCATCGGCGGCGCATGCGAAGGCGGCCGGTGTGAAGACGATTCCGCAGGTGGCGGCGGCGAACGAGATCGGTTTGATGATCGAGTCGTTGCGCGCGGGGCGCGACACGCTGGAGAAGGTGATCGAGCAGGCGGAAGGAATGCACGACGATCTGCCGAAGCAGGCCAAGCTGCTCACGAGCGCTGGTGCGGATGCGATGGCGAAAGTGCGCGAGGGGAGCGATGCATTGGAGCTCAAGATCGCGGATGACCTGTGGCCGATGCCGAAGTATCGGGAGATGCTGTTTCCGGTCTGACCGGCGGATGGGCAGGTCTGAGGGCACGCCGGAAGGCTGGGGGAATTTACGTTTTGCGTTGCGAGTTGATCGTTGACCGTTGCGCGTTTCACCACGGCAAACGTCGTGAAACGCGTAATGGGCAACGCCGAACGGAGAACGCTCGACTTGGATTCCGTGTCGCTGCTCCCGGAGCCTGAACAGCGACGGCTTGCGCCTCCTGCGACAGGTCACTCTCTTACGCCGATGGCTCCTTCTGTTGGCAAGAGTGTCTCGAGAAAGGACGGTATCGGCAAGGCCACCGGCCGCACGAAGTATGCGGACGACATCGTGTTGCCCGGCATGTTGTACGGCCGCACCGTGCGCTCGACCATCGCCCGCGGCACGATTCGCGACGTCCGATTGGCGTTCGACACCGCGGGGTTCACGATCGTCGATTACCGCGACATTCCCGGCCGCAACGTCGTCGCGCTGATCGACGACGACCAGCCCTTCCTGGTCGAGCGCACGGTGAATCACGTTGCCGAGCCGATCCTCCTGCTCGCGCACGAGAACCGGGAGACGCTGCTCACCGCGACGGTCGATATCACCTACGACGTCGACGAACCGAACTACGATCCGTCCCTGTCCGCGCACTCGTTCAAGGACGTCGACATCGTGAAGGGCGACGTGGATGACGCGCTCGCCCGCGCCGACGTTGTCGTGGAGGGGACGTACCGCACCGGCCATCAGGAGCACGTCTACATCGAGACGAACGGCGTGATCGCCGTGCCGGAAGACGGAGGCATCACGGTGCACGGCTCGTTGCAGTGTCCCTTCTACGCGCTCAAGGCGCTCAAGAGCCTGTTCGGCGCCGAGTCGACGCTGCGCGTCGTGCAGACGGAGACGGGTGGCGGCTTCGGCGGGAAGGAAGAGTATCCGTCGATGCTCGCCGGTCACGCCGCGCTGCTCGCGCGCAAGTCGGGCCGTCCGGTAAAGATCATCTACGATCGCGTCGAGGACATGGTGGCCACCACGAAGCGCCATCCATCGGTCGTCACGCATCGCACCGGTCTCACGCGCGACGGACGCATCGTCGCGATGTCGGTAAACGTGCTGATGGACGGCGGCGCGTACAGCACGCTGAGCGGCGTGGTGCTGTCGCGCGGCTGCATCCACGCGGCTGGGCCGTACCGCTGCGACCACACGCGCATCGCGGGCCGAGTGATGATGACGAACACGCCGCCCAACGGCGCGTTCCGTGGGTTCGGCGCTCCGCAGACGGAGTTCGCCGTCGAAGTCCACATGGATCGCATCGCCGAATCGCTCGGCATGGACCCCGTGACCTTGCGGGAGATCAACGCGCTGGAGCCGGGTGACCGCACCGCCACGGGCCAGCTACTGCGCAGCGATGCCAGCGCTCGCGCCTGTCTCGATGAGGCGGTACGGCGCACGGATTTCCGGCGGAAGCGGGAGTCGTTTCGCGGGACGAACAGGGGCATCGGACTCGCGCTGTTCTACCACGGCGCCGGATTCACCGGCGCAGGTGAGGAACGGCTCAAGTCGCGCGCGCGACTCGATCTCACACCCACAGGCGTGCGGATCATGGTGGCGAGCACCGAGATCGGTCAGGGAACGCGCACGATGCACGCGCAGATCGTCGCCGACGCACTTGGTATTCCCTACGAGTCGGTGGAGGTTGCGCAGCCCGACACCTCACTCGTCGCCGACAGCGGGCCCACCGTGGCGTCGAGAACCTGCATGGTGGTGGGCAAGATCCTCGAGCGCTGTGCGGAGGAGATGCGGCAGACGATCGGCACGATGACGCCCGCGGAATACCATCGCGCCAACGGGCCCCTCTCCGTCGTGATCGAGCATGTACCGCCCGACTGGATCCGCTGGAACGACGACACGTACCAGGGCGACGCGTATCCCACCTACGCGTGGGGCTGCGACGTGGTGGAAGTTGAGATGGATGCCGACACGTATGAAGTGCG
>JBDSSY010000242.1:0-7232 GCA_039928585.1 Gemmatimonadaceae bacterium | reverse complement strand
TCAAGCTGCTCAAGCTGGCGTCGGATGGGCTCTTCTCCTTCTCCATCGTGCCGCTACGCGCGGCGGCGATGCTCGGCTTGATCGCCATCCTGCTGTCGACGGCGTTTTCCCTGTACACCCTGTACGCGAAGCTCTTTCTCGATCGCGCACCGGTCGGCTTCACGTCGCTGATGCTCTTCATGTCGTTCCTCACGGGCGTACAGCTGTTCTTCCTCGGCATCATCGGGGAGTACATCGGCCGCATCTATCAGGAGACCAAACGTCGCCCGCTCTACGTGGTGGGGTCGGTGGTGCGACATGGCGCCGGCATGCCGGTGGAGACGCACCGGTTCGTGACGCCGCAGTACACGCCGGTGGTGCCGGCTCTCCGCACCGGACCGTAGCGGCTCGGCATCGCATGGATACGGACTACGGCGCTCGCTATCGCGAGCTGTTCCAGCGTCACTGGTGGTGGCGCGCACGAGAGCGGGTGATCCTGGATGCGCTCCATGACCACCAGCCGGCCGCCGGATGGCGACACGTGCTCGACGTCGGCTGCGGTGACGGGCTCTTCTTCGACGAGCTCGAGAAGCTGCCCGGCGTGCAGTCTGTCGAAGGCGTGGAGCCGGCGTCAGCGCTCGTCTCGCCCGACGGCCCGCATCGCGCCCAGATCCACGTCGTTCCGTTCGACGAGAGCTTCGCTCCCACGCGTCGCTATTCGCTGGTGCTCATGCTCGATGTGCTCGAGCATCTTCCCGATCCTGCGGCGTCGCTCCGCCACGCGCTCTCGCTGCTCGAGCCGGAGGGCGTGTTCCTCGCCACCGTCCCGGCATTCATGCAGTTCTGGACGCGCCACGACGACCTCAACCATCACTTCACGCGGTACGACACGGCGAGCATGGGTGCGCTCGCGGCATCGGCGGGGCTGCGTGTAGACGAATCGCGCTACTTCTTCCACTGGACCGCGGCGGCGAAGCTCGTGACGCGAATCAAGGAGGCGTTGATTCCGGGCGAGCCGGCGTCGCCAGCGGTACCGCCGGCGCTGGTAAATCGCGCGCTGTACGCGCTATCGCGGCTCGAAGAGCGTCTGCTCGGCCGAGCGAACGTTCCCGTAGGCAGCTCGCTGCTGGTCATCGGCGGTCGATCGGGAGGCTGAGCCAAGCCCACCGCGCGCCCTTCGCCGTTTCCGACCTACCGACCTACCGACGTACCGACCTACCGATTTCGCGCCGCTTGCTCAGCGTGCAGCCGCCCGCGAGCTTGCGTGGTCCGCCGTTGCTGCCACCCGAACACGTACTCGCGTGAACATGCTTTCCCGCCGACCCATTCTCTCCCTCGTGCCGCTCGCGCTCGCCGCGTTCGTCTCTCTCGCGCACGCGCAATCGCCCGCGCAACTCGCGGGGCGGGGTGATGTCCGCGCCATGCTCGACGCCCTGAAGGCTGACAACGCCTGGACGCTCGAGAAGCAGGTGATGCTGTGCGAGATCCCGGCGCCTCCGTTCAAGGAGACGGCACGTGGAGTTGCATACAAGGCGCAATTCGAGCAGCTCGGTCTCACCAACGTGCGCGTGGATGCGATTGGCAACGTGATCGGCGAGCGGCGCGGCGCCGGGGACGGCCCCACGATCGTCCTCGCCGGCCACCTGGACACCGTGTTCCCCGAGGGCACGGATGTTCGCGTGAAGAACGAGAATGGGCGGCTCACGGGCCGAGGCATCGGCGACGACTGCCGCGGACTCGCGGTGGTACTGGCGGCGGCGCGCGCGCTGCAGGCGTCGAAGATCACGACGCCCGGCACCATCATCTTCGTCGGCAATGTCGGTGAGGAAGGGCCGGGCAACCTGCGCGGCACCCGTCACCTGTTCGACAAGGAGCTCGCCGGGAAGATCGACTACTTCATCTCCGTGGATGGCGTGGGCGACGGGCTCACGAGCCGCGCGGTGGGCAGCCATCGCTATCGGGTGACGTACAAGGGCCGCGGCGGCCACAGCTACGGGGCGTTCGGCATTCCCAATCCGGCGCACGCCATGGGCCGCGCGATCGCGGCCATCGCCGACCTCAAGGTGCCTACCAAACCGAAGACGACGTTCAACGTCGGCATCGTGCGCGGAGGCACGTCGGTGAACTCGATTCCGTTCGAGGCATCGATGGACATCGACATGCGGTCGGAATCGGCGAGATCGCTCACCGCGATCGATGTGCAGGTGCAGCGTGCGCTGCGCCGAGCGCTCGCGGCGGAGAACAGGCGCTGGCCCGGGGCGAACGACCGGCTGTCGCTGGTGATCGACACTGTAGGCATCCGGCCCGCCGGCTCGCAACCCGACTCCGCCCGCATCGTCCGCGTCGCGAGTGACGCGGCAAAGGTGCTCGGCTGGACGCCGCAGCTCACGTCGTCCAGCACGGACGCGAACGTGCCAATCGGGATGGGATTGCCGGGCATCACGATCGACGGTGGCGGGCGTGGCGACGGCGCGCACGGCCTCGACGAGTGGTACGAGGATGGGCCACGGGGCTGGCTGGGGCCGCAGTGGGCCGCGTTGCTCGTGCTCTCCCTGGCCGGCGCCAAGTAGCGTCTACAGCGAGTCCAGCGCTTCGCGTCCCGTGTTCACCGCCCACGGGATGAGCTCGTACTGGGCGACCCCGAAGGTGACGTAGGGATCGCCGTCGCGGACGGCATCGAGCGCGCCGATCACGTCGTCGTCGGGGACGCGGAGGAGCAGGGCGCCGCCGGATCGGGGGTCGAGGGGGCCGGACGCGATGAGCGTACCGGCCTCCTTCAGCGTGCGCAGGTAGGCCCGGTGCTGCTCCTGCACGACGATCACGTCTTCGAGCGGACGGCGATAGCGAATGAGTGCGATGGCGTACATGACTGCACGCTCGCCACGCCACTCGGAAAGCGCAAGCGTATTCCCTGTTCGCCGCCGTTCATCGCACCGAACAGGGGACACGGCATGACCCCTACTTCTTCATCGGCTTCGGCGGCGGCGTTCCCGGAAGCATGATGTGAGCGTAGGGTGTGCCCTTCCACATGACGAATGGCCCGCCGGCTTTCGGATCAGTGGACATCCCGTCAAGCGACTTCTGATCCGGGATGAGGACCATGATGTGCGGATCGCCGTGCTGGATCCAGTCGTTCGTGGCGGTGGGCCCCGTGGCGTAGGGGTCGGTGTTGCTCACCGGGATATCGCCCTGCAGCATGTACGCGAACCCGACCTGGCTCACCGTCGGGATCTTCTTGTTGACCCACGCATCGATGACGACGCGCCATGGAGCGTCGAGGCACATGGGCGTGTTGTTCGGCTGGTCGGGCATGTCGGGCATGCACACCCAGTCGTTCGTACCTTTCCGCAGAACGCGTCCGTCGTGATTCGTCACGGTGGCGCCAGAGGTGACTGATGCGGGGCCCGCACTCAGCGCGTTCCGGATGAGTGTGGCGTCGTTCGGTGACCCCTTGGCAGCAGCCGTGTGCTGGCCGTGCGTCGACTGGCCCGCAGCGGTGCCGGCGAGGCCGGCCAGGAGCAAGGCCGAGGAGAAGAGCGTGGATCGCATGTGAACCTCTGAGTGGGGGTAGCCTACCACCGGTCGCTTCACCGAGCGCGGACGAGCGGTCTGCGCAGAAGCGGCTGGAATAGGATCAGCTCGCCTTCAACCCCGCGCAAGTGCTCAACCTCGAGACGCGACCAGCCCCCTCGGCGCGCTACCGTCCTGACCAGAGGCCGCGGACTCGACTCGCGACCTGAGAAAGGCCAGCACCTCCGCCTCGTGATGGCGCAGTGTCGGCCCCGTGCCGTTACGCTCGCTCCAGACGCGTTGCGCTTCGGGCGGGAGCACGCTTCCGTCGAGGTACGCCTCGAGCAGCGCGGGATGGATGTAATACTTTCGGCAGACGCTACGGGTGTTGCCCAGCATCGCGGCCGTGCGGTCGACCGCGGCCTTGATGTTCTTCTCCGCCTCCTTTTTCGTCGGGGCGGCTCCCATCTCGCGGAGTGCCGCGGCGGCGTGCATCGTCCCCGCCCAGGTCCGGAAGTCCTTGGCCGTCACTTCCTGGCCGGCGATCTCGCGCAGGTATGCGTTGACATCCTCGGCCTGCACCACCTGACGCTTCCCCGCATCGTCCACGTACTGGAACAGCTCGTAGCCCGGCAGCTCGGCACAGCGCTGCACGATGCGTGCGATGCGGCGGTCCGTGACGGACACCGCGTGGGCCACCCCGCTCTTGCCGCGGAAGTCGAATCGCATGCGCGACCCGTCCACCTGCACATGCTTCCGGCGCAGGGTCGTGAGGCCGTAGGACTTGTTCGCTTTCGCGTATTCCTGGGTGCCGACGCGAATCAGCGTTCGTTCGAGCAGCCACACCACCGTCGCCATGATCTTGTCGCGCGGCAGCTCCGTGAGCGCGATGTCCGCCTCGACGCGCTGGCGGATCTTCCACAAGACGTCGCTCAGCGCGATCATCCGCTCGAACTTGGTGCCGTCACGCTGCTCGCGGAACGAGGGATGGTAGCGATACTGCTTTCGCCCGCGCGCATCTCGGGCGGTAACCTGCAGATGCCCGTCGGGATGCGAACAGATCCACACGTCCGTCCACGCCGGCGGAATCACCAGCGACCTGAAGCGGCGGAGCATGGCGCGATCGCGAATCACGCTGCCATCGTAGTCGAGGTACGTGAAGCCGCGACCATGCCGCTTGCGACGGATGCCGGGCATGGCATCAGTCACGTAAAGAAGCCCCACCGCTTCGGCGGAGCTCACGTACTCGGTAGCGGCGGGGTGAACCAACCAATCCTCCTCGAACGGCGGCGTTCGATGGTAGCTGCCGACTCCACATGAGCCAGCTATCAGCAGGAGGACGGCGAACTACGCCAGAGGCAACTAGGGGCCCGAAGGAACGCCGATAAAGGCCCGTGTCAGTATGACGCCATCGAGGCGTTCCCGAGGGACCACGCCGGCGATGAAGGCGAGTGTCGGTGCCAGGTCGACCGTCCGCACGAAGCCGGGCAACCGGCCGGCTCGGATGCCAGCGCCCATGAGGATGAGGGGCACGTGGGAGTCCTGATCGTACGAGGAGCCATGCGAGGCGACGTTGCCACCCCACGTGCTGAGGGAGTCGAGGGTGACCACCAGCGCGACCGGGGTAGCCGAGGGGAGCTGATGGCTCCATCGACGCGCCACCGGATCTCGCAGCGAATCCGCGAACATCGCGGGCACGCGATCGACGCGCCGGACGCCCGGCGCGCGCCGCGCCGCCAGCGCGACAAGCGTCACGAGCGAATCGGCACCCAGCCGCGACGCACGAAAAGCGTCGCGATCCACGAGGACGAGCTGCTGCTCGAAATCCACGGCGAGTGTGTCGACACCAGCGGCTCGCAGTGTGGCCCGGACCGGCTGCAGCAGGCTTGCGAGATCCACTCGCCTCGCCGACGGAACGGTGCTGGACGCGGCGATTTCGGGGATCGTGCTCACGCCATGATCCGACGTGAACGCCACGACGATGCGTGAGGAATCGCGGAGCCGATGGAGGGAATCGAGAAACACGCCGAGCATGCGATCGATGCGGAGCACCTGATCGTGCGTCTCGCGGGAGTCCGGGCCGAATTGATGGCCGATGAAGTCCGTGGCGGACAGCGACACGGCGAGCACGTCGGTTTGCGGACCCGTGCCCAGCGCGAGTTCCTGAACGCCCTGAAGCGCGAGGGCGAGCGTCACCTCGTCGACGAAGGGCGTGACGCGCACCAGGCTCGCCGCCTGTGCCGAGTCGCGCGGCACCCAATGGGGAAATGCGATCTCCGCACCGCCGCCTTCCGCCGACGTGCTGTCCGCCTCGGGGTACGCGCTCACCGGCAGCAGGAGATTCCACGCCGTGCCGGCATAGCGCTGTGGCAGGCGCCGGGCGTTGAAGGCGACGACCCAGGGAGGAAGCGAGTCGCGATAGTAGCGGCTGGTGATGAATCGACCGTCCGGCGAATACCAGTACACGTCGGCGCGTGACCGCCCCACGGGCAGGATGGCGCCACGATCCTTCACCGACACCGAGAGCGTGCGGGATCGCGCGTCGCGCTCGTGGAGCCAGTCGACGAGTGTGGATCCGACGAAGCGGCGCGGTGACGCCCCCGCGCCGATGCCCCCCGCAATGAGCGGTGCGGCGTCGTCGGCGACACCGACGCTGTTCATCGTGATGCCGGTGGACCGGGGATACCGGCCCGAGAGCAGGGTCGCGTGACCGGGCGCCGTTTCCGTGATCGCGTGATCGTGGTGCGCGTCGGTGAAGACGGCACCCTCGCGCACGAGGCGTGCGAGACCGCCCGTGAACTGCGCACCGAACCGCTCGATGTAGTCGGCGCGAAATTGATCGACCGTGAGCAGCACGACCAGGGTCGGCGCGGGGGTGCCGCCGCGCGACGGCGCGGGGACGTTCTGCGCTCCAAGCCCGGCGGCCGCGACGACGACGATGAGCGACGCGACGGATCCGGCGATGCGATGCGACATGCCCGAATGTGCCGGGCCGCAATGGGAGCGGCAAGGATGGCGAAACGGTCCGGAGCGCGCGATACTTGGCGCGTCTTCCCAAGGCACTGAATGTCACGTGACAGTTTCCAGGCGGGTCCGGCGACACGCGTCGTGTTCCGGTCCATCGTCTACTACATCGTCCTCCTCGGCATCGCCGCCCTGGTGTGGCCCTACCTGCCGCACACGGGGGGCGTACCCGTCATCGCGTTCGACGCACTGATCGGTGCACCGGGGGTGACGCCTCGCCTTGCGCAGCCGATGCTCGACGAGATGGCGCTCGCGGCCGGTGTGGCCATCGCCATGCTCGCGTCGGTGCTGCTCGCGCTTCCTGTCGCGTGGATCTACATCGCCACGCGCGCCAAGCGCGGCTATCAGCAATCCGTGGTGCAGCTGCTGGTCATCCTTCCAGCGGTGGTCGCGGGCGTGGTGCTGCTCGTGAAGTTCAGCCTCGCGCTCGCGTTCAGCCTCGCCGGCATCGTGGCGGCGATCCGCTTCCGGAATACGCTGGATGACAGCAAGGACGCCGTCTACGTCTTTCTCGCCACCGCCGTTGGCCTGTCTGCCGCCGTGAATCTGCCGGTGGCGGCGGTGCTGTCGATCGGCTTCAACATCACCGTCCTGGTGCTCTGGTACAGCGATTTCGGCAGCTCGCCGATGGAGCTGGACGGACGCATTGCCGACCGCCGCCTGAAACGCGCACGGGAGCTCGCGCGCACGGGAACGTTCGTCGCCCGGATCGACGACGA
>JBDSSY010000241.1:0-10163 GCA_039928585.1 Gemmatimonadaceae bacterium | reverse complement strand
GGCTGCGCCGTGAAGACCGTGAGCATGTCGGGCAGCAGCGTGCCGGCGATCGCATTCTGCAGCGCGGTCGCATTGGGACGGAAGGCGGCGACGAAGGCCTTCACCTTCGGCGCGAGATTCGCGACGTCAGCGTCGGGTCCGATGGTGCCGTGGAAGGCATGATCGCGCTTCATGAGCAGCACTTCGCTCACGAGCGGATTGCCCAGGCGCTGGATCTGATTGAAGGTCTTCGGCTGGGTCGACAGGCCGGTGACGCTGTCGTTGTTGTCGTTGCACGCGGAGGCGCCGGCGAGGGCGGCCACGGCGAGCGCCGCAATGGCGCCGCGTCGTGCCTGACGCGCCAGATGAACGTTGAACATTTTAGTGAAATCCTCGAGTCGATGTATGATGGGAGAGCGCGGAGCCATTAGCGGCTGATCGTGCCCCAGATGCCGAGCTTCGCGTTACCGCCTGCCGTGAGCTGCGACGTGGGCAGTTCGATCACGATGGAGAGCAGGTTCGCTCCCTTGAGCGCGTCGACGGCCGCACCAGCGGCGCGGAACGAAGTTGCCGACTGTGCATCCGGGATCAGCGAGAACGGGCCGGTGGCCGGCTTACGATCGGGCAGGATGCGGAGGAACTGCTCGAGGTCGAGGAAGAACGGATCCTCACGCGCGCCAGCGAATACCTGCACGCCGCCGGTGCTGACCACCTGATTGATCGGACCGGACACGACCGCCGCCGTCGTGGAGACGGTGTTCATCATCGGGCCCAGCACCGACGGAACGAGCGGACCACGTACTTCGAACGTCTGGGTCGCGCCGGTGCCCTTGAAGGTCACCTGGATGACGCGGTCTTCCTTCGCATCGCCGGTGTTGTCGATCTTGAACTGGTAGAGAATGTCCGGATCGAACGAGGCGCCGGGGGTGTTCGCGGGCGTGAGCAGCGGATTGCTATTCAACACGAGTACGATCCGGTCGGCAGCGGCGCCGGGGAATGCGTACACGTCGCTCATGTCCATCTTGGGATTGAGCTCGACGAGCGCGGTGTCCTGGTGGTCCGACGCACGCGCAACGCTGATGCTGGCGACGGCGACGAGACCGAGGGCGGCGGCGAGCGCGACCGTGCGCCGCGCTGAGCCCTGGAAGCGGAACTGCATGAAAGTCCTCCTGACTGGTACGGTGGGTGGCAACAGCTATCGGAGTGCACTAAGGCACGTCGCGAGCCGACGCCGATGTCACAGTCATACGCCGCTCAGCTGGACCCGGATGCATCAAGTGGTGAGATACTTTTATGGCGAGCGCGACAGAGCGAGCGCGCGCCCTGGGCCTTGGTGACTGCAGCGGGGGAGGCAGAAGGAAGGAGAGAGGAGCATGAAGCATTGAGGAATGAGGGGTGAGGTCTCCTGCTCACCCCTCAAACCTCAAACCTTCCCGCTCCGATCTCCCACCTCATCGCTCTCCGCCTGCAGTCGCGGATCTCACTCCGCCGCACCCACGATCAGCCCGCCGACGCGATCTCGACGACGCGCCCCTCGCGCGCGGAACGAAATGCCGCCTCGATGACATCGAGCGTCGCGACCGCATCAGCGACGAGCACGGGCGGCGGGCCGCCGGCGCGAATGGACCGCTCCACTCCGGCATAGAAATCCGGATATGCGCCCGGCAACGTTGGGTGCGCCGAGTGTTCCACCATCGTCCCCAACGATCCCCACCGCTCGCGCGGCTCGGCACCCCAATCGGCCGCGCCGGGAATGACGCCGGCGCGAAGCGCATCCTCCTGCGGATCGAGCCCGTGCTTCACGTACGCGGCGCGCGCGCCCCACACGCTCAGTCGCGCGCCCGACTGCGCCGCGGCGGCGCTCATGTAGAGATGCGTGCGTACGCCGCTGGCGTGCGCGAGGGACAGAAATGCCTCGTCCTCCACCACCACCGACGGATGCCGGCGCGCGAGTTCGGCATGGACGTCGAGCACAGGCCCGAACAGGTGCAGGGCCTGATCGATGAGATGCGTTCCGATGTCGAGCACGATGCCTTCTCCCCGCTCGGCCGCATCGGCAAGCGTCCAGCGCGGCTTCGCCGTCGCACGCAAGCGCTCGAACCGCGACTCGAATCGATGGACCGCACCGAGCGCGCCGTCGCGGACGAGACGTTCAACGGTGAGAAAATCGCCATCCCACCGCCGATTGTGAAACGGTATCGCGAATCGGGCGACGCGATCCGCAGCCGCGCCGATCTCTCGCGCCTGGGCTGCGGTGGGCGCGAATGGCTTGTCGACGACGACATGCAGCCCTGCGTCGAGCGCCGCGCGCGCATACGGAACGTGCGTCGCATTCGGCGAGCTCACGACCACGAGATCAAGCGCATCGGACATCTGCCAGAGCGCATCGACGTCGGCGACGACTCGAGTGTCGGGATAGCGGTGCTCGATCTGCGCCCGGCGCCCCGCATCGCGCGTGACCACGGCGGCGAGGTGAAGGCCGGGGGTAGCGGCGATGAGCGGCGCATGAAAGGCGGACCCGCCGAGGCCGTAACCGATGAGACCGACCGCGAGCGACTGATTTCTGGATGCGCTCATGGGCTTGCCGAGTGTTGCACCATCGCGTCACTCACGAGACAGATATGTTGCATCACCGCAATGCTCCGGCGTGAGGTGATCATCTGAAGTCCATATATAGCAATGTATTACGCAACAGCGATATCAGGACGAAAGCTTGCATGAGGCCGCTTGCTCGGCGGCTCTTCCCCGAGCGACCATCCCATTGGTTTCTCAGAGTCGCTTGTAGCCGGGCAGATGTTCGCGAACGGCTATAGCAGTTTCACGATGCATAGAAGAGGAGATCGACGCGTGTTGAATCACATCGGCAGTGGATTTCGGCGCGTGGTCGGGGTGCTCGCGCTGGGGTCCGGCGCGCTGCTACCTGCGACGGCGCAGGCGCAGCTCACGTGGGTGGACTGGCAGGCGCCCGTGGCGGGGCAAGCGCCGAACACGTTGTTCGGGACGATGAATATCGGCGGTACGATGGTGGGAGTCACTTATACCGGACCGGCGGCATTCTTCCAGACCGGCGCGAGCGGTGAGACGAACTACTGGCGTCAGGGTGGAACCTCCGCAGGGATTCCGTGGCCCGCGTACGACGCGGTGGCGGCGCCCGTCGCGTCCGACATGATCGCCCTGAGTCCGCCGGGCACCCACACCCTACTGTTCTCGCAGAGCGTGAGTGGGTTGTTCATGGCGTTCGTCAGCATCGGGCAACCCAACCTCCCCGTCACGTACTCGTTTCTGAACGCGTCGTTCGACATCGTGGACCAGGGGCAGGGCCACTGGGGCAACGGCCCGCTGCTCAGCAGTCTCGGTGGAACGGTGCTCACCGGTTTCGAAGGGCACGGCGTGATCCGGTTCCGCGAGGACATCACGTCGCTCGAATTCAGGACCAATCCCAACGAATTCTGGCACGGCTTCAATGTCGGCGCCAATGCGGTCACCGTGACGCCGGAGCCCGGGTCGATGGTGCTGCTCGCCACGGGCCTGATCGGCGTGCTCGGCCTGGCGAAGCGCCGGCGCGATCGTGTGACCAGCGGCGTCTGATCGATTCGTCGCACTGAACATCGCAGGACGATTCACGAACCAACGCCGCGCTGGCCACCCCGGGCCAGCGCGGCGTTCGTGTCGTCATCCGGTATTTCGCAGTCCCTGGGCGATCCCGCTCAGCGTCGTCGCCAGCACGTCCTCGATGCGCTCCTGCTCCGGCGTCGACGCACTGGCGCGCTTGCGCTTCAACAGCGCGACCTGCAGCAGCGACAAGGGATCCACATAGGGATTGCGAAGCCCGATCGCCGACTGCAGCACCGGTACGTCACCGGCGAGATGTGCGCGCTGGCGTATGAGGAGCACAGAATCCACGGTGCGCCGATACTCCGCCTCCAGCCGCGCCAGTAGCGCAACGTCGCCGCCGAGCTGCTCGACGTAGAGTCGGGCGATCTCGAGATCCGTCTTCGCGCAGACCATCTCGATCTTGCCCAGCAGGTCGTCGAAGAACGGCCACACCTCCGCCATGCGCCGCATCGCGGCGAGTCCTTCCGCTGTGGACACC
Source organism: Gemmatimonadaceae bacterium (assembly GCA_039928585.1). Classification (GTDB taxonomy): domain Bacteria; phylum Gemmatimonadota; class Gemmatimonadetes; order Gemmatimonadales; family Gemmatimonadaceae; genus AG11. Next base: position 6,091 of record JBDSSY010000241.1, on the reverse strand, counting down.
GCGTCTGCCAGCGCGGTGCCGGCGCCGAGCCACCCGGTGAGCATGAGCCGGATCTGCGTCCACCCGAATCCCCACGGGATGGCGCGAATGCCCTCGATGCCCGGTGCGGCGCCAGGCCGATACGCCGGCCGCGAGCCGAAGCGCGCATCGGCCAGCTCGGCGATCGGCGTGGCGACGCGAAACAGGGTGAACAGTGCATCGCCTTCGTGCACGAGCTCGCGATAGACGCGCAGCCCCTGCTCGGACAGCTTCGTCATCCGGGCGCGAAACGCCTCGACTTCCGACGCAGCGACGTCGTCGCGCCAATCGGTGAACTCCTGCAGCAGCACTCCGGCGAGCGTCACTTCCATCGTGCGTTCGGCGATGGGCAACAAGCCGAACTGCTGCGAGATGATCTCGCCCTGCTCGGTGATCTTGAGCGCGCCGCCGATCGTCTGCGGAGGCAGGGCGGCGAGGGCACGATAGACGGGTGAGCCACCGCCGCGGCCCACGCTCCCGCCGCGTCCATGAAAGAGCCGGAGCGCGACGCCGTGCTCGCGAAACAGGGCGGCGAGAGCTTCCTGCCCCCGATACAACCCCCACGACGAGGCGAGAATACCGGCGTCCTTGCCCGAGTCGGAATATCCGATCATCACTTCCTGACGATTGCCGCGCGCCGCGAGCTGCCGGCGGTAGACTGGATCGACGAGAAGCGCGCGCATCACATCCGGGGCACGATCGAGGTCGTCGAGGGTCTCGAACAATGGCACCACGTCGAGCCGCGAGGTCGGCGGATCGGCAGCGAGGTCGACGAGGCCGCTCTCGCGCGCGAACAGCAGCACGCGGAGGAGATCGTCACCGTTGCGCGTCATCGAGACGATGTAGGTGCTCGCCGCGCCTTCACCCAGCTCGTCCTGGATCGTGCGCACGGTGCGAAAGGTCTCGAGTACCTTCTGCGTGTCGGGCGCGAGCGGCACCTGCGCGCCCACCAGCGGACGCCGGCCAAGCAGCTCGGCGCGAAGCGAGTCACCCTCGAGGGCCAGTGCGCCAACGCGCGCACCTATATCGTCGAGCGCGGCCCGATGCACGTCGGAGTGCTCGCGGACGTCGAGCAGGTAGCCATGAAAGCCATGCGCCCGCACGGTGGCCAGCAAGGGTTCCACCGTGGTGCGGCTGGCATGGATGGCATTCGCGGCCACGAGGCACGCGCGCACCAGCTCCAGATCGGCGATCAACGACGCCGCATCCGCGTACGCCGCCGGCTCGCGCGAGGGACGCGCCGCGTCGCGCGATGCGACGAGCCGGCGGGAAGCCTCGAGGCGCGCCGCGACGTACGTGAGCTTGAGTCGCACCGGCTCATCCGCGTTGCGCTGGCGGTTGGCTTCCCACACCGCGGGCAGCAGCTCGCGATCCTGCTCGAGCGAGTGCACGAGCGCGTCGGTGGGCGGGGCGATGCTCGCGGACATCGAGAGCCGCTCCACCAGTGCGTTCACGATCGTGCGGTACCGGCCGAGTATGGCGTGGCTGGCACGCCGAGCCGTGGCGACCGTGATGTCGGCGGTGACGAATGGATTGCCGTCGCGGTCGCCGCCTACCCAGTTCCCCAGGCGAATCGGGATCGCGTTGGTCACGTCCGGACTCGCGACGGCGAACTCCTCCTCGAACGCCCGCACCAGCGCATCGCGGGCGGCCGTGCTCGCATCGAGCAGCCTCGTCTCCAGATACCAGAGCACCGTGCTGACTTCGTCCTTCACCGATGGGCGATCCTGCCGCACTTCCGCCGTGGTCCAGAGCAGCTCCACTTCACCGTCGAGCTCTTCCTCCATGGCGCGCCGCTCCGCAGCCGTGGCCTGCTCGCGAGAGAGCAGCAGGTCCGCGATGCGGGCCTGCAGGGCGAGCAGTGTGCGGCGAGTGGACTCGGTGGGATGCGCCGTGAGCACCGGTCGCACGTCGAGCCGCGCGATCGCTGCGGCGACGTCGGTCGCGGTGTGCCGCTGTTCGCGCAGGCGGCGCATGGCCCAGCGTGCCGATGCTGGCTGGGGGTCTTCCGACTCGGTCGTGCGGTAGGCGCGTGTGCGTCGCACGCGGTGTACCTGCTCCGCCGTATTGATGAGCAGGAAGAACAGCGTGAACGCGCGAGCGGTCACCGCGCAGAGCTCGAGTGACAGTTCCGTCACGTGGCCGAGCAGTTCCTCGAGCGATGCGGCGCCGGCCTCGCCATGCCGTCGTGCGCGACACGCCGCGCGCAGCGTCTCTACCGCTTCGAACGCTTCTTCGCTCTCGAGCCGGCGAATCACGCGGCCGAGTGCAGCGGCGAGCCAGCGGACGTCATCGTGAAGCGGCACGTCCTCGCGCCGCACGGTGGGGCCCCACTGCGGCGTCGATCCCCGGTTGGCAGCGGGATCATCGGTGGGCATGGCGGACACGCGAGGTGGGGCAGACATGCGTCGAACTTCCGTGCTGGAGCGGTGTCTGGCAACCGTCACGGTCCGGAACGTCGGCGCGTCAGGAGGTCGGCGTTTGCAGCAGTCCCAGCTTGAGCGCCAGCTTCACGTAATCAGCACGGTGGGTCAGCCCGAGCTTGTCGTTGATGCGCTGCTTGTAGGTATCCACCGTCTTGGGGCTGATCGAAAGCTGCTCGCCGATCTCCGGTGCCGTGTAGCCCTCGGCGATGAGCTGCATTACCGCCCGCTCGCGATCGGTGAGGCGCTCGAATCGAGCGCGGTCGGGCGCCGTTTCCTCGCGTCGCCGCGCGCCTCGCGCGAGAACCCGAGCCGCAGAGGGCTCCACGAAGAGCTCACCGCGCGCCACAGTGCGCACGGCTCGCACCAACTCACGGTCGGCCGTGCTCTTCATCAGATACCCGCTCGCGCCTGCTTTCAGCACCGCCTCCAGGTACACTTCCTCGGCATGCATGGTGAGGACGAGCACGCGAGGCGCGCCGACGTTTCCCGTCGCGATCGCGCGGGTGGCGGTGATGCCGTCCCCCTCCGCCATCGAGATATCCATCACGACCACGTCGGCGCGCGTGTGTGTCAGCAACGTCGTCGCCTCGATGCCGCCCGATGCCTCGCCCACCACCTCGATTTCCGGCGCGGCGCCGAGCACCGCCTTGAGGCCGGTGCGCACAATTGCATGATCGTCCACCAGCACGACTCGAATATTCGTCATCGGTCGATCGACTCCAGGTTCGTGAGTGGCACCGTCGCCACGACACGCGTGCCGCGACCGCGCTCGCTCGTCACGACCAGGCGGCCGTTCACGAGTGCGACGCGCTCTCGCATGCTGAACAGTCCCATACCGGGCCGGCGTTCCTCGGCACTGGTCACGTCGAAGCCGAGTCCGTCGTCGATCACCTCCAGCACTGCCGCGCTGGACTCGTGGCGCAACCGCAGTTCGACGACGTGTGCATCGGCATGTCGCACGGCATTTCGCAGCGCTTCCTGCGCCACGCGATAGAGTACCGACGCCAGCGGTGCGGGAATGAGTGGCTCGGTTGCGTCCACGCACACCTGCACGTCGAGCGTCGTCTGGCTGCGCGTCTGCCTGCCGAGCCACTCCAGCGCGGCTGGCAAGCCCAGGTCGTCGAGGATGCGGGGATGCATGGTGTGCGAGAGCGATCGCACTTCCTCGAGTGCTTCGGCCGCCAGCTCTCGCAGCGTCGCGATGCGTGCCGTGAGCGGTGCCGACTCGCTCTCGCGCGCCGCAGCGCCGAGCTGGAGCATCACCGCGGTGAGGATCTGCGCGGTGGAGTCGTGCAACTCACGAGCGACGCGCGCCCGCTCTTCGTCCTGGGCGCTGATCACCTGCGCGGCGAGGCGCCGTACGCGCGCGCGATCCTCGGTGAGGCGGTCGAGCAGTGCGTTGAGGGTGGTGCCAACGCGCGCCATGTCGCGATCGGCAAGGATGCTCGGCGCAACGCGCGCATCGAGGTCGCCCGCTGACACGCGGGCGGCCGCCGCTTCCAGGTCGTTGAGCGGGCGCAGCGCCACGTACACGAGCACGAGGTTGACGATGAGGCTCACGCCCAGCGCGACGCCCAGAATGGGCACGATGTTGCCCGACGCATTGAACCGCCGCTCCGCCGCGACGCCCACGAGGGCGGAGAGCACGATGAGCACGTTGGCACCCGCCAGCTTTCCGAGCAGCGGAATGCGGAGCGCGCGCGCTACCAGGCCTCGCAGAGAATGCTGCGGGGCGGCCCTGGGGAGCTGTGCGGTCATGTGGTTTGTCGGCGCATCTGCCTGAATAGTGGCGGACGCGACGGCGGGGAGCGAGGGTAAAATCGTTGCACTGCTTGAGGTGAGAACGGGCATGTCAAGGACAGCAGGAGAGCCGGGAGCGGGGAGCATGGAGCGGTGGGCACTGAGCGATGAGCAGCATGCCCCTCAGAGTAGCATGCCCCTCATCGCTCAAACCTCATTGCGTCCACCTTCGGACTTCAACCTTCCCGCTCTCCTCCTGCAGTTCGCGATGCCGATTGGCCGAGTCCGTATCGGTGACTGCAGGAGGAGAGCGATGAGGCAGGAGGACGGAGCCGAAAGGTTTGAGAAGTGAGGTTTGAGGGAGTAGCATGCCCCACATTGCTCAACGCTCACCGCCCCACGCTCCGTGCCCATCGCTCGCTACCCCTCCGGCGCGACGGACACGTCAAGGACAGCAGGAGAGCCGGGAGCGGGGAGCATGGAGCGGTGGGCCATGAGCGATGAGCAGCATGCCCCTCAGCGTAGCGTGCCCCTCATCGCTCAAACCTCATTGCGTCCACCTTCGGACTTCATCCTTCCCGCTCTCCACCTGCAGTTCGCGATGCCGATTGGCCGAGTCCGTATCGGTGACTGCAGGAGGAGAGAGCGATGAGGCAGGAGGACGGAGCCGGAAGGTTTGAGGCGTGAGGTTTGAGGGAGTAGCATGCCCCTCATTGCTCAACGCTCACCGCCCCACGCTCCGTGCCCATCGCTCGCTAGCTCCCCGGCGCGACAATACGTCGTTGCCAACAAGATCCGCCTCACGCCCGCGCCGCATCCATGAACGGGCGCACAAGAGCGTCATCCCCCGCCTGCAGCCAACGCGCAATCCCGCGTCCCAGCAGCGCGCCAATCACATTACCGGTGCCGCAGTATCCGCCTATCGCCCACAGTCCCGCCCGCACTTCGGCGATCACCGGCAGTCCGTTCGCGGTGTAGCCTACGCTCGCCGCCCAGCGGTGGCTGATCGGGGCATGCACACCCAAGCCGTCACGCAGCCGCCGCTCGAGCGCCTCCTGCACGATCGCGGTTGGGGTGGCGTTGGCCGTCCACTCGCTCTCTCCGCCGATGTCGCGTCCTCCGCCGAGCGCGATCGCCCCGTCCGGCCGCTGCTGCCAGTAGTCGTAGCCCCACCGCGCGTAGACGGGCCGCGTGAGCGCGATCTCCGTCGTCGGCTCGGTGGCGAGCATCTGGAGCCGCGCCGTGCGCACGCGCGTTTTCAGCTCGGGCAGCAGCCGGTCCAGGGCGCCGTCCACCGCAACCACGATGTGCGTCGCGCGCACCCGTCCGCGCTCGGTGCGCACGCTCGACGCGCCGAAACCGGTGACCGGTGAGCGCTCGAACAGCTGCGCGCCGGCGGCCGTTGCGTGCGTCGCCAGCACGCGGCATCGCTCGAGCGGCTGAAAAGTGCCATCCCCGTGTACCAGCAGTCCCACACCCTCGGCTCCCTCGTACCGCTCGGCAGGCAACGCATCCGCGTGCATCGCGTCGAGCTGGCGTTCGCAGTCGGCGCGTTCCTCGGCGGATTCGGCAATGCGCAGCGAACCGCTGCGCTTCACGAGCGACGGCGTCTCCGCTTCGATCCGGTCGAGCTCCGCAAGCGTGAGCTGGTAGAGCGCATGCGCCGAGTCGCGGCCGTAACGAGTGACGGCGTCATGATAGAACGGCGCAAGTCCGGCCAGCAGGAACCCCCCGTTCCGTCCCGCGGCTCCGCCACCAACGCTCGCCGCGTCCACGCCGGCGACGCGCGCGCCGAGCCGAATGAATTCGCCGATGCAGGCGAGGCCGGATCCGCCGAGTCCTACGACGCAGACATCGACGTCGATGTCGGACTCCAGTCGCGGAAGCGCGGGCGTCGGCCCCACGTC
>JBDSSY010000240.1:0-3353 GCA_039928585.1 Gemmatimonadaceae bacterium | reverse complement strand
CAACTGCGACGCTCGTCTGCACGGGCGTGGCCGCTCGCGGCATTCCGGGAGCAGAGATTGCAGCCGATGTCCTGAATCCGGACGGTGACCCACCACTCGTTCACGCACGCCAGGAGCTCACGATGCCACACTCCACCGAGTCTCGTTGGACGTCCTCGAAAAGAATTCTCGTCCCCATGCTGACGGGGCTGTCGATCGCAACGGCGATTGCGTGGAGCGACGGCGCTCCAGTGTCGTCGCGCGCGCTGCAGTCGAGCGGCCGGCAGATCTTCCGCTTCGAAACGTTCGGCGACGAGAAGTTCTGGACCGACACGCTCCACCTGGAGCGCGTGATCCAGCAGGCGGTGGATCCCACCACGGCATTGGGCGTCGGTCTGAAGGTCGACATGGATGCGCTGCCGCCGGCACTCGTGAAGGCCATACAGGAGGGCAAGGTCGACCTCAAGAATCCGGCGACGACGGTCGCGCTCCTCAAGTTGAACGCGGTCGTCGGTGTGAAGGGACGGGTGCGCACCGTGGGCGGGAAGGACAGCCTCACCCGCGTCGGCATCACCTGCGCCCTCTGCCACTCGACGGTGGACGACGCGTTCTCGAAAGGCATCGGCCACCGGAAGGACGGTTGGCCGAACCGCGACCTGAATGTCGGCGCGATCATCGCGCTCTCACCCGCCGTCACGCCCGCGCAGAAAGCCGTGTACAACTCATGGGGTCCGGGCAAGTACGATCCGCGCTACAACATTGACGGCGGGAACACGCCGCTCGTGATCCCACCCGCCTACGGGCTCGCACGCGTGGTCAATGAGACCTACACGGCCGAGGGGCCGATCTCCTACTGGAATGCCTACGTGGCGGTCACGCAGATGCACGGGCAGGGCAACTTCTCCGACCCGCGGCTGAACATTCGGGTGACTCAGTCGCCCGACCTGGTGACGCCGAAGCTCCCGGCGCTGCGCGCCTATCAGCACACGCTCATCGCGCCGCCGGCGCCGGCGGGTACGGTGGACCGCGCCGCCGCCGCTCGCGGCCGGACCGTGTTCGACGGCAGCTGCGCGACTTGTCACGTAGGCGCGACGTCGACGGACAATAACCGCGGCGTGCTGCACGAGCCGTCGGAGACGGGGATGGATGCCGCGTACGCGCAGCGCACTGCGCAGAAGCGCTACCGCACGACGCCCCTGCGAGGGCTTTGGCAGCATCCGCCGTACTTCCACGACGGCAGCGCGGCGACGCTCGCCGACGTCGTCAACCACTACGACCGGGTACGGAAGCTGGGGCTGACGGCACAGCAGCGCGCCGATCTTGCCGCCTATCTCCGGACCCTGTAGCTCCTCAGTCACCCCGGTATTCGCACGATGACAGTCCGGCACGGCACTTCAGCGCCGTGTCATGTCTCGTGACTTCGCGGTACCTTCACGCATGAACTTCAGTGCCCTGCCCGGTGGCGATCTCGTGAGCGTGGGACTCCACGATCTCGCACGCGGCATCGAGAGCGAGGAGGCGTTGCTCGTCTCGATCGGAGCACCGCGCCTCGAGCGGCTGGGAGTGCGCGTCGCGTCGCCGCTGCAGAATCCCGAGCTCCGACTGTACGCACAGCTCGCCACGGCGAACGGCGCCGCTGCGCACTCGCGGTATAACGCGCTCATCCGCCGTCTGGTCAGCTTCGAGCGAGCAGCCGAATGCGAGCGCCGGTAAGCCGCGAGCGTCTCGAGACGCTCATGGATCGGATGGGCCGCGCGGCGTCAGGCCCAATGCGAGTGTACCTCGTCGGCGGCTGTTCGGCGGTGATCATCGGCTGGCGAGACGCAACGATCGATGTCGATCTGGCAATTCGTCCCAGCGACGACGCATTGCTGAGAGCAATTCCTGAATTAAAGAATGCGCTGGACATCAACATCGAGTTGGCTTCCCCTGCCGACTTCATTCCGCTGCCCAGTGGATGGGAGAATCGAAGCCTGCTCATCTCGCGCCGGGAGCAGGTGGCGTTTCATCACTTCGACTTCTATTCGCAGGCCCTCGCAAAGCTGGAGCGAGGGCATCGGCAGGACGTCGCCGACGTGCGAGCGATGCTGGAGCGCGAGCTGATCGATCCGCGCGCGCTCGCGAATTATTACGACGAGATCGAGCCGGAGCTGTTCCGCTTTCCCGCCATCGACCCGCCGAGCTTCCGGCGCGCGGTCGTCGCCATGCTCGACGAGCGCTGACACTTCGCCTCGGGCGCGCTGCCCACGGCCAGCACGTGAGCGACGGTGGCATCTCGCTCGTCGGCTCCCGGATGGGCGGCGAGGAGCGCGAAGGACCTGCACGTGCGGGCCCTTCGCTTTGCTCAGGACGACAGCCTCACCCTTGCATCGCCTTCGGATCCATCCAGAACACTTCCCAGTGGTGCCCGTCGAGATCATAGAAGCTCCACCCGTACATGAAGCCGAGATCCTGCGGCTCCATGGCATGCGAGCCACCGGCCGTAATGGCATGCTTCACCATCGTGTCCACGTCCTCTCTGCTGTCGACGGCAAGCGCGAGCAGGTGGCTCGTTTCCTTTCGTGGATCGCCGATGGGGCGCTTGCTGAAGCTCGCGAACTTCTCCGGCTCCAGGAACATGAAGTACGCGTCTTCGCCCACGAGCATCGCGGTGGCGGTCGCGTCGGTGAACTGCGGGTTGAAGGTGAAGCCGAGCGACTCGAAGAAGATGATCGAGCGCTGCACGTTGCTCACCGGAATGTTGACGAACAGTTTGCGCGGTGTGGTTGGCTTGGTGCCGGAGTTGCGGATGGTCGGAGCGGGAGCCTGCTCTGCTGTCGTGGACATGGTGGTCGCGCCTCGTCGTGAAGGATTGAATCGGTGAGAGAGAGAATCGTTCAGCGCGGGGGCCGCAGCGCCTCGCGCACGCGCGCGTCGCGCAGGTAGAGCCCGCCCCAGATCAGCGCGGCGACGTAGACGGGAAAGAGGATGCGGCTGAACAGCGGATCGTCGACGCGCAGGTGCGTCGCAACGGCGCCGCCGAGGTAGCCGGTCCAGAGCACGGCGCCGAGCGGCGCGGTGCGGGGGATGAGATAGAGCACTAGACACACCAGCTGGAGGCCGCCGAGGATCGGCAGGTGGTGCGGCTGCCATCCGAGCTTCACGGTGCCGTCCACTGCTGCCTTCGCGCCAGCGAGCTTCATGGCGAGGTCGACGGTGAGGAACAGCACCGCGATGCCAGTGAGAATGCGACCGGCCCAGCGCCTCTTCGTCGAGCCGCCAGCGGATGACCGCGACGTGGCGCTCGTATCGGTGAACGGTGCAGCGGACACGATTACCTCTTCAGGTATGGGTTCACACTCTTTGACCGTCGTCCCACTGAAAACTCATCGGTC
>JBDSSY010000239.1:0-17962 GCA_039928585.1 Gemmatimonadaceae bacterium | reverse complement strand
ATCGTCGATCCGAGGCCGAGCCCGAAGAAGAAGCCAGGCAGGCGCTGGAGCGGCGGATATACCATGCGGGTCACGGTGTCATAACGCATCACCGTGGGGCCCGTCAGCGTGTCGACGCGGCGAACCGTCACCGTGTCAACGCGTGTCACGATGACCGTATCGGCACGCATCGGTGCCGGCACGTCCTTGCGCACCGGGATACGGCGAGCCGGCGTCGCGCGCCGTCTCGGGGTCTGCTGGGCATCCGCCGCGACGGCGCTACCCATGGAAATGGCGGCTGCGAGGCCGAGTGCGTACAACGTAAAGTTCCGAGTCTTCATCCCTTGTCCTCCGTCGCCGTCGCCCTGTTGTCTAGTTCCCCGCGGGCGAGGTTGCGGGTGCGACGAGAGTCGTCGCATTCTACCGGGCCCGGGTACAAGCACACCCCGTGCCGCGGAAGCGGAATATAGCGTGCTTTGGTACAGATACTACCGGCACCGTGAAATTCATTTGAACAGCGGTCGCTGCCGTGCGGCGCCTCCCTCTGCAAGAGGATCGCCACGACTTCAATTGTCGCATTGAATTCGTGATGCTGAACGCAGTGTGACACGCATGCATCGCACGACGACACAAAACGTATCCCATGCGACACCCCACGAGTGGGCCGCGCGTCACGCGCAACGGAAAATTTCATCCGTCGTGCATCCATGTCGTCGCGCGCGAGCGTACATGACATCACATGACACCGCACGGTCATTACACCACATCGCGCGACTCCGGTCTCTCGTGCACAGCGCGGTCGAGCGATGCCTCGCGACCCCTGAAAAATGTCGGCGCGCGCCTATTTCGTGCCGCGCATCGCACACCTCATCGGTGATCTTCGTCACCGGCCCGACGCCAAGTGTTCCTGCCTCACTGGGGCGGGCACGTGGTTGCCCCGACGCGTGTCGAGACGGAAGTTGCGCGAGCGATCAAGCCCTGACCTCAGGACGGACGACGTGCGAACGCCATCAGCTCGGCCACGATATGGAACGGATCGAACGGCTTCCCCACGAAACCCGCGGCACCGGCGGCACGCAACTCGTCGCGCGCCGATTCCGACGTCAGGGCCGTGAGAAACACGACAGGCACCTCGGCGGTGCGTGGATCATTCTTCAACAGCCGACAGGTTGCCGCGCCATCCAGCTCCGGCATCATCCCATCCAGGACGATCAGGTCGTACGGCTCGACGAGCGCGCGATCGATCGCCTCCCGACCGGACGACACGATCGTGCACGACACGTCGGACGACATGCCGAGCGCGAGCTGCAGCAGGAGTCGAACGTCGGCTTCGTCGTCCGCGGCGAGAATTCGCATGGCTAAGGGGAGTGGCAATGGAGTGCACAGTGTACCGTGGGGGAGGGTGAGCCGCCAACGCCTGGCTCGTCTGCGTACGTGGTGGCGGCGCCCATGCTGACGGTCACGATGTTGCTGCTCGTCCTGACGGCATGGCAGGTCGCGTTCATCTGCGGGTACGTGGCACTGCGCATCGTCGACCGCGATCGTACCATGACGCGACGCGGTGCTGCCGGACGTGCCCCCGGTTCCACGGACGACCGGGCGCGATCGCCCTTCTGGTGGCGCCGTGCCGACGCCGCGCGTCGTGCGGGCGACATCGCGCGACTTGGCGATCGCGAGCTGCTCTACCTGCTGCTCGACGACACACACGCCGCCGTGCAGAGCGACGCGACTTCAAGTCTCGAATCGCTGCTCGATGCGGCGGCCGTGGGGCATCTGCTGGATCGATTGCCGGAGCGCCCGATGGCCGTCCGCCTGCAACAGCACGCCCTGCTCGCGCGCGCGTTGCCACTCACGACGACCGCCCTGATGCAGCGACTCGCGCCGGATGCGTCGCCCCGGCGGCTGAAGAGCTGGATCGCCCTGGTGGAGATCCTGGAGAGCCCGGCGCTGTTCGCGCGCGTCGGCACGCTGCATAGCCATCCCGACCCGCTGATTCGGCTGTCGGTCGCGCGCGCCCTCAAGCGACATCGGGATCCCGAGGCCGAGGAGATGCTCCTCATCGCCTTGCGCGACCATGACTGGCGCGTGCGCGCGGTCGCGGCACGCTCGCTCGGCGCTCATGGCAACGTGTCGGCCGTCCCACGTCTTGCCGGCGGACTTCGTGACGTGCGGTGGTGGGTACGCTTTCGCTGCGGGCTCGCGCTCGCGCAGCTGGGCGACGAGGGACGACGTGCGCTGGCCGATGCACGTCGCGACGCGGACCGGTACGCTGGCGAGATGGCGACGATGATCGGCGGGCTCTCGACGACCAGCGTCACGGAACTCGCGGACGGATGATGACACCGGCGAACGCGGGAGGCGCGAGTACGATGGCGCTCGACGTGCTGGGCGTCGTCGTCGTTCTGCTGTTCGTCGTGCTGCACTCCGGCATGGCGCTGCTGCTGCTCAGGGCAATGCCCGAGCTGTGGAACCGATGGGATCTGTCCGACGACACGGCCATGCGCGCCGTGCTCGCGTCACCGGCGCTGCCGACGGTCAGTGTCGCCGTGACCGGGCATGCGATCGTCGGCTGGACGATCGGCGGCGTGCACTCGCTGCTCGCCCTCCATTATCCGCGGTACGAAGTGGTGCTCGTGCACGACGGCGTCGCGAATGGTGACCTCGATGCGCTCATCGAGGCGTTCGACCTGTACAAGGTGCCGCCGGCCGTGCTCGTGAATGTGCCGACGGGAGCCGTGCGAGCCTACTATCGCTCCCGGCGTCACGGAAAGCTGTTCGTGATCGACAAGGCATTCGCTGGCGAACCCGACGAGCTCAACGCCGCGCTCAACGCGTCACGTTTTCCGTACGTGCTCATGATGAGCGCCGGTACGACGCTGCGATTCGACGCGCTGTCTCGATTGATGCGCCCCTATCTGGTTGGGCAGCACGTTGCGGCGGTCTCGGCAGCGGCTCGCGTCATCCCACCCAGAATGAACGGAGAGGCGCAGGAACGCACCGCGAGGTCGGGGACCTGGCTGGGAGGTGCACTCGCGATACGGACGCTCCGCGACGGGGTATACAGCCGGCTTGGATGGAATGGTGCAGGGGGGCAGCACGTCACGGACGGCAGCGTGATCCTGCACCGACGCGATTACCTGCTTGCCATCGATGGATTTCGTCGCTCGGCGAAGGATCCGGCACTCGACCTGGTGGTGCGGCTGCGTGCTCATCTGGCCAGCCAACAACTGGCAGACGCAATCCTCACGATCGCCGACCCGGTGGCCTCGATGCGTGAGCCGGCAGCCGACGATCTTCGTCGCCGCCGCGCCGCGACGCACGACGGACAACTGCAGGTGCTCCTGACAGATCGCGCGCTGCTGTTCGGCACGCAGCACGGAAGCCGGCGCCTGCCCGCGACGATGCATCTGCTTGCCGGCGCCATTCTCGCGCCGGTGCTCGAGTTGTCCGGGTATGCACTGCTGTGTCGCGCCCTCCTGGTCCCGGGAGCATGGCATCCATTCGTCCCGCTGTTCCTGCTTGCCGTTCCGGGGTTCGCGCTCATGCTGTCGCTCTGGGCCATCACGTTCGAGGTGCATGCGGGCGGCTTCGCGAGCCGGCGGGAGATCGCGCGACTCTGCGGGCACGCCGTCCTCGAACAACTCTGGTACCGGCAGTTGGTGATGTGGACCCGGCTGCGTGCGCTCTGGCGGGCGATGCGCGACCGCTCGGCGTTGAGCACTGAACCGACCGCCCCTTCGGCTCCTGCGGACCCGACCGATGTCGCGGGAGCCACCGATCGATCGATGCCGCGCTGACGCCCGTGGCAGGCGGCGTGTATCTTCCAGACTGGTGTTCCGCACCACGTCACAGACACGGCCGTAACCGTCCAGATGAGATGACTGTCAATCGCCTGAAGCAGCTGCACGATGCCGGTGTCTCCATCTGGCTCGACTTCATCGACCGTTCGATACTGCGCAACGGAGAGCTCATGCGGAGAATCGGCGAGGACGCGCTGACCGGCATGACCTCCAACCCGACGATCTTCGAGAAAGCGCTCGCCGAAGGCAGCGCATACGACGATCAGCTGCGCGGAGCGCCGGAGGGACGCACGTCGCTCGACCTGTTCGAGCTGGTTGAAACGTCGGACGTACGAGATGCCTGCGACCTGTTCCGGCCGGTCTACGACGCGACGTCGGGCTCTGACGGCTACGTGTCGATTGAAGTGTCGCCCACGTCAGCCAACGACGCGCATGCGACGGTTGCCGAGGCGCAGCGGCTCTGGGCGATGGTCGACCGTCCGAACGTGATGATCAAGGTGCCCGGCACGGCCGAAGGTGCCGTGGCCGTGCGCACCCTGATCGGCGCCGGGCTGAACGTCAACATCACGCTGCTGTTCTCGCTCGACGCGCATCGCCGCGTGATTCACGCGTATCTGGAGGGTCTCGAAGACCGTCGCCGCGCCGGAAAGCCGATCGACACCATCGCGTCGGTTGCGTCGTTCTTCGTCAGCCGGGTGGACACCGAGATAGACAAGCGCCTCGAGCAGATCGCCGCGGCGTCCACCGGCGACGCGCGCAAGCGCGCGCTCTCGTTGCGTGGGAAGGCGGCGATCGCGAACGCGAAGCTCGCCTACGCGCTCTTCCTCGAGGAATTCTCGTCGCCGCGCTACGCGGCGCTGCGCGCGGTTGGCGCGCGCGTCCAGCGTCCGCTCTGGGCGAGCACCGGCGTGAAGAATTCGGCCTATCGCGATACCGTGTACGCCGAGGAACTCGTGGGCCCCGACACGGTGAACACGATGCCCCCTGCGCTGATCGAGGCGTTTCGCGCCCACGGCGAAACGCGTCGGACGGTGGACGCGGACCTGGACGGCGCGCGGCGCGTGATCGCCGATCTGGCGTCGGTGGGAATCGACCTGACGCATGTCACCGACAAGCTGCTTCGCGACGGGCTGGCGAGCTTTCAGCAGAGTTTCGAGTCGCTCACTGCCGGCCTCGAGAAGAAGCGCGCGATGCTGGGGCGCGACATGGCGCCCGCTCGCTGAGTTCTACTCGGGCTGCTGCGCGGAGCCTCACGTCGCCCGCCCTGATAACACCTCGCCACTTTGAACCACTTCCAGTGCCACATCCGCGCACCAAGATCGTCTGTACCCTGGGCCCGTCGACGGCCACCCGCGACACGTTGCGCAGCCTCATGGAAGCCGGCCTCGATGTCGCCCGGCTGAACTTTTCGCACGGCACACACGAGCAGCATGCGCTCACGGTGGCACTCGTGCGCTCGACCGCGGACGAGCTCGGCCGCCCGATTGCCATCCTCGGTGATCTGCAGGGTCCGCGCATCCGCATCGGTGATCTCGCCGCTCCGCGTTCCGTGCACGACGGGCAGGACATCGTCCTCGTGGCGGGCGAGGATGCCACGGGCGATGAGTTTCCGACGACCTACGAGCACCTGTGCGACGATGTGAAGGTCGGCGACCGCATCCTGGTAGACGACGGCTTGATCGAGCTCGTCGCGCTGGAGGTGCAGAACCCGCGCGTGAAGGCGCGCGTGCTGCACGGGGGGGCGATCAAGAGCCACAAGGGCATGAACCTCCCCGGCGTCGCGGTCAGTGCCCCCTCGATCACGGAGAAGGACTGGGCGGACGTCGAGTTCGCGGTGGCGCACGGACTCGAGTATCTCGCGTTGAGCTTCGTTCGTCGGGCGGCGGACATCGCGGAACTCCGCGAGCGCATCCCGAAGGAGATGCTCGTCATCGCGAAGATCGAGAAGGACTCAGCGCTCGAGAACATCGAGAGCATCGTGCGGGCATCCGACGCGGTGATGGTGGCACGCGGGGATCTCGGCGTGGAGCTCCCGTTCGAGGAGGTGCCGATCGCGCAGAAGCGCATCATCGCCTTGTGCAACGAGCTCGGGCGACCGGTGATCACCGCGACGCAGATGCTCGAGTCGATGATCACGCACCCTCGGCCGACGCGCGCCGAGGCGAGTGACGTCGCGAACGCCATCCTCGACGGCACGGATGCGGTGATGCTGTCCGCGGAGACGGCGGCGGGACAGTATCCGCGGCTGGCCGTCGAGGCCATGTCGCGCATCATCGTCGAGATCGAGAAGCATCCCCGGATCGGTGGGGCCGACGATCGGCTGCCTCGTCAGGCGGCCGTCTCCACGGAGCATGCGATTGCCGCCGCGGCCACGTCCGCCGTGCGAAGTCTCGCCGCGCCCGCGCTGATCGTGTTCACGAAGAGCGGGTTTTCCGCGCGCGTCGTGGCGTCGCACCGGCCCGGTGTGCCCATCCTCGTCCTCACCGATCAGGAGCGCACGTATCGGCAGCTCGCACTGGTGTGGGGCGTCATCCCGTGTCTCGTTCCCCATTGTGAGACGTACTGGGACATGGTGAAGCTGGCGCTCGATGCCGTGCGCGCTCGCGGACTCGCCCGGGCTGGCGACCGGGTCGTCGTCACCGCCGGCGTCCCGTTCGACGTGCCGGGCACCACAAACCTGATGAAGGTGGAAACGGTCTGATGGCCGTCATGACCGCCCGCCGCGTGGCGTGAGGCTCACCTTTCTCGGCACGGGCACGAGTTTCGGCGTGCCGCAGCTCGGGTGCGATTGCGAGGTCTGCCGCTCCCGCGATCCGCGGGACCAGCGGACGCGGGTGGGGGCGGCGATCGAGACCGACGGCGGCGCGGTGCTGCTGATCGACACGCCGCCAGAGCTTCGGCTCCAGCTCGTGCGCGCGCACATCGATCGCGTCGACGCGGTGCTGTTCACGCACATGCACGCCGATCACACGCATGGCATCGACGACCTCCGCGCGATCACGGCGCGGCGGGACGTGCACCTTCCGATGTACGGCGCGCGCGAGACGCTCGACGACCTGGCGCGCAAGTTCAGCTACATCTTCGATGATCGGATCCAGCCGCTTCCGGGAACGACCAAGCCGCAGGGACGAGCGATACCCGTGGCGCCGGGCGCGTCGGTGCGCGTCGCCGACGTCGACGTGACGGCAGTCCCTGTTCCGCATGGCGCGGTCACGGTGTTCGGCTATCGCATCGGGCCGCTGGCATACGTGACCGACGCGAAGTCGGTTCCGGCGGAGGCACTGACATTGCTGCGCGGCGCGCGGGTCCTGGTGATCAACGCCTTGTTTCGCCGGCCGCATCCCTCGCACCTCAGCCTGTCCGAGGCGCTCGACGTCGCGCTCGCGGTGGGTGCGGACCGCACGTACCTGACGCACCTGACGCACGACAACTTTCACGCCGATCTCGAAGCCGAGCTCCCGGCCGGCGTCGCGCCGGCGTTTGACGGCCTGACCATCACCGTGTAACCGTCCCCATGCCGCTCCGCCTGGATTACTCCAACATGATGGCCCCGTCGATCGACGGCGGCATCACCGATGCCGAATGGCGCGAGATCGGCACGCGCTTCTCGGCGGCGCACGCCGGCGTGATGGCGCTGCACGCCGCGGGAACGCTGGGATTCCTGGACCTGCCCGACGATCGCGTGCTGCACCGGACGACGGAAGCGTACGTCGCGGGAGTGCGCGCGCGATCCGGCGGCGATGCGCTGACGGATGTCGTCGTGCTCGGGATTGGCGGATCGGCGCTCGGTCCGATCGCGTTGCGCACGGCGCTGCGCCCTCCGCAGTGGAATCTTCTGGACGCCCCGGCGCGGTCGGGACATCCGCGCCTGCACGTCCTCGATAACGTCGACCCGGCGAACATCAGTGCGCTGCTCGCGCGACTCGACCTGCGCGGCAGCTTGTTCGTCGTGACGTCGAAGTCTGGCGGCACGGCGGAGACGATGGCGCAGTATCTCGTCGTGCGGGCGCGCCTCACGGCCGCGCTGGGCGCGGCGGCGACGCGGGAGCGGCTGGTGTTCGTCACCGACCCGGAAAAGGGCGCACTGCGGGCGATCGCCCGAGCTGAAGGCGTCGCGGCGCTCGAGATTCCCGCCAACGTGGGCGGCCGGTTCAGCGTGCTCGCGCCAGTGGGGGTGTTGCCAGCCGCGCTGATGGGCATCGACACCGCACAGCTGCTCGCCGGAGCGGCCGCGATGCGCACGCGCTGCGACTCCGACGATCTCACGTCGAATATCGCTGGGGCGTTCGCCGCGCTGCAGTACCTGTCCGATACGAAGCATGGACGCCGGATCCAGGTGCTGATGCCCTACAGTGACGCGCTGCGCGACATGGCCGCGTGGTTCGTGCAGCTCTGGGCGGAGAGCCTCGGCAAGCACCGCACACCGGGCGATGCGGGCGTGGGTCCCACGCCGCTCGCGGCACTGGGTGCGACGGACCAGCACAGCCAGGTACAGCTCTTCATGGAAGGTCCGGCCGACAAGTCGGTCACCTTTCTCGGCGTCGATGAGGTCTCGGGCGACGTCGAGATCCCGAGCCTGCACCCCGACATCGCGGAACTGGCGTACCTTGGGGGCCATCGGCTCGGGGAGCTGCTGGACATCGAGCGTCGCGCCACGGCGGGCGCCCTCGCGCGGCGCGGACGGCCGAACATGACGTTGACGATGGCGGCGGTCGACCCATTCCGCGTGGGTCAGTTGCTCATGCTGTTCGAGTTGGCGACCGCGTACGCGGGCCAGCTCTACGGCGTGAATGCGTTCGATCAACCTGGAGTGGAATTAGGGAAGCAGTTCACGTACGCCATGCTCGGGCGTGCCGATGCGGACGAGGCACGCCGGGAATGGAATCTCCTCCCAACGTCGGATCCGTCGCGCGTCATCTAACCCTCCCTGCCGCAGGCTTGCGACGCCCCGGCCGCGCGGCGAGCTTCACTCTCTTTCAGCGACTCCCTTCCGCTCCATGGGCGGATGCGCGCTCGCGAGGATGCCATGCACGACATCGACACTCTCAACTCCCTGTTCGGCGACGCGGTGCGCGTGAAAGACGGTCGTGTGACCGTCGCGCAGCCGGAGGTTTTGGCCACCGCGAAGATGGACGAGCTCGTGCGAACCGCCGTGTTCGGAGAGCCGCACGCCCGTGAGTATGCGCGGTGGCTGATCTGGGAGGTGGGTCAGGCGGCGGGCGTCAGGCCGTCGTCCATCCACGAGTTGTACATGGCGCGCGGACGAGGCGAGATCGGGGGATTCACCGTGCCCGCGATCAACGTGCGCGGTGCGTCGTACGACACGGCCCGATCGATCTTCCGAACGGCGCTCCGCATGAAGGCGGGTGCGATCATCCTCGAGATCGCGCGTTCGGAGATCGCCTATACGGAGCAGCGGCCGGCCGAATATGTCGCCGTGATGATCGCGGCCGCGCTGCGGGAGGGACATCGCGCGCCGATCTTCATCCAGGGCGACCATTTCCAGGTCAACCACAAGAAGTACGCGGTGGCGCCGGTACCGGAAGTGGATGCGGTGAAAGCGCTGGTGCGCGAGGCCGTTGGCGCGGGCTTCTACAACATCGACATCGACACGTCCACGCTCGTCGATCTCGGCAAGGCCACTCATCTCGAGCAGCAGCGGCTGAACTATGAGGTGGGCATCGACATCCTGAAGGATGTGCGCTCGGTGGAGCCGTCGGGCGTGACCATCTCGGTCGGGGGCGAGATCGGAGAGGTGGGCACGGAGAACTCGACCGTCGAGGAGCTCGAGGCATACATGGACGGCTTCGCGAAGGCGTTGCCCAAGGGCATGGCGGGTCTGTCCAAGATCAGCGTGCAGAGTGGCACCTCGCACGGCGGCGTGGTGCTCGCTGATGGAACGATGGCCGACGTGGCGCTGGATCTCGACACGCTCGAGACCTTGAGCACGGTGGCGCGCGACCGGTATGGCCTCGCGGGCGCGGTCCAGCATGGCGCGTCGACGCTTCCCGACACGGCGTTCAACAATTTTCCCAAGCGGGAGACAGCCGAGATTCACCTGGCGACGAACTTCCAGAACATGCTGTTCGAGCACCTGCCGGGCGCGATGCGAAACGAGATCTACGCCTGGCTTCGCGAGAGCGCGAAGGAGGAGCGCAAGCCGACCGATTCCGACGAGCAGTTCTTCTACAAGACGCGGAAGAAGGCGCTGGGACCCTTCAAGCAGCGGCTCTGGGATCTCCCAGTCGAGACGCGACAGACTCTGGCGGCGACGTACGACGCGAAGTTTCGCTTCCTGTTCGAGCAGCTGGGAATCGAGGACACCGCGAAGCATGTCGCGACGTACGTGAAGGCGCCCGAGCAGCATCGGGTCATGCCGGCCGATGCGACTCCGGCGCACGCCGCGGCACCGGACGACGCCGATCTGTCGGACTGAATGGCGCGTGAGCCGGCGACGCAGCAGGTCGCGGTGCTGTGGCTTTCCACGCTGCAGCGCGCCCTCGGGCGTGCGTCGCACGATGTGAAGGACGCGCTCAACGGCGCGCTGGTGAATATCGAGGTGATCCGTGGGCGCGCCGGGAAGCCGGATGCGCCCGCGGCATCGATCGCACCGTTCGCGGAGGCGGCGGGGCAGCAGCTCGACCGGTTGACTACCTTGATTGAGGCGATTCTCGCGCTGGGCCGCGTCGAGCGCGAGCCGGCGGACGTGGTCGTCACGCTGCGCCGAGTCGCCACGATCTGCGGCGCCTCCGCGTCGTTCGCCGACGCGCAGGTGACGGTGGAAGTGGGCGATCTCGAGTCCGCAGCGACCGTGGTGCCGGGCGACGCCGTCCGACTGGCGCTGGCCGCACCACTTCTCGACTTGGTGATGGGCGAGGGAGGGAAGGGACGCGCGTCGCCGGTGCGATGCCGCGTGCGCGCGGGCGATGGCACGACGGTGGTGACGCTGGAGGCCGAAGGGCGCCGCGCCGAGATGCCGGAGTGGGCGGAACAGGCGGTGCGCGCGGCGGGCGTTCGGTGGGTGATGAACGAGCGCGGCGGCGTGACTTCGCGGATGAACGATCTTTCACTGGAGTTTCCGCGCGCGTGAGCACGCGTGCGGACGCGCCGTTCGAGGACAGATGAAGCAGGCAAAGATTCTCATCGCGGATGACGAGGCCGCGATCACCACAGGCCTCTCGGCGATTCTCGAGGACGCAGGGTTCTCGGTGGATGTCGTTGCCGACGGGCAGAAGGCGCTTGAGGCGCTGAGTGCCGAGCGATACGGGGTCGTGCTGGCCGACCTGAAGATGCCACGGGTGGACGGTCTGACGCTGCTCCGCGAGCTCCAGGAACGGCAGATCCCCACCGAGTGCATCATCATCACCGGCCAGGCGACGGTCGATTCAGCCGTGCAGGCGATGCAGCAGGGCGCGTACGACTACATCGAGAAGCCGCTGAATGCCGAGAAGCTCACTCGGCTGAAGGCGTTGATACCGAAGGCGATGGACAAGTACCAGGTCCAGCAGACGAACCGCGAGCTTTCGTCGAAGCTGGAGGGGCTCACGCACTATGGCGAGCTGACGGGGCAGAGCGAATCCATGCGCTCCGTCTATCAGGTGATCGAGGCCGTCGCGCCGTCCACCGCCAGTGTGCTCATTCTCGGGGAAAGCGGCACCGGCAAGGAGCTCGTGGCGCGGGCACTGCACACCAAGAGCGACCGCGCGAAGGGGCCGTTCTTCGCGTTGAACTGCGCGGCGCTCCCGAAGGAGATCCTGGAGAACGAACTGTTCGGTCACGAGAAGGGCGCATTCACCGGATCGACGAACGAGAAGCCGGGCGCATTCGAGATGTCGAGCGGCGGAACGATCTTCCTGGACGAGATGGCCGAGATGTCGCCGGACATCCAGGTGAAACTCCTGCGCGCGATCGAGACGCGGCAGGTTCGGCGTCTCGGAGGGAAGAAGGAGATCAACGTCGACATCCGGATCCTGGCCGCGACGAACAAGAATCTCCAGAAGGCGATCGCCGATGGTGAGCTTCGCGAGGATCTGTACTACCGGCTCGCGGTAGTGGAGATCGACCTGCCGCCGCTGCGCGAGCGCGCGCAGGATATCCAGCTGTTGGCCAACGAGTTTCTCGCGCGCTTCGGGCAGCAGAATTCCAAGACGATCACGGGGTTCGAGGACGCGGCGTGGGACTGGATCATGGCGTATCATTGGCCTGGCAACGTGCGCGAGCTGAAGAACGCGGTGGAACGCGCCGTGATCATGTCGCGCGGCTCGACGATCGGGGCGCATGACATCATTCCGCGTCACCTGCGAAGCGGCGGCGAGATGCCGGCCGCGCTGACCATTCCCGTGGGCGCCACGGCGGCGGAGGCGCGCCAGCAGCTCGTCCTGCGCACGTTCGCCTCCACGGCTGGCGACGCGGCGAGAACCAGCAAGGTGCTGGGGATCTCGGAGCGAGACGTGCGTACGGAGATGCTGGCCTTGCTGACGGGGACGGGTGCAACCGAGCCGGAGCGGTCGACGAATGGCATCACCCCGGGGCAGAAGCCGAGTACTGCCACGGTGAGCAAACCCGCGAGTCCTGTCAGGTCCAGCAAGCCAGGCAAGCGAACCGAGCCCGTGCCGCCCCCGCGCGCGGCGTCCAAGAAATCCACGACAAAGAAGGGACGCTAGGTCCCCGTCATCGAGAGGAACACATGCGGCATCACGATCACGAAGAGCAGCCGTACATCGTCATCGAGAAGAACTCGGGCGGGGTCGGCAACCTGATGTTGGGCGTCCTCATCGGCGCAGGCGTCGCGCTGCTGTTCGCGCCTCGCACCGGCGAGGAGACACGCTCCGACATTTCCCGTCGGGCGCGACGGGCGGGGACGAAAGTGAAGGGGGTGGCCGAAGAGGTGTCCGGGCAGGTCGTCGACACGTTCGAGGGTGCCAAAGCGCGTGTCGAAGAGCAGCTCGACTCCGCTCGCTTCGCGATCGAGACGAAGAAGGCGCAGGTGGCACGCGCGATGGAGGCGGGTCGCGAAGCGGCGCAGCAGGCGCGCGGCGACCTCGAACGTAGGCTGGCCGAGACCAAGGCGGCGTACAGTGCCGGCACCGAGGTGGCGCGGGCGGGACGTTCACGTACGCGCGTGTCGACTGCACCGGTCGACGACGGATCGAGCGTCTGACGTCCTGAGGCTCGGCCGATCGCCGTCTACAGCTCCCCCGGATCGGGCCGGCGGTCGCGGCTCGTCAGCTTCGGCTGGACCCTTCGGGACTACGCGAAGCGGGTGTGGGACAATGCCGGCGAGGACAACGTCCTCTTTCTCGCCGGCGGCATCGCGTTCAACATTCTGCTGGCCGCCGTGCCCTTCGTGCTGCTGCTCATGTGGGGCCTCGCGAACGTGCTCAATCGTTCCTCGGCCGACGCGAACGATGTCGTCATCCGGTACATCGATCGCCTGTTGCCCGCGCACGTCGAGGGACCGGATGCGGCCACACACAAGCTGATCAGTCAGTTCCTCAATGGGCACGGATCGCTCGGCCTGTGGAGCGCGCTGACCTTCGTCTGGTTCTCGACGCGCCTGTTCGGGTCGTTGCGCACGGTGCTGGCGAACGTGTTCGACATCGAGAACGAGCGCAGCATCATCCAGGGCAAGATCTTCGACGTCAAGATCACGGTCGTGTCGTCGCTGCTGATCACGGCGAACACGCTCATCAGCACGTACGTGCTGATCGCCACGAACAGCAGCGTCCAGGTGTTGGAGGATCTGGGCATCCGGAAAGACGTGATGGGCACGGCACGCGCGATCGGCACGCGCGGCGTGGCGGCGGCGCTCCTCGCCCTGATGTTCTTCGCGCTCTACAAGTTCCTGCCGATTCGCCGAGTCCGGACGAAGACCGCCTGGGTGGCCGCCCTCTTTACGTCGGTCATGTTCGAAGTGGCGAGGTTCCTCTTTTCGTTCTATGTGTCGTCATTCAACCCCGGGTCGCTGTACGCCGGCACGGTGGCAGCGGTCGTGGTGGTGGTGTCGTGGACCTACTATGCCGCGGTCGTGTTCATACTCGGTGGCGAAGTAGGGCAGGTGTACGAATTGCGCCGCACGCGAAAACGACAGCGCGAGGTATTCCTCGAGTGACGGACAGAAGTGTGGCGCGAAGGTTGCTTCAGGACGCGAAGTGAACGCGCTACCCAGGGAGGCCCCCCAATGCGCAAGATGCTACTCGGCGCCGCGCTACTCGCGCTGCCCATCGCCGCCTGCAAGAAGACCGGCGAGAACCAGTACCAGGTCGAGACTCCCACCATCGGCACGGAGACGAAGACCGTGACGACGCCGGACATCGACATCGGAAGCAAGATCGACACGATCAACACGCCGGTTGTCGGCACACAGAAGGACACGATCATCGTCAACAAGCCGGTGGTCGGCACGAAGAAGACGGAAGTGAGAACGCCGACCGTGAACGTGACGAAGCCGTGAACTGCGGGTAGGTCGGTAGGTCGGTAGGTCGGTAGGTCGGAGTGGAACAGGCGGCGGCACACCGGACGGGAATCGGTGTGCCGTTCGCATTTCGGTTCACGGTTCACGGTTCACGGTTCACGGTTCACGGTTCACGGTTCACGGTTCACGGTTCACGGTTCACGGTTCACGGTCATCATGTCCTTCATCGATCTCAGATCCGACACTGTCACGAGGCCCACACCGGCGATGCGCCGAGCAATGGCGGAGGCGGAGGTCGGAGACGACGTCCTGGACGGTGATCCCACGGTTCGGCGGCTGGAGGCGCGCGTCGCGGAACTGCTTGGCAAGGAGGCGGCGCTCTTCTTCCCCACGGGCACGATGGCGAACCAGACGGGCATCGCCGTGCTGTCGTCTCCCGGTACGGAAGCGTTGCTCGACGCGAACGCGCACATCATTCATTGGGAGATGGCAGGCGTGGCGGCCATCTGCGGCGTGCAGGTTCGCGGCGTGCCACCTGGCGCTGGGCGCCTCGTGATGGGCGCGGATGACCTGACCCGCACTATCCGCCCCACGTCCATCCACTCGCCAGCGGCGAGCATCGTGTGCGTCGAGAACACACATAACGGAGCCGGTGGCAAGGTGACGCCCCTCACGGAGCTGCGCGCGCTGCGAGCCGTGGCCGATGCGCACGCGCTCCCGGTGCACATGGATGGCGCGCGACTGTGGAACGCGAGTGCCGCCACCGCGACGCCGCTCGCCGACTTCGCGGCGTGCGCGCACACCGTCATGCTCAGCTTCTCGAAGGGACTGGGCTGTCCCGTCGGGGCGATCCTCGTGGGCGACGCGGCGCTGATGAAGCGCGCACACACGGTGCGCAAGCGCCTCGGTGGCGGCATGCGACAGTCGGGTATCCTCGCTGCCGCCGCCCTGCACGCGCTCGATGCCCACCTCGGCCGGCTTGGCGTCGATCACGACAATGCCCGGCAGCTCGCCGATCACGTGGACGGCACGTGCGGCGCGCGTGTCGTACCGCCCGACACGAACATCGTGATGATCGACCTGCCCGACGGAATGACGAGTGACGCCGTGGTCTCGGCAGCAAGGGCGCAGGGCGTGTTGATCAGCGCGTGGCATGCGTCGCGCGTGCGCGCGGTGACGCATCTCGACGCCGATGCTGACGCAGTGGCTCGCGCCGCCGAGGTGGTACGCGGAGCGATCGAGGCATGCGCGCGGAAGGAGTGACGACCATGCGGTGCGGTCGCGCTGCCGCGTTGCGCTGATTATCTTGCACGTGTCCCAGGTCCCGAAGGGCGGCAGCCTTCTAACTCCGTCAGGACCCCGAAGGTAGCAGCGGCATGAGGTGTCTGACGTCGCTTCGTCAGGCCTGGGGCACTCAGCGCGAGGACACAGCTCCGCGATGCGGAGGGTGTCTCGCGCTTTGTGCGGGGAACGCGATAGTTTTGAGCGCATGGCTCTCGCCCTCGCCCGCAAGTATCGCCCGAAGACGTTCGCCGACGTAGCCGTCCAGTCGCACGTCTCGGCCACACTGAAGGGAGCGATTGCGCGAGGCAGAGTGGCGCACGGCTACCTGCTCTGCGGTCCGCGCGGCGTGGGCAAGACAACGCTCGCGCGCGTACTCGCGATGGCGCTCAACTGCGAGCGTCGAGCGGATCCGGTGCTGGATGGGGAGCCCTGTGGCGAGTGCCCGACCTGCCAGCGCATCTGGGCCGGTTCGTCCTCCCTGGATGTCCTTGAAATCGATGCCGCGTCCAATCGTGGCGTCGAGGATGCCCGCGAGTTGCGCGAGCGCGCCATGTACGCGCCGTCCGGTGACGGGCAATACAAGGTCTACATCGTGGACGAGGCGCACATGCTCACCCGCGAGGCCTGGAACGCGCTGCTGAAGATCCTGGAAGAGCCGCCGCCGCGTGTCGTCTTCGTATTCGCGACCACGGAGCCGCAGAAGATCGCGCAGACGGCGGCGCCGGTGCTGAGCCGGCTGCAGCGCTTCGACTTCAAGCGCATCGGGCCAGCGGACATTCGCCTGCGCCTCGAGAAGGTCCTTGGAGCGGAGGGCGTTTCGGCGCACCCCGACGCGCTCGCGATGATCGCGCGCGCGGCCGACGGTTCCATGCGCGATGCACTGTCGCTTGCGGACCAGGTGCTCTCGATGGGCGACGGGGCGATGACACCCGATGCCGTCCGGGACGCGCTCGGGCTCGTTCCGGAGGAGGAGTTTCTTGCCCTGCTCGACCTCCTCGCGGAGCGGCGAGCAGGCGACGTCTTCGCATTCGTCGCGCGCCTGGCCGACGCCGGCATCGACTTCGGGCAGTTCCTCACCGGCTTTGCGGACATGGTGCGGGCGCAGCTCGCGGTCGTGCTCGGCGGCGTGCCGCCCGAGGTGAGCGAGCGAGCTCGCGACGGGCTCGTGGCGCGTCGTGCAGCGTTCGCGGCAAGTGATCTGTTGCGAATGCTCCAGGCATCGACGGAGCTCGAGCCGCGGTTCCGGAAGAGCGGTCAGCAGCAACTGCTCCTCGAGAGCCTGTTCGTCCGCTTCGCGCTACTGGATCGGACGGTCTCGCTCGAGGCCGTGTTGCGCGGACTCGGCGGCGGCGGATCGGGTGCGCGCGGCGGGTCGGAGTCCAGCGCCGAGGCGCCGGTTCGCCGGGCAGATGCGCCGGTCGCCGATTGGCGTGCCGTGGTACGTGATGCCGATCGACCCCAACCCGGCACGCCCGCGCCGGCGAGTGCTCCGCCAGCGACGAAACCGGCAACACTGAAACCCGCAGCGGCGCAACCCGCAGCGGCGCAATCCGAAGCGGTCGTGCGCACCCCGATGAAACCCGCCGCAACAGCACCCAACGCTGCGACGGCCCTACGCGCGCTACCTGGATCTGTCGCCGCGCCAGCCGAGAATACCAGTGCCATCGGCAGTGCCAGTGATGTTCCTCCCGATCTCAATCGACTCGTGGAGCGCTGGGACGAGCTTGTGCGCGCCATGCGCGCCACGGGAAAGACTGTAGCGGCCACGGCACTGGAGCACGCGTCGCCCATCACGATCGACGCACGCGGCGAGGTGACGATCGGCCTCGACGAGGCGAATCTCATCTACGAGCAGGCGCTCGAGAGCGTGAAGGGAGAACTGCTCGCGCTGCTGAGACAGTGGTTCGTCGGCGTGCACCGTGTTCGCGTGCGGGCGGCGCAAGTTGCCGCCGCACCGCCGGCGCGTCTGACCGACGCGATGGCGCGCACGGAGCGGCTCACCGCGCTCCGACGCCGCGACGTCGTCCTCGGCGCGGCGATCGACGCGCTCGATCTCGAGCTGGCCGACTGACGTCGTGCTGTGCGCTCGCTTGCCCCGGTCGTGCGACGCGGCATAACTTTCCCGCTCCTTCACCTACCGCGACGCCGATGGCCGATTTCATGAAGATCCTGCAGCAGGCGCAGGAGATGCAGGGCAAATTCCAGCAGGTGCAGGACGAGTTGGCGAAGCAGACGGTGACCGCGTCGGCGGGAGGCGGCATGGTGACCGTGGAGGCCAACGGACAGGGAACGGTTCGGTCGATCAAGATCGACCCCAGCGTCGTGACGGGCGCCGACGTGGAGATGCTCGAGGATCTCGTTCTCGTCGCCATCACCGAAGTGCAGAAGAAGGCGCAGGCCGCCGCACAGGCCGAGATGGGCAAGCTGACCGGTGGGCTCAACCTGCCATTCAAGCTTCCATTCTAGCCGCGGGCCGAGCGCACGT
>JBDSSY010000238.1:0-3483 GCA_039928585.1 Gemmatimonadaceae bacterium | reverse complement strand
GGCAGCTTCGCGGCCGCGCTGTTGGCGATGGCCGCCAGGCGTTCGCCTTGCGCGCGTGCGAGGGCGGCGCGCACACGTCCGTATGTGGGAGCCAGCAGCGTGCCAAGTGTCAGGAAGACGGCAGCGCCGGCGAGGGCGGCCATCTTGAGCCGAACGGGAAGGCGAGGAGCGGCGCGCAGGGTGCGAAGGGGAAGGGCGGATGGGACGACGCGGGGCACGTCGTGCGCTCGTCATCAGACGCCCCCCTCCAAGTGTCGGTCACACGCGCGCGAGCGCGAGCCGCGCTCGCTTGTCTGTGTGAAGGTCACTGGTAGCTTTCGGCCTTAACCCAGGGAGGGGGCATGTCGGACGGTGGCACGGCGGGCTTGATGGTGAGCGTTTCGGGCATTCGCGGACGGGTGGGGGAAGCTCTCACGCCCGAAGTGGTGGCACGGTACGCCGCGGCGTTCGGCGCCTGGTCCATCGCGCGCGGGTCTTCACGACAGATTGTCGTGGGCCGCGACAGCCGCGTCTCGGGCCCGATGTTTCACCGGATCGTCGTCGGGACGCTGCAGCTGGTCGGGTGCGACGTGATCGACATCGGCCTCACCACCACGCCCGGATGCCAACTCGCCGTCGAGCACCATCATGCCGCCGGCGGCCTGATGCTCTCCGCCAGTCACAATCCGATCGAGTGGAATGCGTTGAAGCTCATCGGGGCGAGCGGGCTGTTTCTGGAAGCGGCGGAAGGGATGGCGATGCGCGCGCTGGTGGAGGCGGGCACGCCACACGCGACGTGGGATCGGATCGGGGCGGTGATCCAGGACGATGGCGTTGCGGCGCGTCATGTGGAGTCGGTGCTGGCCATCCCGTACATCGACGCGGCCGGTATTCGCGCCCGCAGGTTCAAGGTGGCGCTGGATTGTGTCCGGGGCGCGGGCGCGACCGTGATGCCCCTGCTGCTGGAGCGGCTCGGCTGTGAGGTGGTGGCGATCAACATGGAGCCGGACGGCCGCTTCCCGCGCGAGCCGGAGCCGATCCCGGCCAACCTCGGAGAGCTGGAGCGTCTGGTGAAGGAAAGCGGCGCCGACGTCGGATTCGCCGTCGATCCGGACGTGGATCGGTTGGCGCTCGTTGCGGACGGCGGGCACGCCATCGGCGAGGATTACACACTGGCGCTCGCTGCCCGCGTGGTGCTGCGGCACCGCCGAGGCCCGCTCGTGACGAACCTCTCCACCAGCCTGGTTGTGGAGGACGCGGCGCGTGCGGCGGGGGTGGAGGCGGTGCGGGCGCCGGTGGGAGAGGTGAACGTGGCCGTGCGAATGCGCACGTTGAGCGCCCCCATTGGTGGAGAAGGGAACGGGGGGGTCATTCTGCCCGAAGTGCATCTCGGACGAGATGCGCCGATCGGCGCGGCCCTGGTTCTGCAATTACTCCTGGAGGAACGGCGATCGTTGTCGGCGATCGTGGGTGCCCTGCCTCGGTACGTCATCGTCAAGGACAAGATGCCTCGTCCGAACGCGAGTCTCGATGCGGTGTATCTGGCGTTGAAGTCCGAGTTCCCGGACGCGACGGCGGACGGACAGGACGGCTTGCGGTTGGCCTGGTCCGATCGGTGGGTGCATGTGCGTCCGTCGGGCACGGAGCCCATCGTACGGGTCATCGCTGAGGCGCCGGACGAGGCGAGTGCGCGCGAACTGGTGCGCAGGTCGCGGGTGCCGCTGGACGCGCTGGGCGGCTGACGCCCGGGGCGCTGAAGGAACGCTCTCTCAATAAAGGATCGTATCACATGTGTGGAATTGTCGGATACATCGGTGAGAAGCAGGCGACGACACTGCTCGTCGACGGACTCAAGCGCCTGGAGTATCGCGGGTACGACTCGGCCGGCGTGTCGCTGATGAACGGCAATGGTCTCGAAACGAGAAAGGCGAAGGGCAAGATCGCGATGCTGGAGCAGGCGATCGCCTCGGACCCGATCAAGGGGAAGATCGGCATCGCGCACACGCGCTGGGCCACGCATGGACCGCCGAACGAGTGCAACGCGCATCCGCACCACGATTGCAAGGGGAAGATTTCCGTGGTGCACAACGGGATCATCGAGAATTACGGCCCGCTGCGCGCGATGCTCCAGAAGACCGGTCACGTGTTCGTGTCCGAGACGGACACCGAGGTGCTGGCGCACCTCATCGAGGCGGCGTTCGACGGCAATCTCGAGGATGCGGTGGTGGATGCGCTCGCCCTCGTCGAGGGCACGTACGGCATCGCCGTGCTCTCGGCGGATGATCCCGAGAAGATCGTCGCGGCGCGGAAGGGCAGCCCGCTGCTGATCGGCATCGGGGAAGGCGAGAACTATGTCGCGAGCGACGTCGCGGCCATCCTCGCGCACACGCGACAGGTGGTGTACCTCGACGACGGCGAGATGGCCGTGCTGACGCGGGACGGTTACAGCGTGTGCGATCTCTACCAGCAGACCGTGAAGAAGGGGGTCAGCCGCATCGACTGGGATCTGGACCAGATCGAGAAGGGCGGCTTCGATCACTTCATGCTGAAGGAGATCATGGAGCAGCCGCAGACGATCACGAACACGATGCGCGGCCGTCTCGTCACGGAGGAAGGATTCTCCAAGCTGGGTGGCCTCAACCTCTCGATGGAGGAACTGCAGAACCTGGATCAGATCATCATCACGGCGTGCGGCACGAGCTGGCACAGCGCGCTCATCGGCGAGTTGATGATCGAGGAGCACGCGCGCATCCGCTGCGAAGTGGAGTACGCGTCCGAGTTCCGCTACCGCAACCCCATCGTCACCGACAAGACCCTCTGTGTGGTGATCTCGCAGTCGGGAGAGACGGCCGACACGCTCGCCGCGATGCGCGAGGCGAAGCGCCGCGGAGCCAAGACGCTCGGCCTCGTGAACCAGGTGGGCTCGACGATCGCCCGCGAGGACGACGGCGGCATCTACCTGCACGCGGGTCCGGAGATCGGCGTCGCGTCCACGAAGGCGTTCACGAGCCAGGTGATCGCGCTCGCGCTGCTGACGCTCAAGCTCGGGCGGCTGCGCAACATGTCGGTGGTGCAGGGCCGCGACATCGCGCAGGCGATGGAAGCGCTGCCGGCGCAGATCCAGAGCATTCTCGATCGGGCATCCGAAGTGGAAAAGATCGCCGAGGCGTTCAGCGACGCGACCAACTTCCTGTACCTGGGCCGCGGGTACAATTTTCCCGTCGCCCTCGAGGGAGCGCTGAAGCTGAAGGAGATCAGCTACATCCACGCCGAAGGCTATCCCGCGGCGGAGATGAAGCACGGCCCCATCGCGCTGATCGACGCGGACATGCCGGTGGTGTTCATCGCGCCGCACGACTCGGTGTTCGAGAAAGTCGTGTCCAACGTGCAGGAGGTGAAGGCGCGCGGTGGTCGCGTGATCGCGATCACGAGCCGTGATGAACCGTCGCTCGAGGGCAAGATCGACTACGAGTTCCGGATTCCCGAGACGATCGACATGCTCAA
>JBDSSY010000237.1:0-3372 GCA_039928585.1 Gemmatimonadaceae bacterium | reverse complement strand
ACGAGGCCACGCTCGCGCTCTTCCATCCGCTCGGCTTCATGCTGGCACAACCAGTATCGACGGCGGCCGACATCGTCGCGACGATGCCCAGTCCCTTCGTCGTCGAGGACAAGTATGACGGCATTCGGGCTCAGGCCCACATCGATGGCGAGCACGTGCGCCTGTACTCGAGGACACTCGACGAGATCACCGAGGGATATCCCGATGTCGTGGCGGCGTTGCGCGGACTGGGGCAGGGTCTCGTGCTCGATGGCGAACTGCTCGCGGTGGACCCCTCCGCGCCTCGCCACCCGCAACCATTCGCGACATTGCAGCGACGCCTCGGACGGAAATCCCCCTCGGCCGCATTGCAGGCTGAGGTGCCGACGGCATTCGTGGCCTACGATATTCTCGCGTCCAGCACGACACTGGTGATCGAGAGCTCGTGGCGCGACCGGCGTTCAGTTCTTGAGACGCTATCATGGCGCTCTGATGCCGCGTTTCTGGCGCCATATTCGTTGATTACTACGGAGAGCAACGTGGAGACCGCATTCAATGCCGCCCGAATCGGTGGTAACGAAGGCATTATCGCCAAGGATCCTGGCTCTCCATATACGCCCGGTCGCCGGGGCAAAACCTGGATCAAGTTGAAGCGCCCGCTTGCCACCCTCGACGTCGTTGTCACCGGGGTCGAACGCGGACACGGGCGGCGAAACGGGGTGCTCTCGGACTACACCTTCGCGGTGCGCGCCTCTGAATCCGATTCGACCCTGCTGAACGTCGGCAAGGCATACAACGGCCTGACGGATGTGGAGATCGCCGCCCTGACCGAGCGATTCAAGGCCATCACGACCGAACAGTTCGGCCGGTTCCATGCGGTTCGTCCTGAGGTTGTCCTCGAGGTCACGTTCGACATCGTGCAGAAGTCGGCGCGGCATAAGGCGGGCTACGCGTTGCGCTTTCCCCGCATCGTGCGCGTGCGAGACGACAAGCCACCAATTGAAATTGATACGTTGGCGCGTGTGCGCGAACTGGCCGGCGATTCGTGAGCCGGCCGACGCGTGGGCCGGCATCTGCGGCAGCGATGCGTCGTGCCCTCGGGCTCCTCACGCCGGCAGTGCGCGCATGGGTCACTGATACCTTCGGCGTACTCACCCCACCTCAAACCGCGGCCATTCCCGCGATCCACGCGGGCGAGCACGTCCTCATCTCAGCCCCTACTGGCACGGGGAAAACCTTGGCAGCCTTCCTCGCCGTCTTGTCGGAGCTCGTGACGGCACATCAGGCCGGCACCCTCGGTGAAGGCATTCAGGCCGTCTACATCTCGCCCCTTCGTGCGCTCGGCGCCGATGTGCAGCGAAACCTGGAGCGACCGCTCGCCGAGATCTGCGCGCGGCTCGGTGTCGGGTGCGGAACGGGGGACGACGACCCTGCCCCGATCCGCGTGGCCCAGCGAACCGGAGACACGACGCCCGCCGAGCGACGGCGCCTGATCACGTGCCCACCACATGTGCTGGTGACCACGCCCGAATCGCTCGCCATCATGCTCTCGACGGGGTCGATGGCGCCGCACTTTCGCACCGTCCGCTGGGTGATCGTGGACGAGGTGCACGCCTTGGCGGGAGGCAAGCGCGGCGTTCATCTCGCGCTTTCGCTCGAGCGGCTTGGTGCCGCCGCGGCATCGGATCCGGTGCGCGTGGGACTGTCGGCCACGGTTGCTCCGCTCGACGAAGTGGCGCGATGGCTGTGCGGCACCGGGCGCACGCCACGTGTCGTGTCCTGGCGCGCGCCACGCGACGCGGTCTTCACCGTGCAGTCGGCACTGGCTGGTGAGGTCGTACCCAATCCGCAGCGCGTCCAACGCGCTGTGACACAGGCAGTCGCGGCACGCGTGACGAGCGATCGGACGACACTCGTCTTCACCAACACCCGGGGGGCGACGGAGCGGCTCGCGCATCGGCTGCGTGAACGGTTCCCGGAGCACGACGTCGCGGCGCACCATTCGTCGCTGGCGCGCGAGGAGCGACTCGACGTCGAAGAGCGGCTGCGTATGGGCGCGCTTCGCGTCGTCGTCACGTCGACCTCACTCGAGCTGGGCATCGACATCGGAACGGTGGATGAGGTGATCCTGGTCAGCTCGCCACGCGACGTAACGAGAGCGCTGCAGCGCATCGGTCGGTCGGGGCATCGTATCGATCGGCATCCGAGGGGACGCTTCATCGGCACCGGCGTCGACGACCTGCTGGAATGTCTGGTCGTGAGCGATCGGTGCAGGGCAGGGGAGCTCGACCCGGTTCGCGTGCCCGTCGCACCGCTCGACGTGCTGGCGCAACAGCTCGTCGGCATGGCCGCCGTCGCGCGCTGGCGCGACGACGATGCCTACGCCCTCGTGCGTCGCGCCGCATCCTACGCGACGCTATCGCGTGCGGACTTCGATGCGGTGCTCGACTACCTCGCCGATACGAGTGAAGCGATGGAAGAGCGTCGCGTGTATGCGAAGCTCGTGCGTGAGGACGGTGCATTCGAGGCGCGAGGACGGTCGGTCGCCACGATCTTTTACCAGAATGTCGGGACGATCGCCGGTGGCGCGTCGGTCCGGATCAAGCCGCGTGGCGCGAGCGCGCCGATCGGCACGGTCGAAGAGGATTTCCTCGAGCAGCTCCGGCCGGGCGACCGGTTCCTGCTTGGAGGTCGCGTCTGGGCGTTCATGTACGCGCAGGGCATGACGGCGTTCGTTGCGCCGGCGACGGGGCGACCGAGTGTGCCGCGATGGGCCTCGGAGATCCTGCCCGCCACACCCGGGGTGGCATGGGGCGTCGGTGCGATGCGCGCGTCGCTGCGTGACGCCTTCGTGCTCGGAGGCGTCGAGGGTGTCGCCGAATTACTAGCGGATAGATACGAAATGACGGCGCCCGATACTACCACGCTCGGCGAGTACGTGGCGACCCAGCACGCGTTGTCCGCGGTGCCGGATCCGGATGAGGTGCTGATCGAGCGGTGGGTCGACCCCGATGACGCGCGCGTCATGGTGCATGCCGTCACAAGCCCGCTCGGACGGCGTGCGAACGACGCGCTCGCGCGCGCCGTCGCCTTCCGGCTCGGCAAGGGAAGTGTGGGGTTGATGGTGGACGATCAGGCTTTCGCGCTACGTGTTCCGCGACGCGCCGCCTGGACGGAGGACATGCTGGCGCGCCTGTTCGATCCGCGCCACCTGCGCGCCGATGTTCGCGCCGCCGTCGCACGATCGGACCTCTGGGGGCGGCGCTTTCGAGCCGTCGCGGCGATCGGATTGATGCTCGTGAAGAACTACCACGGGCGCTCCAAGTTCGTGGGCGCGATGCAGATGAACGCACGCCGAATCTGGTCGGTGCTCGAGCGTGAACGGCCGGATTT
>JBDSSY010000236.1:0-12607 GCA_039928585.1 Gemmatimonadaceae bacterium | reverse complement strand
ATATCTCCCCCAGTCGGTCGCGCATTTTCCCGCCGAGCCCGAGCTGGCCCGGCGCATGGTCGCCGCGGGATTCGTCGACGTGACGTGGACGTCGCTCACGCTCGGCATCGCAGCGATCCATTCCGGGCGCAAGGCGTGACGGCGTCGGTCGTGCACATCATCGGGCTCATCTCCGACACGCATGGACTCGTACGACCGGAGGTGCACGATGCCCTCGCCGGCGTGTCACTGATCCTGCACGCGGGCGATGTCGGGGACGATGACGTGCTCGACGAGTTGACGCACATCGCCCCGGTATTGGCCGTACGCGGCAATACCGATGCGCCGGGCCATCCGCGGCTGCCCGACGCGATCGAGCGCACGATCGGAGGCGTGACCATTCACGTGAGCCACGGCCACGAAGTCGGCAGCCCCACCCCGGCCGCGCTGCTCGCTGCCTACGCGGCGCAGGTGATCGTGTACGGGCACACCCACCGGCAGTTGATCACCTCGTTGGGCGATCGTACGGTCGTGAACCCCGGCGCGGCGGGGGCGCGACGATTCAAGCTGCAGCCGAGTGTGGCGCGGATGACGATTGCCGACGGCCGCGCGGACGTGGTACTGGTGGCCCTGGGCTGACGCACTTCGCAAGTTCGGCGGGAAAGCGCCGGAACCACGACGAGAGCAGCAGCAGCTCATCCACCTCATGCGATGGCACCTGCGCGGTCTCGCGTTCCGTTGGATTGAACACGTCCGATACCATCTCGAGCAGCCGCGCGCGATCTTCGTCGCTGCGCGGAATGGCGTACTCCCCGCGCACGCGTCCCCGCCGGATGAGATAGATCCGGTCGTCGCCGTCGTGTCCGGGGACGGTGTAGACGAACGACAGCGTTTCGACGGCGAAGCGGAAGCGGATGAACTGCTCACGCAGCGCCTCCAGGCGCTGGAGCTTGTCCCGCAACACGGCCGCGCGCTCGAAGTCGAGCTGGTCGCTCGCGGACTGCATGTCTCGGCGCAGCATATCCATCGGTCCGTCATCGGCGCCATCGAGAAAGCCACGCACCAGGCTCACTCGCTCGTCGTATTCCCGCGACGTGCAGCCTCCCACACACGGACCGAGACACTTGCGGATCTCATGGCGGATGCAGCCGGGTGTGCGCGGAAAGATCTGGAACAGCTCGGGCTGATCGGCGAAGTGCATCGGCTGGTCGAGCCGGCAGTCGCGCAATCCGAGGGCGTCGTTCAGCTCGCGTACCGCGTCACCCACGCGCTGCGCCCCATGGAAGGGGCCGTAATAGATCTGCGCGTCGTCCGCGCCGGCACCGCGCACGACGAGCAGCTTGGGCGCGGCGCCGCGCGTGAGCTTGATGAAGGCGAAGTGCCGTGCGTCACGCTTCATCGCGACGTTCAATCGAGGCCGGTACCGCTTGATGAGTCGCAGCTCTTCGATGAGGGCGGCGAACTCGCTGGGCGCATACTCCCACTCGACGCTCGTGGCCTCGCGGACGATGCGGGCCCCCTTCTCGTCGGACTCGCAGCGGAAGTAGCTCAGCAGGCGCGTGCGCACGCGCTTCGACTTGCCGACGTACACGACTTCGCCGTCGGGCGAGAGCCACCGATAGACGCCCGGCCTATCCTTCGCCGTCGCGCGCACGTGCGCACGCATCGTCGCGACGTGCGCGTCCGATGACTTCGGCGTGAGCAGCTGTGCCTTCAGCGTTGACAGCGCGCGCATAGTACCGTGATTCGTCCGTCGATCACATGCGTTTCCACGAGAGTGGCCCGACAGCGAAGGCAGGGAGACCCGCCTCGGCCATACACGGCGAGCGAACGCGCGAAGTCGCCCCGCTCACCCGACGCGTCGAGGTAGTCGCGGAACGACGTGCCGCGCGCCTCGATGGATTCGATGAGCACGCTCGTGATTCCCTCGTGAAGACGCGCGACCACGTCGGCGCCGACGGTGCGTGCCGAGCGCGATGGGTCGACCCCAGCGCGCCAGCACGCCTCGTTCGCGTAGATGTTGCCAAGCCCCACGACCACGTGCTGATCCATCAACACCTTCTTCACCGCCTGCCGAGACGCCCGAAGAAGCACCGATAGATGCGCGATGGAAAACGCGGGGTCAAGAGGCTCCATGCCAAGTCCACTACTGTACGACGCGAACCGTTCCTCGCTCATCAGCGAAACGGTGCCGAGCCGTCGGATGTCGCGGTAGTGGAGATCGCGCCCATCGTCGAGCGTGAAGTGCAGCGTCGAGTACGCGGCTTCACGCGGTGGAAGCGGACCCCGCGAGAGCAGGAGGGCGCCGGTGAACCGCGGCTGCACCACGAGGCGATCCGTCGTCGTCAGGTCGACCACGACCAGCTTCGCGCGACGCCAGCATCGACCGATGCAGGCGCCCGTCGCGCGACGAGCGAGGGAGATCGCATCCACGTCTCGCAGGACGTCGGGACGACGCACCACCACGTCGACGATCGTGCGACCGCGAATCTCCCGCTGAAGATCGCGGGCGATCGTCTCGGTCTCAGGGAGCTCGGGCACTCCGCTCCGCCTGTCGACCGATCTCGCGCCAGCCGATGTCGGTCCGGTATTGCTTCCCCTCGAATTGCACCTGCGATGCCGCGTTGAGACTCTTCCGCTGCGCTTCGGCAATCGTCGGCGCGAGGGCGCTCACGGCGATCACTCGTCCTCCCGCCGTGACGAGCCGGCCCGCCGCGTCACGCGCCGTGCCGGCGTGGAACATCGAGACGCCGTCGTCGTCGTCCGTCGGAAGGGTGATGACGTCGCCCGTGCGGGGCGTGTCCGGGTAGTCGGCGGCAGCCAGCACGGTCGTCACGCACGACCCGGCGGAGCGGGCACGCGCCGCGGGAAGTGCCTGCCCTGCCGACACGAGGCGCATGAGTTCGAGCAGGCAGGGCTGGACGTCGAGCACGGGCATGAGCGCCTGCGTTTCCGGGTCGCCGAATCGGCAATTGAACTCGACGACGCGCGGACCGTCGGGCGTGAACATCAGGCCCGCGTACAACAGCCCCGTGAATGGCCGGCCGCGCTCGCGCATCGCGTCGAGCGTCGCGCGAATGATCAGTGCGGCGGCGGATGACCCGTCCTCATTCGACCCGCCGGAATCCGATGAGGTGCGGAGGCTCACCGGAACGTACGCGCCCATCCCACCGGTATTCGGTCCACGGTCCCCTGCGTACAGTCGCTTGTGATCCTGCAGGGCCGGCAGGGTGACGAAGTCATGGCCGTTGGTAATCGCGAAGACCGAGAGCTCCTCTCCCTCCATGAATTCCTCGATCAGCACTTGGGAGCCGGCAACGCCGAACCGGTTGGCCTCGAGCATGCTCTCGATTGCCGCGTCGGCGTCCTCGATACGCGGGCAGACGATCACGCCCTTGCCGGCAGCGAGTCCGGAGGCTTTCACCACCACGGGCGCACCGAAGCGACGAGCGGCCGCCCGTGCCGCTGCTGATTCCGTGTGCATCTCGGCGCGTGCCGTCGGAACGCCCGCGTCCAGCATGAGCTGCTTGGCGAACGCCTTGGACGTCTCGATCTCGGCCGCGGCCTGCGTTGGGCCGAAGATGGCCAGCCCGGCCGCGCGAAAGCGATCGACGATGCCGGCGGCGAGCGGCGCTTCCGGCCCCACGATCGTGAGGTCTACCCTCCGGTCGATGGCGAGTGTCTGCAGGCCGATCAGGTCCGTGGCAGCCAGGGGCACGCACTCGCCGAGCCCGGCGATTCCCGGATTGCCGGGAGCGGCGATCACCTCGAGGCCCGGGTCGTCTCGGCGAAACCGCCATGCGAGCGCATGCTCGCGACCCCCTCCACCGACGATCAGGACGCGCATGGCGCGCAATCTAGCCTGGGGTCGCCGGCCGGGGTCTGGGGCGCGTTCAGGCGAGGAGCCTCAAACCGCCTCTAGCGGAGCGAGCCGGAAAGCGTAATATGTTTACGTACCTCACGACGCCGGGGGGTGACGCAGGTGCCGCTCGAAGAGCTTCAGATCGCACTCCCCGCCCGCTATCGCGTGCAACGCGAAATCGGACGGGGGGGCATGGCCGTTGTGTATCTCGCGGAAGACGTGCCGCACGGGCGCGACGTCGCCGTGAAGGTGTTGAACCGCGAGTTTACCTCGTCGATCGACGCCGAGCGGTTCCGGCGCGAGATCCAGATCGCTGCACGCCTCAGCCATCCGAACATTTTGCCCGCGTACGATTCGGGCAGCGCGGACGGTCTGCTCTTTTATGTGATGCCCTTCATCCAGGGCGAGTCACTGCGCGCACGTCTGGATCGCGAGTCGCAGCTCCCCATCGAGGAGGCCATCGCGATCACCTGCGAGGTGGCCGATGCGTTGGCATACGCGCATTCGCAGGGCGTGGTGCACCGCGACATCAAGCCGGAGAACATTCTCATCCAGAGCGGCCACGCCGTCGTCGCGGACTTTGGCATCGCGCGCCTGGTGCAGGACGTGGGCGCCGAGAAGCTGACGCAGACCGGCATGTCGATCGGCACGGCGGCGTACATGAGCCCGGAGCAGTTTACCGGGGAGAAGGTGGATGGACGCAGCGACGTCTATGCACTGGCGTGCGTGCTGTACGAAATGCTCGTGGGACAGGTGCCGTTCACGGGACCGAACGCCATGGCCATCATGGCCCGTCACACGATGCAGGCGGTGCCGTCCATTCGCATGGTGCGGTCGAGCGTGCCCGAGGATGTGGAGGCCGTGATCGTTCACGCCCTCGAAAAGACGCCGGCCGACCGCTTCGCGACCGTCGACGAGTTCAAGGACGCATTGCTCAGCGGGAATCCCGGCATGACGTCGACCTTCGCGAAAAGCACGCCGATGTACACGGCGGCATACCGCGCCGCGCACGGCAAGCGCGGATGGAATCGGCGGCGCAGCATGATGGGCGTCGCGGCGAGCGTGCTCGTGATCGCCGGCACCGTGGTGGCCGCGAAGGCGTTTCTCTCGCCGCCAACGTCACTGTCAGCGGGCGACGTCAACCGCGATGCCGATTCGCGGCATGTGGGCGTGCTCTACTTCGCCGACGAGAGCAAGGATGGTTCACTCCGATTTCTGGCGGATGGACTGACCGAGTCGCTGATCGACGAATTGTCGCGGGTGCCCGTACTGGACGTCGTATCGAAGAACGGCGTGCGACTCTTCCGGGGGGTGCCGTACGAGACGGCGCAGGACTCGATTCAGCGCACGTTGAACGTCGGCACGGTCGTGCGCGGAGAGGTGGAGTCGTCGGAGACGGGCGCGCGGGTGACGGTTCGGCTCGTGGATGCCGTGAGCGGTGTGGAGATCAAGGCAGAAAAGTTCGACGTGGATACAGCGAACGCGCTTGCGGCGCAGGGCGAGCTGTCGAAGCACGTGGCCGAATTCCTCCGCAAACACCTCGGCGACGAGGTGAAGCTCAAGTCCGCACGTCAAGGCTCGAGCAACTCCGAAGCGTGGACGTTGGTGCAGCGTGCCGAGAAGCGCCGGAAGGACGCCGATTCGCTCGTCAAGCAGGGGGCCGTCGCGACGGCGACCCAGCTGCTGGGCGATGCCGAACTGCAGCTCGCGCGCGCGGAAAAACTCGATCCCTCGTGGGTTCAACCGCCGATCGTACGGGCCATGATATCGTTCCAGCGTGCGCGCGCGCAACGCGCGCAGCCGGTGCTGGCAGCGGCGTCGATCGACAGCGGACTTGCGCACGTGACGCGCGCGCTGGCGGTCGACCCGCGTTCGGCCGACGCACTCGAGTATCGCGGCAAGCTGCAGTACCTTCGCGTGGAGTTGCAACTGCTCAGTGAAGGGCCGGATTACCAGCGCACGCTCGAACGCGCCGAAGCGGATCTCCGCGCCGCCGTGGATCAGAACCCGTCACAGGCGGGCGCGTGGGTCACGCTCAGCAGCCTGGCGTACAACAACCATAATGTGCAGGATGCGCTGAATGCCGCGCAGAAGGCGTACGCCGCCGACGCGTACCTGACGAATGCGCGCGCCGTACTGTGGCGGCTGTTCGCGACGTCGCACGACATGGAGCAGTTCCCTGAAGCTGGAAAGTGGTGTGCCGAAGGACACCGACGCTTCCCGCGCGACGTTTCCTTCGTGGAGTGCCAGCTCTTGCTGTTGATGACGAAGGCGCGGCTGGCCGATCCGGACGAGGCGTGGCGCCTGGTCGATTCCATGCGAGTGCGCACGCTCGCGAAGGACACCGCAAAGACGGGCCGCCACGCGCGCATAATGACGGCGGCGGTGCTGGCGCGCGCCGGTTTGAAGGACAGCGCGCGTGCCGTCCTCGTGCGCGCGCGCGGGACGCCGGACATCGACCCGGAGCACGAGCTCGTGGGGGATGAGGCCATCGCTCGGGTATTTCTCAAGGACTACGACGAGGCCGTGCGGCTGCTCGAGAGCTATCTCGCCGCGAATCCGCAACATCGGAAGGGCTTCGCGACGAAAACGTCGCTGTGGTGGAAGGACCCGCAGCTCCAGGCGCACCCGCGATTCAAGGCACTGATCGCGGGCGCGCGGTAGGCGCTACACCGGAGGTATCGGGTCCACCGCGGAGGCGCTCGGCGGTGCGTCGGATCCGCGAAAGGCTTCCCTGAAGGCGTCGGCAGCGCGACGCATGGCGTCGCTCACGTCGTCGGCCGCGCGACGGGCACGGGCGGAATAGTACGAGGACGCATCCGCAAAGTCGTCGCTCAGCGACGCACTCGCCTCACCCCGACGCGCGTACGTGCCGGCGAGGATGGTGTCGTACTGCCCACCGAGACGCCAC
Organism: Gemmatimonadaceae bacterium; assembly: GCA_039928585.1. Lineage (GTDB taxonomy): Bacteria > Gemmatimonadota > Gemmatimonadetes > Gemmatimonadales > Gemmatimonadaceae > AG11. Next base: position 5,855 of record JBDSSY010000236.1, on the reverse strand, counting down.
CGCTCCAGCTCGCCCGCGCGCACGGTGTTGAAGGGATGCTCGCGGAATGCGGTGTTGAGAATCCTGAAGATGCGGTCCCACCCATCGCCGCCGGCCTCGTAGGCCGCAGCCTGGCGCATGAAATCGACCACGCTCGCCGTGTCACCGAATTCCTGCCCACCCGCGAGCTTCATGAACGCGCGCTGGGCCACGGCGACATCCTGCACGGCGAGGAGGCCGGCACGATCGGTGGAGAGCTCGCTCTTGCGATGCCATTCGAGCAACGCGAGCTGAAAGGGCAGGAGTGCGAGTCCCACCGGAAGCCGGGCCAGCGTGCCGATCGTGAGGATGACATGAGCCACCGTGCGGTAGACCATGTGATCGCTCATGATGTGCCCGAGCTCGTGCGCCAGCAGGAATCGCCGCTCCTCGTCTCCGTCGAGCAGTTCCAGCGCACCGGAGGTGATGACGATGAACGGCCGCTCGAAGCCGATGGCGAACGCGTTCACCTTCGACGATTGAGTGACGTACAGCTCGGGATGGATCGGCCAGTCGAGCGTGCCGCACACATCGGCGAGCAATGCGTGAAGACGCGGGCGCTGGAGCGCGCCGACCTGCACAGCATTGGCGAGGAAGAGCTGTCGCACGCCGCGCTCGCTGATGAAGCCCGCCGTCTTGCGAACGACCTCGTCGAAGCCGGGAATCGCCCGCAGGGTGTCGAGTGCGGCCCGGTCGGCGGGATGCTCCCACGTGCGGGAGGAAATCTGTGGCAGGACGATCGGCACGAGCGCGCTCCTGGACGGTGATGTTCCGTACTACGGGGCTCGTGGCGGGAAAGTGTCAACAGCCCGTGAACCGTCGACCGTGAACCGTGAACCGTAACGTCGTTTCCTCCGTCACGGTTCACGGTTCACTGGCTGTTGAGTGCCTGCTCCAGATCCGCCAGCAGGTCTTCCACGTCCTCGACACCGCAGCTCAGCCGGATCAGCCCTTCGGTGATTCCGAGCTGGGCGCGGCGCGCCGGCTCGACGCTCGCATGGGTCATCGAGGCCGGGTGGCTGATGAGGCTCTCCACCCCACCAAGCGATTCGGCGAGCGAGAACAGGCGGCACCGGCTCAGCACCGTGTTCGCCTGCTCCTTCGTTCCCAGCTCGACGGAGATCATGCCGCCGAACCCCGTCATCTGCGCCTTGGCGAGTGCGTGCTGCGGATGCGATGCGAGCCCCGGGTAGATCACGCGCTCCGCGCCGAGCCTGTCCGCAAGCCACGCGGCGATGTGTCGCCCATTCTCGTCGTGTCGCGGCATCCGCAAGTGCAGGGTCTTGGTACCGCGCAGTGCGAGCCATGCGTCGAACGGGCCCGGCACGGCGCCCGCCGCGTTCAGGATGAACTGCAATCGCGTCGCGAGGTCGTCGTCGTTCAGGATCGCGATGCCGCCGATCATGTCCGAGTGCCCGTTCAGGTACTTCGTCGTGGAGTGGTAGATCATGTCCGCGCCGAACGCGAACGGTTTCTGGAAGAAGGGCGACGAGAAGGTGTTGTCCACGAGCAACAGCGCCTTGCCCTTGTGGGCGATGTCGGCCGCGGCACGCAGATCGGTGATGCGCATCAGGGGGTTGGACGGAGTCTCGACGAACACGAGCCGCGTCTTCGGCGTCATCGCATCGGCGATGCGCTGCGGATCGCGCGTATCCACCCAGGAAAACGTCAGCCCGTAGTTGCCGAGAAGCTTGTCGAACAGGCGAAACACGCCACCATACATGTTCTCGCTGCAGACGATGTGGTCGCCAGCCTTGAACAGCATCATCATCGAGGTGACGCACCCCATCCCCGACCCGAAGGCGAAGCCGTGCCGGCCGCCCTCCAGCGCGGCGACGTTGCGCTCGAGCGCTTCCCGCGTCGGATTCTTGCCGCGCGCGTACTCGTACCCCTTGTTCTGACCCAGCCCCTCCTGCACGTATGTGGAGGTGAGGTAGACGGGCGTCATGATGGCGCCGGCCAGGGGCTCCGGACGCTGCCCGGCGTGGATGGCTCGAGTAGCGAACCCAGCTTCAAGATCGTCGTCGAAAACGCGCGTCATGCCGAGACTGCTCCAGGTAGAGTCGTGCGGACCAAGGTAACCGAGGAGCGAGTGGGCGGCGAGGACGTCGCACACGATGCAGCGCGTACGTGAAGTAGCTACCCACGAGATGACCGCCGAATCAACTACCGAATCTCCGTACTGCCTCGTCGTGGATGACGAGCCACGCCTCCGTCAAGTGCTCGTGCACCTGATGAAGACGGAAGGCTTCACCTGCGTGGAGGCGTCGAACGGCGAGGAAGCGTTGGCGCTCCTGCAGCGCCATCCGATGACGCTGGTGATATCCGACTTGCGTATGCCGAAGATGGACGGGCTCGAGCTGCTGCGGCAAACGCGCGCGCGATGGCCCGACGTTGCGGTCATGATGATCACCGCGGTGGCCGATGTGGAAGTGGCCGTGAGTTGCCTCGCGATCGGTGCGATGGACTACCTGACCAAGCCATTCCACCTGGAAGAGGTGCGCGCCCGCGTCGCGCAGGCGATGGAGAACCGCCGCTTGGTGCTGGAGAATCGCGGCTACCAGCGAAGCCTGCAGGAGAAGGTGGCCGTTCAGGCGCGGCGGTTGGAAGAGCTGTTCATGACGAGCATCCAGTCGCTGGCCGAGGTGCTCGAGCTCAAGGATCCGTACACCCGCGGCCACTCCGTGCGCGTGAGCATGTATTCGGCTGTCATCGCCCGCGAGCTCGGCCTCGATGGCGAGATGCTCCGGCAGATCGAGCTCGGCGGACACGTGCACGACATCGGCAAGATCGGAGTGCGCGAGGACGTCCTGAACAAGCCCGGCAAGCTCACCGATCTCGAGTACGAGCACATCATGACGCATCCGGTCGTCGGCTGGCGCATCCTCGCGCCCTTGCTCGCCGAAACACCCGTGGCACTCAATATCGTACGCTCACACCACGAGCGGTTCGACGGTCACGGCGTGCCGGATCACCTCACCGCCGCAGCGATTCCGCTCGAAGCGCGCATCGCTGCTGCCGCCGACGCGTTCGACGCGATGACGAGCAACCGGCCGTACCGCCCGGACGGACTCAGCGTCGCGGACGCCATCAAGGACCTGCGAGTCTGCAGCGGCAAGCAGTTCGACCCGGAGGTCGTCGCCGCGCTGGTGCGTGCGTCGGACGCGGGCCGTCTCACCGTCGTACGCCGCTCCACGGCGCCGTACGGCATGCCGGTCATCCACCGGGATACCTCCGCGCCCGCACGCGTCCTGGCGTAGGCCGTCAGCGGGTGGTCGCCCTGCGTCGCTCGAGGCCATCGATCAGGTCCGATCCACGCACGGTGACCGTCCCATCAGCGTTTCTCGAGCCCAGGTCGCCGGTGCGTAGCCATTCGTTCCGCGGGGTGCGCGTGCCGGCGCGGTCATGGAGATAGCCGCGGAACACGTTGCCGCCTCGCACGCAGATTTCCCCGGTCACGCCATCCGCGACGGGCGTCGTCGCCGATGTGGCCGCGCGCTCCGATGTGGACATGAACTCGTCCAGGGGCAGAATGGCGATCTCCACGCCCGGGAGTGGGCGGCCGACCGTACCGCGCACGTTCGAATGCGCGACGTCGTTGAACAGGCACGCGGCTGATGCCTCGGTCACTCCATATCCCTGCCGCAACTCGACGCCAGTCACGTCCGCCCAGCGGTCCTGCAGTTCGACCGACAGTGCGCCGCCACCGCACACGCAGACGCGTAGCGCGCCATGGCGTACGACCTTCGGTCGGCGTTCCACAGCCGCGAGCATGGCTCCGAACAGGGAGGGCACCCCGACGAGATGCGTGACCCCGTTGCCGAGTTGCTCCCACGCGCGAACGGGGTGCGCGCGATCCATCGTCGTCACGCGCGCGCCGGCGAGCAGGGGCGCCACGCCCGTGGCGGTGAGGCCGAATGCCCTGGCAAACGGCAGCAGCGCGAGCACGTGGTCGTCGGCCGAGGTACCAGACGCCAGCACGCTCGCGCGCGCGGTCGCCAGCAGGTTGGCATGCGTGAGCACCGCGCCGAGCGGTGAGACGGCCATGGTGGAGCGATAGATGATCGCCGCCTCCTCGTCGCGACCAGCCGCGTCACGTTCTCCTGCCAGCGACAGGCCATGATGTGAGCCCAGGTCCACGAGGCGGCTGGCGCCCTGGGCAATGACGCGCGCACTCCGTGGTGCGTCGTCCAGGAGGACGACGGTCATGCCCGCGGGCACGCGCGCCACGAGCGACGACCGGGTGAAAATGGCGCCCACGTCGGCGTCCGCACACTGGAACGCGATCCCGGCTAGGGACGCGAGCGGATCGATGAGCACTGCGCCGCGTCCGTCGCTCGCCGCGAGCGCGGTGACGTACGCGGGAGACGTGGGCAGCAGGATTGCCGCGCGGCGGCCACTCAGCGCGCGGACGAGTGCCGCGCTGCGCTGAAGGAGCGTGAAGCCGGCGGCGACGAGCTGCTGCGCTTCGAACTCGTTCACGCGTCCGCGCCCGGCCGCGATGGCCATGGGCAGGAGCGCGAGCGGATTGCTCATGTCATGGTCACCGGCACGGCGCTGCTACAGCTCGAACCGCCGCAATGAGCGCTTGAGCCGTTCGGCCACCTCAGCGAGGTGCTGGCTGGAGCTCGCGATGTTCGTCATCGCCGCTGATTGCTCCTCGACGACCGCGCTCACCTGCTCGGCGGTGGCGGAATTCATCTCCGCCGTCGCGGAGAGTGCCTCGATCTCATTGGCGAGCGACTCGGCCTCGCCGCGCTGCGCTTCCGCGACCTCGACGATCCGGTCCGCCGCCGCGCGAGCGCTCGTGATCTCGCGATCGATCTGTGTCAGCGCCTCGGCGCTCGCCCGGATGACTGCTTCACCGGCGGTGACGCGGTCGCTCGCAATGAGGATCTGCTCTTCGGTCTTCACGGCGCTCGTGCGGATTTCGGCGGCGAGCTTCCGGATCTGGTCGAGCGCGCGGGCGCTCTCGCCGGCCAGCTTGCGCACTTCGTCCGCGACGACGGCGAACCCGCGGCCATGTTCGCCAGCGCGTGAAGCCTCGATCGCGGCGTTGAGGGCCAGCAGGTTCGTCTGCCGTGCGATCGCGCCGATGGCGTCGGTGATCTTGCCGATGCGTTGGGACTTTTCCCCGAGCTCGACGACGGCCGGAACGGCGGCGCCGGTGACCGCGCTGATCTCGGCCATTGCGGCGAGCGCCTGATCGGCCGCCACGGTACCGCGCCGCGTCGTGCGCTGCGCGACGTCGGCGGCATTCCGCGCCTGCTCGGCATGCGTCGCGACGGACACGGCGCGCGCGGCGACGCGTCCCGACGCTTCCGAAGCAATCGCGATTCCGCGCGTCTGCGACGATGCCGCGTCGGCGATGGCGTTCGCCGCGCCGGATACCTCTTCGGTGGATGCCGTCATTTCCTGAGCGCTCGATGCCAGCTCCTCCGCCGTAGCCGCGATGTCACCGGCGCCCGTGTCCAGTTCCGTGACGAGCATGCGCAGGCCCGCCGTCATCTCACGGAACGAGCCCGCGAGCTGGCCGACTTCGTCGTCGGATTGGAATGCCAGTGCCTCCCGCAGGTCCCCCTGTGCGACGCGGGCGGCCTGTCCCGACAGATCGATCATGCCGCTGGTGAGCTGCTTCGCCGCCAGGTAGGCCATTCCCACGGCGAGTGAAAACGCGAGCGCTGCGTAGAGCGCGAGATCGACGACAGCGCGCCGAGCGTCGGCCAGGAGCGCATCCGCGCGCCCGGTGGCCACGACGCCGCCCACGACCTTGTTGGCCGCATTGAGAATCGGTACCGCGCCGGCGAGCACCTGGTCGCCGTCGACTTCGTACACCT
>JBDSSY010000235.1:0-2788 GCA_039928585.1 Gemmatimonadaceae bacterium | reverse complement strand
CGCTCGTTCCGCGCGCGGCCGGTGAGCGTGGCGACCTTTGCCGAGGTGGATGCGGAGAAGGCCCTCGCCTTCTACCGCGCGCGGTTCGCGGATGCGGGCAACTACACCTTCCTGTTCGTCGGCAACGTGGACACCACGTCGCTGCGGCCGATGGTGGAGAAGTACCTCGCGTCGCTCCCCGGCGCCGGCAGAAAGGAGATGTGGCGCAACGTGAGCAGCGGTCCGCCCACGGGCGCGATCAGCCGTGTCGTGCGCAAGGGCATCGAGCCGAAGGCGCGCACGATGATGATGTACACCGGCGCGTTCGAGTACTCGCCGGAAAACCGTGCGTCGCTGCGATCGCTGATCGACTACATGCAGATCAAGCTGAACGAAGTGCTGCGCGAGAAGCTGGGCGGCACGTACAGCGCCAACGTGGGCGGCGGTGCGACGCGCGTGCCGCGGCCGGAGTACACGGTGCAGCTGTCGTATGGATCGTCGCCGGAGAACGTGGAGACGCTGGCGCCGAGCGTGCTGGCGTTCATCGACACGTTGAAGCGGGTGGGGCCGAGCGCGGCGGATGTGGAGAAGGTGAAGGCGCAGCAACTGCGGGCGCTGGAGACCTCGCTCAAGCTGAACAGCTTCTGGCGCGTGAACATCGAGTCGCGCGATCAAGCGGGGGAGGATCTCGCCGGCCTTCTCGACGAGACGGCCATTCGCGCACTGACGCCAGCGAAGATCCAGGCATCGGCGAACAAGTTCCTGAATCAGGGGAATTTCGCGCGGTTCGTGTTGCTGCCTGAACTGAAAACGGCAAGACCGTAGGTGGGTAGGTGGGTAGGTGGGTAGGTGGGTAAATCGGTGAACGGTGAACCGTGAACGCAGTGGCGGTTCACGGTTCACGGTTCACGGTTCACGGTTCACGGTTCACGGTTCACGGTTCACGGTTCACGGTTCACAGTTTGCCGTTTGCCGTTCGTCCCATCGCCCGAATACGCCGGTACCGCGCGGTGGCGAGCTGGTACATGCCGTACGCCACGAGGCCCATGGCCACGGCGCCCAGGGCAATGCGGCCATAGGGCGCGCCGGCTACGGCGTCGAGTGATTGCGCGATGCCGCCCGCCTCGCTCGAGTCGCGATGCATGCCGGCCCTCACGAGAAAGGCGCCGATGAGGGCGAACACGACGGCGCGCGCCACGATGCCGAACCGCCCGAGCCGCACGACCCACTCGGCGCGGCCCGGTCCGGCGCCGGCGAGGTCCAGGTGCTTCTTCACCTTGTCGGTGCCGGCGCGATATACCTGATAGCCGGCGTAGCCGATGACGCCGAGTCCGGCGGCAACGACGAGCGCGCGGCCGTACGGCAGGTCGAGCAGGCGAGCCGTCCAGTCCCGTGTCCGCTGCGCGTTGCCACCACTGTCGCGACCGCCGTTGTCCATGGCGCGCAACGCGGAGACACCGAGCAGACCGTACGCGATGCCGCGCGCAGCGTACTGGAGTCGCTTGCCGATGCTCGTCGGGTCCGACCCGTCGCCTTCGGCATCGGTGGCGGCGGCGACGAGGCGCCAGGTCATGTAGCCCAGCAGGCCGACGCCGATCACGGCGAGCGCGATGGTGCCGAACGGTCCACCGCGAATGGCGGCGAGCGCGCCGTGCTGGTCCGTCGTCTCGCCACCCGATCCCGCGGCCACGCGGGCCGCGAGCGCGCCGATGACGATGTAGACGATGCCCTTCGCGGCGTAACCGGCGCGGGCGAGGAGGACGATGCCGCGGACGGCGCCGGTGTGGGGCATGGGCGAAGCAGCGCTGGTGTGATGTTGCGGACGGGCAGGGCGGAAGCGCTATCGCGAAGGCAGCATCCAGAACCCCGTTTATGCGGCTCAACGAAGCTCGCGGGCGCGGCTTATACTAGGGGAGCGGCACGCCGCCGACTCGTCCATCCACCTCTGGAGCTTCAGCATGACGCGACTTTCCCCGCGCGCATACGTCCGGCCCGTGCTCGCCGCCGGCGTGCTCTTCTTCGCTGCTCCGCTGCCGCTCGCGGCGCAGCAGTCGGTGGAAGCCGCCCGCGCGCTGCTGACGCAGGAGCGGTTCGTCACGCCGCCGCCGGAGGTGGCGAGACTCGTCACGGCACCGCGCCAGCAGAACTCCACGCTCGCGATGCCGAGCCCGGACAAGCGCCACTTCCTGGCGACGCACAACGAGGGACTCGGCATCAACCAGAAGTTCGGCAAGCCGCACGTCTACCTCGGTGGGTTGCAGGTGGATCCGCGCGCCAACCGCGCGCGCCAGCTCACCACGCGTGGACTGTCCGCCATCGAGATCGTGAACGCGGAGACGGGAGTGAAAATCCGCCTCGAAATTCCTGCGGGCGCCACCGCGTCGGCCCCGACCTGGTCGCCCGACGGATCGTCGATCGCCTTCCTCGTGAACACCGATGATGCATCGCATGTGTACGTGGCCGATGCGCGGACCGGCGCGTCGCGACGGCTGAGCGCGCGCGCGGCGCTGCCCGTGCTCTCGACGACGCTCGACTGGTCGCCCGACGGCAGCGCGGTGTATGCGGTGCTCGTGCCCGAGCCGCGCGCCGCGGCGCCGAAGCAGCTCGCCATCGCCGACGGGCCGCTGGTGCGGATGACCACCGCCGGTACGAAAAACAAGACGCCGACCTACATGAGTCTTCTCTCGTCGCCGTACGAGAAGGCGCTGCTCGAGTACTACGCCACGGGCCAGCTTGCGCGGATCGAGACGCGCGGCGGTGCGGTGCGCGCGGTGGGAGCGCCGGCCGCCATTACCGAGGTCTCGGCGTC